>NZ_JASNRB020000021.1:0-114948 GCF_030411975.2 Massilia orientalis | reverse complement strand
GCCGGGCAGCTGCTGAAGTGGAAACGGACACAGCTTAAACTAGCCGGCTGAGTGTCTTGACTGATGGGTCCACTTTAGTCATCAGAAGTGATCGGCACGCGTCTCATCATGTCGTCCAAAGCAATTACAGCATTGGCACGGCGCGCAGCCCGCGCAATTTGATCAGTCTATACCGAGATACGGTGCAATCAAGGCGACTGAAGAAGGAAATGCAGACTCGGCTGAATATTTGGAAGAGCCAATCGCATCAGGGGCAACCACGGAAAGTGATGAAAAACCAGATCGGCTGAATTCCGGTAGAACAGGGCGCGGTGCGGCCGAGTCAGGGGCATACCTGGTCGCGATGCAGGTCTGCGGCGGTTCACAATCGTTCAACGTGGTGAACACGCTGCGGCTGCTGGGACGCTGGGTGCGCATGTCCACGATCCCGAACCAATTGTGGGTACCGATGGCATACAAGAAATTCGACGAAGCCGACCGCATGCGATCTTCCGCCGACTACGGCCGTGTCGTGGACGTCATGGAAGAGTTTTTCAAGATCACGCTATTGATGCGCAGACACACCGATTATCTGACGCACCGGTACAGCGAACGCAATGAAAAAACACTCGAGGCCATCAACCGACAGATCAATAAACTGTGAGGCGACTGCGGACGAAAAGAAATGCTTTACGTCCGCCCAGTCGAACTACTCGTCGATAAAGGAACCCAAGGCGTCGCGACCAAAATAAAGAGTATCCACCGCGAATCCCCTTTTACAAGGTGCAACACCGATCGCTTTTGCTCCTTGGTGCTTAGCCTTGCCCCGATACACTCTCTTGCCTGCGACGACGATTTCAATGACTAAGTCCTTGCCGTCGTCGAGGTCAAAGTATGCCACCCTTTCATTAAGTGCGATGCCCCCGGAACGGCCTACGGCCCCGACGAGTGCGTGCTTTACCAACGGCGTAACGATAGAGTCATCATAAGCTGCTGACTCAGGAAGAAATGCCACAGTCACGGGAATTTGCGGTCCTTCTGGTAACTCTCGCGGCAAACGGAGAATTTTCTGTCCGATCAGCTGTGGGCCGTACATAGACCACCCATGCTCGCGAACGTCGAATCCCATCGCCATCCAGAACTCTTTAGAGGTTTCAGGTGCGCATTCGATTTCGAGAAGAGGCTCGCCCTGTTCACGCGACCTGTCGATCAAATGCTCGACAAATGCTCGGCCGATGCCCCTACGGCGGTAAACCGGATGAATTTCGAGCACGCTGTCGTGACTGTGGAGAGAGCCCCAAAAATAGGCAACCGGAATCTCTGTCGTAGCGTCTTCCCAAACGAGCATGCCTCTTTCTTGGTAGACCTTCTTGGTGAGCTTCCAATTTACCGCCAACGAGGGAACGCTCTCGTCCTTGGGTAGCCAAGCTTCTATGATCGGAATATCGCTGTCGCGCGCCGCGCGTACATATCCTGTATTGGAGTTCACTGTTCTCTTTGAGTTTGAAAAATAATCCAGGAGCCTAAAGTCAATTCAGGGTTGCTCGTAATTGCCTTTACAACATCCCTTCGATACGCCAAGCGTCAACAGTGCGGTTGTGATGAAATGATAGGGTTGAAGAGTTATTATCCCTTCCAGTACGCACTACCGCCGGGCTCTTAAGTCTAGTCCATCCAACACTTCCAAAGTCTGGACGACTGACTCCACCAAATCAGCATCGAAGTCGTCCCGGTTTGCTTCTTCGTGGGTTCCTTTATTCAGATAGGTCCATACAAGGTTCGCGGCTGGAATGCCCAGAATTCGGCCGTAAGCGGTTTGTAGAAGCGGCTTGTTAGCGTGTGCGAAGTTCACTGAATCGTTGAGCCGCTTGAGAATTGCTTCACAAAGGTTGCGCAAACTGGGCTCTGCACCTACGCCGGCAAGCTGCAAACTCAGGAGGCCCAAGTCATGGCTGACAAGCCAACGCCAAGTCTTCTCAGACAGCATTTCGAGCGCTTGACGCGAGGAAGCCAAGGCCTCACGGTCATCAAGTGCGTCCTTTGATGCCCTGGCCTTCGCCACGTAGTTCCGACATGGGACGTTTCCAGTTACCCTTGGCTGGTAATTACCATCATGATTGCGGAATAGATAGACTTGACAATCATTGCGTCGATTAGCTGGTAAGTGTTGTTGGATATCCTTAATAAACTCATTGCTGTGGCAGGTGACAATGAGTTGTGTTTGGGCGAAATGATCGCTCTCGAAAACGGTAGCCCGGATTCCGCTGCGATGCTCATGGTCGATTGCGTTGATTACGTCATCGAACACAATGAGTGGGCACTGGCTGCTCTGGCTCTTCGCTAACAAGATTGCAAGGCCCAAGCATCGGACGTGGCCCTCGCTCAGCACATGCAAAGCGTCCACACGGACCTGAGGATTGCCCCGGAATGAAACCTCGATCTTTTGATCGGCTGTCAACGGCAAATAAAGCGCCGCGAGCTTATCGGAATCCAAATCGTTATGATTGAACTCGTTGTAGAGGTTCATTGCCCTCTCATTAAGACCCGCCATGAGGGTGCTCGGCAGCTGGTTTCGATAGTTCCGGAGCAGGGCCAGAAACTGGTCGTATGCGGCTTTAATTGAGGCGTCGCGCTCGATGTCCCGCGCCTCTTGAATGACCTCGCCAATGAGCGCCGCATTGTCAACATCAAAAGCTGCGATCCGCGCCCTCGCCGCAGCTAGGGCATCCATGAGTTGTTGCCGCTTCAAGTCCTGCGCTTGCAGCAAAAGGCGGAACTCATTCAGCCGATCACGTTCGTCGATGTGCCGCTGACGCTCCTGCGTAGCCAGGAGCGAGGCTGCGTCCTGCGTAGCCACCCGGTCGGCAACGGCTAGAAGATGATCAACAGTCACAGCATCGTCCGGAGTATTTTCCTGTCGCCCTCCCCTAGCAGGATAAACTGCAGCCCACCACTCTCCAACGGGCTCGGCCGCTAAGTCACATAAATATTGCCCCACCGGCGTCTCCTGTTCATCCTGAGCTACGACGAACGCAGCTAAGGTTGCGAGTTGCTGGCGAAGTTCACGGGAAACCGTAGAGACTTTAGCTTGAACGGCTTTTTGTTCTTCCTGGAGCTCGCTGAGTTCCTTCAACTGGGCAAGGCCAGTTGCTGCCTTTTCATAAGGATTTGTAGCGACGCGGATCTCACCAGCAAGAGGCGTGTCGCAAGCCGGGCAGTGGTTGCCTTCGATGGCTTGAAGTGCCAACACTGCGGTGTAGAGGTCTTTGAAGGAAACTTGGCTGCTGCGAGTACCGAGGTTATCGATAATTCTGACGATTTCATCATTGGCATTACGGGCCGCCTCGAAGCTCTTCAACAACCCTTCCCGTGTCAACCCAAGGACCGCAGGAGGGACGGCGTTCAAGATGTCTTCCAGTTCCTGCAGGCGACCGGGGTTTTCGGCATTACCAATTAAGCCCTTGAGGTCCGGATACGTCATGCCTTCTGAGTACGTACGAGCGAGTGCGGCCTCTTCGATTGACAAAGCGAGCAAGGCTTGGGGTTCGGCTTCGACCGTTGCTTGATCAGCGGCTAAGGCGTTACGCCGTGCCGTTAAGAGAAGCTGCTTGGCGCCGTTTAGGACAAGCTGCTGGTCCATTGATTCGTTGAACTGGCCCACAAACTCGTTAAATTTGTCCATGCCAAACAAGGTGGCGATCAGCTCTGTACGTTGCGCCGGCGGTCGGGCAGCAATGCGCGAGAACGCATCGATTCGATTCTTCTCAATGAAGCAGAACCGGTAGGTGTCGGGGTTAGCTGTTACCGGCACGTCCCGGCTTTGGTGGTCAGTCGCCGTCAGTACTGGCGCCTGGAAACGACGCGCATGAACGTTCTCTAGATAAATGCGCTCAGCGATCCGCTTTGTGTCTGCCTCTTCCACCGAACCAAGCAGGGCGTATTCCAAGCCCTCGCATAGGCTAGTTTTTCCGCTGCCGTTTGGTCCGTAAAATAGAATGACCCGCTTTTGCAGATCAAAAGGCTCAGGGGTACGAAAACCGCGAAACGGTCCAAGCGTCAAATGGCGCAGGCGCCGCCACGGCCAAGTTACATCCGCCGCTACGGCTTGCATTTCGGGCGGACCGTCAGGTGTCTGTACAAATGACCTACGGGCAAGATCGACCAAATAGAGAGATCGCTGGCTTCGATGGCGGGAAGTCAGCGCCAATTCGTCGAAGTTGGCAAGCGCTAGATTCGCCAACCGCCGGACGTCTGGCGGAGCTTCAGTTTCCGGCTGGTGCAGCCAGGCCACGAACCGCTCAAAATCTCTTTTCGAAGACACAATATTCCCCTAGATGCAACCGCAAAAGTTAAGGGAATATATTATCAAGCCGACAGCTTTCTTGATAGAAAAAAAGTCCAATGATGGACTATTCATCGCACCGTTAAGGTTGGGCCCCGCTGAGAATAGCGCGTTTGCCACCATGCTCATGTTGCATAGCAATCACCTCAAGAGGAATAGGTGACGGGTTTTGCCAAGATGATTGACTAGTTGAGCTTTCAATGCCCATGTGTGTATGGAAGTCCGGTGGAATCACTGAGCTGCTTCAATATCTCGCAAGAAGCCGCAGGGCGCGTCGAGTCGCATTTCGCCCGCAGCTGTGAAAGCTCCGCACGCAGCGTAGATAGCTCGGCAATCTGCCGGTCGATTTGGCCTATATGCTGGTCGACCAGTTCGTTCACCCCGCCGCAAGGCCGATCCGGCTGGTCGTGAAAATCGAGCAGCATCTGCACTTCGTCCAGCGACATCCCCAAGGCCCGGCAGCGGCGGATGAAGTGCAAACGTTCCGCATGAGTGGCGTCGTAGAGCCGGTAGTTCGCATTTGATCGAACCGGAGGCGGCAACAACCCCTTCTGCTCATAGAACCGGATCGTCTCCGGCTGGCACCCCGTCAGCTTACCCAGCTCACCAATTCGCATGTTCATCCGCACTCCCGCTTGACCTTGTAGTAGCTACAGGGATTCTAATACGATCATTACTTGTAGAGGTTCCTATGTCGTCTTGCTGCTCTGGATCGTGCGGTTCACAATCGTCTCCGCCCGACAATCGTTATCGCAGGGTTCTATGGGTCGCCCTGTTCATCAACATTCTCATGTTTGGCGTCGAACTGGTCAGCAGTATGAAGGCGGGTTCGGTTTCCCTGCTGGCAGACTCGATGGACTTCCTGGGCGACGCCGGCAACTACGCCGTGTCGCTGTTCGTGCTGGGGATGGCCACGATCTGGCGTTCGCGCGCGGCCTACGCGAAAGGCGTGATCATGGGAGCATTCGGGGTGCTCGTGCTGGCCCGGGCGTTGTGGATCGGGCTGGGAAGTCACGTACCGGAAGCGGAAACGATGGGCATCATCAGCATCATCGCTTTCGCAGCGAATGGCGTAGTCGCATTGTTGCTGTATGCCTTCCGTAATGGTGACGCAAACATGCGTTCGGTGTGGCTGTGCACGCGCAACGACATGATTGCCAACCTGGCCGTGCTGCTGGCCGCAATCGGCGTCTTCGGCACGAAAGCAGGTTGGCCCGATATCGCAGTCGCGAGCATTATGGCGTTCCTCGGCCTTTCCGCTGCACGAGACATCATGGGTCGCGCACGTTTGGAATTGGCGAAGACAACTGCGCCCGTTCGCTAACGCGCCGCTTTCCAGCTTACGAGATCGACAAAGCCCTTGACCTTCCCACAACGGGAAGGTTTACGCTGGTCCTTGATTGCTGAAAGACTGTCGCGGCCTGCCATCGGTGACCAGAGCGCTCTTGAGCGCATTACATCACGTCACGCCTTGACACTGGCTCCGGCGCGCTGCCACAATCTTTGTCAAAGTGTCCAGAACCATGAAACCGTCCCGTTCAACCCGCCTTGTTGCCGCCGTAATTGCCGTGATCAGCTTGCTGTTCACCCAACTGGCTTTGGCTTCGTACGCCTGCCCCGGCGCGACTTCGCCGGCGCGCATGTCGATGGCGGCAGCCGACAACGGGATGGCTGGCATGGATCACTGCACGGGCGCAGGCATGGACAAGGCCCAGCCGAGCTTGTGTCATGCGCACACCCACGCCGACCCGCAATCGCTCAACAAGCCGGATCTGCCCTCGGTGCTGCCGTTCCTTGTGGTCGGGCCGGTTCTGTCGATTGTCTTGCTCGATGATGGCGTAGCACCTCCCGGTGCCGTTACGGCCATGCCGTCGCTATCACACGCGACCGAGCCAACAATGGCGATACGCCACTGCTGCTTCCGTATTTGACAACTTCACATGCTTGATTCGCCGCGCGCGCGTTTGCGCACGCGATGTATTTCAACGCTTGTGGAGATCGCATGTCCTTCCTGTTTTCCGCGCGCCGTCACGGGCGCGTCCCCCTGTTTTCGCTGACAGGATGCGTGGCCGTATTGGTCACGTCCCTGACGCTGGCGGCGCCCGCGCTTGCCGCCGATGCATTGACCCTGGTCGCGGCGCAGCGTCTTGCCGTTGAACGCTCCCGGCAGATTACCGCGCAGGATGCTGCCGTGACGGCATCCCGCGAGATGGCGGTGGCAGCCGGCCAGATGCCCGACCCGGTACTCAAGATCGGTGTCGACAACCTGCCGGTCAGCGGCCCCGATCGTGGAAGTCTCACCGCGGATTTCATGACAATGCGGCGCATCGGCGTGATGCAGGAGATCACGCGCTCCGACAAACGCGCCTTTCGGGCCGAGCGGTACCAGCGCGAAGCGGAAAAAGAGCTGGCCGTGAAAGACAAGACGACCGCCGATGTCGAACGCGGGACGGCCATCGCCTGGCTCGATCGCTACTATGCCGAAGCAATGGCTTCCGTGGTCGCCTCACAGCGCGACCAGGCGCAGCTTGAACGTGAGGCCGCCGACGCCGCTTACCGGGCCGGTCGCGGAAGCCAGGCCGATATATTGTCTGCCCGGGCCGCCGTCGCCCAGTTCGACGATCGCGTGGACGATGCCGCGCGCCGGGTGCGCAGCGCAACGATCACGCTCGCACGGTGGATCGGCGACGTTGCCGGCGAGCCGCTGTCCGGCCAGCCAGCAATTGACACCATCCGGCTCGACCCGGCCTCGCTCGATACCCAGCTTGCCCATCATCCTGAGATCGCTGTCCTCAACAAGCAGGCCGATGTCGCCGCGACGGAAGTGAAGCTGGCCGAGGCCGACAAGAAGTCCGACTGGACCGTGGAGGTCGGCTATGCGCAACGCGGCCCGGGCTATTCCAACATGATCTCGGTCGGCGTCTCGGTCCCGCTGCAGTGGGACCAGAAGCACCGGCAAGACCGCGAACTGGCGGCCAAGCTCGCCAGCGCCGACCAGGCGCGTGCCGAGCGCGACGAGATGCTGCGGGCGCATACGGCTGAAACGCGCGTCATGGTGGCCGAGTGGCAGACCAATCGCGAACGATTGGCACGGTATTCCCGGGAACTCATCCCACTGGCGCAAGAGCGCAGCGAAGCCACGTTGGCTGCCTACCGTGGCGGCAAAGCGACGCTTGCCGACGTGCTGGCCGCACGGCGTGGCGAACTCGACGTCCGTCTCGCCGGATTGCAACTCGAAGCCGACACCGCCAGGCTGTGGGCACAACTGAACTTCCTCTTTCCCACTTCGAACGGCGCGATGCCGGCCTCCGCGATCCCCAGGAACACGAAATGATCAAGAAAAAGAACCTCCTCCTCGCGTTGGCCGAGGCTGGTATCCTGATCGCTGCCGGTGGTGGCCTGTATTGGACCGGCATGCAGCATGGCCTGCACGCCGCCATGCCGGCAACGAGCGGCAGGGCCGCGGCCACGAGCGGCGACAAGGTTGATCCTGCGACGGGCAAAAAAGTGCTCTACTGGCACGACCCGATGGTACCCGGCCAAAAATTCGACAAGCCGGGCAAGTCGCCCTTCATGGACATGCAGCTCGTGCCGGTGTATGCCGACGGAGCCGGCGACGACGGCAAAGTCGCAATCAGCCCGCGCGTACAGCAAAACCTCGGCATCCGGACGGCCGAGGTGAAGGAAGGCAGCCTTGCCACTGCGCTCGAATCGGTGGGCAGCGTGGCCTGGAACGAGCGCGATCTCTACCTCGTGCAAGCGCGTGCCAACGGGTATGTCGAGCGCCTTTACGTACGTGCGCCGCTCGACCGTGTCCGCAAGGGCGAGGCGCTGGCCGATATCTACGTCCCCGACTGGGTGGCGGCGCAGGAGGATTACCTCGCCGCGCGCCGCATGTCGGCGGATCTGGCGGACGCGGCACGCCAGCGCATGCGCCTGGCTGGCATGACCGAGGAGCAGATCCGCCAGATTGAGAAAAGTGGCAAGGTTCATCCGCGTTTGACGATCACATCACCAGTGTCCGGCGTGGTGGCCGAGCTTGCCGTGCGCGAGGGCATGACCATCATGTCCGGTGCGTCGCTGTACCGCATCAATGGCCTGTCCACTGTCTGGGTGAATGCCGAGATTCCTGAAGCGGCA
The DNA here is from genome assembly GCF_030411975.2 of Massilia orientalis. Lineage (NCBI taxonomy): Bacteria > Pseudomonadati > Pseudomonadota > Betaproteobacteria > Burkholderiales > Oxalobacteraceae > Massilia > Massilia orientalis. Next base: position 106,487 of record NZ_JASNRB020000021.1, on the reverse strand, counting down.
GCCGCCCAGGTACGGCCAGGCAGCGCCGTCGAGGCACGCGCCGCCGCCTGGCCGGGGATGACCTTCCAGGGCAAGGTCGGCGCGATCCTGCCGGAAATCAATCCGACCACGCGCACCTTGAAGGCGCGCATCGAGCTGGCCAACCCGCAAGGCCGTCTGGTTCCCGGCATGTTCGCGACCGTGAGCCTGACGCCGGCCGCGCGCAAGGCCGTCTTGCTGGTGCCAAGCGAGGCTGTGATCCAGACCGGCACGCGCAGCGTCGTGTTCGTTGCGAGCGAGGATGGGAAGTTCGCTCCAGTCGAGGTGAAAACGGGGGGCGAGGCCAATGGCCAGACCGAGATCCGCAGCGGCCTGTCGTCCGGCCAGAAGGTCGTCGCGTCCGGGCAGTTCCTGGTCGACTCGGAAGCCAGCCTCAAGGGCGCGATTGCACGCATGGGTGATGCCGGTACCGCCGAGGGCGCCAAACCCGCTGCCGCCCCGACGCACCACGGCCGTGGTCACGTAGAGAAGATCGATCCCGACAGTATCACCCTGTCGCACGAGCCGATCCCGACGCTGCAATGGGGGCCGATGACGATGCCGTTCAAACTGCCGGCGAGTGGTTTGCCGCGCGACATCGCAGTCGGCAACCAGGTCACGTTCGAGATCCGCCAGACCCCCGAGGGCGACTACCAGATCACGTCGATCACACCGGCCAGCAAGCAAACCGGTAGCGGAGATGGCAAATGATCGCCAAGTTGATCCGCTGGTCCATCGTCAACCGCTTCCTGGTCCTGATGGCCACTGTCGGCCTGACAGGCTGGGGTGTCTGGGCTTTGTCGAAGACACCGCTTGACGCCATCCCGGACTTGTCGGATACGCAGGTGATCATCCGCACCACCTACCCGGGCCAGGCGCCGCAGATCGTCGAGAACCAGGTCACGTATCCATTAACGACGACCATGCTGTCCGTGCCGGGAGCGAAGACGGTACGCGGCTATTCCTTTTTCGGCGACTCGTTCGTCTACATCCTATTCGACGACGGCACCGATCCCTACTGGGCGCGTTCGCGGGTGCTCGAATACCTCAACCAGGTGCAGTCGCGCCTGCCGTCGCAAGCGAAACCATCGCTCGGGCCGGACGCTACCGGAGTCGGCTGGGTGTACGAGTACGCACTCGTCGACAAGAGCGGCAAGCTCGACCTGTCACAGTTGCGCGCGCTGCAGGACTGGTTCCTCAAATACGAACTGAAGGCGGTGCCGAACGTATCGGAAGTCGCCAGCATCGGCGGCATGGTCAAGCAGTACCAGATCCAGCTCGATCCTGACAAGATGCGCGCTTTCAATATTTCACACGCCAGAATCATCGACGCCGTGCAGAAGGCGAACCAGGAAACCGGTGGTTCGGTACTGGAGCTGGGCGAAGCCGAATACATGGTGCGCGCCTCCGGCTATCTGCAATCGCTCGACGATTTTCGCAATATCCCGTTGAGGACCAGCGAGGCCGGCGTGCCGGTACGACTCGGCGATGTCGCACGTATCCAGATCGGTCCCGAAATGCGGCGCGGCATCGCGGAACTGAATGGCGAAGGCGAAGTGGCGGGCGGCGTGATCGTCATGCGCTCCGGGAAGAATGCGCTCGAGACGATCGACGCGGTCAAGGCGAAGCTTGAGAAGCTCAAGTCGAGCCTGCCGCCGGGTGTGCAAATCGTGCCAACCTACGACCGGTCGAGCCTCATCAAGCGCGCAGTCGCCAACCTCGAACACAAGCTGATCGAGGAATTCATCGTGGTCGCACTGGTCTGCGCGATCTTCCTGTTCCACATGCGGTCGGCGCTGGTGGCGATCGTGTCACTGCCGATCGGCATCCTCGCGTCTTACCTGGTTATGTACTACCAGGGTGTAAATGCGAACATCATGTCGCTCGGCGGGATTGCGATCGCGATTGGGGCGATGGTCGATGCGGCCGTGGTCATGATCGAGAATGTGCACAAGCATATCGAAGCGTGGAACCATGCCCATCCTGGCAAAAAGCTCGCCGGCGATGACCACTGGCGTGTGATCGGCGATGCGGCGGCCGAAGTCGGTCCGGCCTTGTTCTTCTCGCTGTTGATCATCGTGCTGTCGTTCGTGCCGGTGTTCACTCTCGAAGCGCAGGAAGGCAAGCTGTTCTCGCCGCTGGCGTTCACGAAGACCTATGCCATGGCCGCTGCAGCAGGCCTGGCCGTAACGCTGATTCCGGTGTTGATGGGCTACCTGATCCGCGGCCGCATCCCGGACGAGCAGAGCAATCCGCTCAACCGCGGCCTGATCCGGCTGTATCGCCCGCTGCTCGAACGCGTCTTGCGGCGTCCGAAGACCGTCCTCATTGTCGCGGGCCTGATCGCCGCCGCGACTGTCTGGCCGCTGTCGCGCCTGGGAGGCGAGTTCATGCCGGCGCTCGACGAAGGCGACCTGCTGTACATGCCCTCGGCCCTGCCAGGCCTCGGTGTCGGCAAGGCGGCCGAACTCTTGCAGCAGACCGATCGCCTGATCAAGACCGTTCCGGAAGTGCAGAGCGTATTCGGCAAGGCCGGCCGCGCGGAATCGGCCACCGATCCGGCGCCGCTGGAAATGTTCGAGACGACGATCCAGTTCAAGCCGCGCGACCAGTGGCGCCCCGGCATGACGCCTGACAAGCTGGTCGAGGAACTGGACCGCATCGTCAGGGTCCCGGGCCTGTCGAATGTCTGGGTGCCGCCCATCCGCAACCGCATCGACATGCTCGCCACCGGCATCAAGAGCCCGGTCGGCGTCAAGATCGCCGGCATCGATTTGAAGGTCATCGACCGCATCACCGGTGAGATCGAGCGTGCCGTGAAAAAAGTACCGGGTGTATCGTCCGCACTGGCCGAGCGCCTGAACGGCGGCCGCTACATCGACGTGAAGATCGACCGGGAGACCGCCGCGCGCTACGGCCTGAACATCGCCGACGTGCAAAGCGTCGTGTCGTCCGCGATTGGCGGAGACAACATCGGCGAGACGGTCGAGGGGCTGCAGCGTTTCCCGATCAGCGTGCGTTATCCGCGCGAGGTGCGCGACTCGGTCGAGAAGCTGCGCGAGCTGCCTGTCCTGACCGAACGCGGCGCGCAGATCCGGCTCGGGGATGTCGCGGCAATCCGCATCAAGGATGGACCGCCGATGCTCAAGAGCGAGAACGCGCGCCTGTCGGGCTGGGTCTACGTCGACATTCGCGGCCGGGATCTCAGCTCCGCAGTGCGCGACATGCAGCAGGTCGTCGTGAGCGAAGTCAAGCTGCCGCCCGGCTATTCGGTATCGTGGTCCGGCCAGTTCGAGTATCTGGAGCGCGCGACGGTGAAGCTCAAGGTCGTGGTCCCGGTCACGCTGGCGATAATCTTCGTGCTGCTCTATTTCACGTTCAAACGCTTCGACGAAGCGGCTCTCATCATGGCCACCTTGCCGTTCGCGCTGGCCGGCGGCGTGTGGCTGCTGTGGCTCCTCGGGCACAACCTGTCGGTGCCAAGCGGCGTCGGCTTCATTGCGCTGGCAGGCGTGGCGGCCGAATTCGGCGTGATCATGCTGCTGTACCTGAAGCAAGCCTGGGAAACCCGTGTCCAGGCCGGGCGCGACAGCGAAGCCGACTTGGTCGACGCGATCCGCGAAGGCGCCGTCCTGCGCGTGCGGCCGAAGGCGATGACGGTCGCCGTCATCGTCGCGGGTCTCGTGCCGATCATGATCGGCGCCGGGACCGGTTCCGAAGTCATGCAGCGCATCGCCGCGCCGATGGTCGGCGGCATGGTCACGGCGCCGCTGCTGTCGATGTTCGTGGTGCCCGCGGCCTACCTGCTGCTGCGTCGCCGTCAGACGCGGCGCATGCACGCTCTGCGCCAGGTACCCGCGACCGGGGAGCGAACGATTCATGCGAAATAGCACGGCAGGTAGGCGGTATCGGTGCCGCTGCGCCTGCAAACATTCCCACCTCAACTGAGATATGAAAGGAAATATGATGAAACATCACACCCTGATCGCCACGATGCTCGCCCTTGCCGTGTCCGGCCTGGGCACCGCGCAGGCGCAGTCGAATCAAACCGGCATGAACGCGACGTCGTGCCAGGACATGATGAAAGGCATGAACATGAAGGGCATGGACATGAAAAACATGGATGCCAAGTCGTGTCAGGACATGATGAAGGGCATGGACATGCACCAGGCAAACAAAGGGAGCAAGATGGCCCGCCACGAGGCCGTCGGCACGGTGAAATCCGTCGACCCGGCCGCGGGGACCGTGACGCTCGCACATGGTCCGGTCAAGAGCCTGAACTGGCCGGCCATGACGATGGGCTTTGCGGTCAAGGACAAGGCCCTGTTCGACAAACTTTCGGTCGGCAAGAAAGTCGACGTCGAGATCGTGCAGCAAGACGACAAGTACGTCATCACGGCCGTGAAGTAAGCGTTGCAGGCACGACGGATGATCGGTATGTGGCATCGTCCGTCGCACATGGCTCCGCCGCGGCGCTGTGGCGCCTGCGAACACTATCTACATCGACAAACACGCGACATGCCTAGAGGCGTGCGGAATCCTGGAAGAGGTGACCAGTCTACGAACCTTCAAGGAGAAAGATTATGAACCAAAATCAGTTCCAATCGTGTATCCAGGCCTGTTATGAGTGCGCCCAAGCATGTGACACCTGCGCCGCAGCCTGCCTTCAGGAGCCGGATCCGAAGATGATGGCTCGCTGCATTGAACTGGACAATGAATGTGCAGCAATTTGCCGCCTGGCCGCCCAATTCATGAGCCGGTCTAGCGAGCACGCAACGCAAGTCTGCCAGCTGTGCGCCGAGATCTGCGAGGCTTGTACAGAGGAGTGTGCCCAACATCAGGCGCAGCATTGCCAGGATTGCGCAGCGGCTTGCCGCCGGTGCGCACAGGAGTGCCGGAGTATGGGGCGGTCCGCTTCCGCCGGCCAGATGTCGGCTGGCTCGCAATCCACTTCCCACTAAAGAAAACGGAAGACCGATAAAGGGGAGGACCCAGGATCTGCCGACACTGTTTGAGCTAGGCGGCAATGGCAATGAAGACTTACAACGTCCTCTTCCTTTGCACTCGCAAAATGCAAAAAGCGAGTTCATCGAAAGTACTGTTGTAACCTTCACCTCGCCGCCGCACTAGCCCAACTTATAACTGTTCAGGACGAGAAACGCCGTGTAAACTTCTAAGCTACAAGGAACGACACATGAGCATTCTCACCATCGGCTACGAAGGTCTCGACATTGAAAATTTTCTAACACTGCTCAGACTGGGCAATGTGGAGACTGTAGTCGACATTCGCGAACTGCCGCTTTCTCGCAAAAAGGGTTTCTCGAAGAACGGGCTCCGCGAAATCCTCAACACCAACGGCTTTGCTTATCAGCATATTTCCGAGCTCGGATGCCCAAAATCGATACGCGATCAATACCGTCTGGACGGTGACTGGCAACGCTACAAGAAAGATTTCAAACGCTACCTCGCAAGTCAAAGCGAAGTAATTTCCCAGCTATCGGAGATGGCAGAGAATGCTCACTGCGCACTTTTGTGTTTCGAGGCCAACTACCGCATGTGTCACCGCAGCCTCGTTGCCGATGCCGTTCAACATGCGAGTGGCATTGAAGTAGAACACTTGCAAGCCAGTGCGCTCAAAACAGAGGTACCTGCGATCCGACACATGAAGCCGGCTTTGGCGGGTAGAACAAACTGATAATGAGCCATTGATGCTGGAAACGATGGATGTTTCCCATCATGAACAACAGATCTTTCTTCCCAAACTCCTGCTCGAGTTTCGCACGGAACTGGGCCTCCCATTGCGTCCCGTAGGTCCTCTTGCATGTGCGGTAAAGCATACCGACTTCCCAGTCGACGATCTTATGCTTATACACTTGCTCGCCGTCTGGGGTGTCACAGACATAGTGATAGTAGAAATCGAAGGGCAACTTTTCCAGCAGTTTCAGTTGTTTCCGCTCTTCATCTTGAGAAAACAAGTTTCCCTGGCTTTGCTGTTGAATCAGCTTAGCCATCTCTTCTTCTGTCCAATTCGGGTTATCGACAGGGGAAATTTCCAGTTTGACTAAGCGCTTCGGACGCAACAGTGCGAGGCTAATGTCCTGTAGCTCACGCGCGGTGTCCAAAGTCGTGAAGCTGTCGAACATCGGGAGCATTTCCCACCAAGGGCGACGCGAAGCCCAGCCATTCGCTGTAGGAATCTTGTTGCCGACTTCGATCGTGTCAACGTAGACCTTGTGACTTTCGGGTCTGTGATCGGCCGGTGACTTCTCGATTCGTACAGTAATCCATTGCCATTTTTGAAATTGCTGGTTTTCGGCAACCATACGAAATGGAACAGGGTACAGCCGCCGGGCTTCACCATGCTCATTAATCCCAGCAACGCAGGATGTCTCCGTGTGCTTAGCGCTAGGAGAAGGGTAAGTTTTCGCCAGAATGAGGATGCGTTCGACTTTGGTCGCCATAGCCACAATATCTGAAGTGTTGATCAGAAATCTTCCTTGCCTGTTCGATATCTTAACGCCATTTTTGGACTTATAGCAGAAAAGCAATATTTGTCGCTCCAAAAATCATATTGGAGCCAACAGTCTTCGAAAGGTGGAAACAAAGATGAGGGTCTCACTCAGCGAATGCCGGTGAGCCGGAGCAGCTGTGATCTTGCGTATAGATCAGCAGCAAGGCTTTGTAGAGGGGGGCTTAAACGTAGAGAAAGCCAGGACTGAAGCAGTCTTAACCCACGTCGTTTCCTCAAATAATGCATGAGGACACGGCGCGGGTTGTCAGGATCTTACGCTCTTAGAACAAAAACTTCTCGGACATCAACATTGATCTGTCGAAATTTGACAAACTTGCCGCGCATTTGACAAACATAATCTGACTTTGACAGACATAATTTGATCTTGTCAGGTGCCGGGACCTGCGACGCGCCGCTTATTCCACGGTAACCGACTTCGCCAGATTCCGCGGCTTGTCCACGTCCGTACCACGCGCCAGCGCCGTGTGATACGCCAGCAACTGCAGCGCCGCCACGTGCAGGATCGGCGACAGCAGGCCGTAGTGCTCCGGCAGACGGATCACGTGCAGGCCTTCGCCCGAGATGATCTGGGTATCGACGTCGGCGAATACGTACAGCTGGCCGCCACGGGCGCGCACTTCCTGCATGTTCGACTTCAGCTTTTCCAGCAGCGCGTCGTTCGGGGCGATCGTCACCACCGGCATCTCTTCCGTCACCAGCGCCAGCGGGCCGTGCTTCAGTTCGCCGGCCGGGTAGGCTTCGGCGTGGATGTACGAGATTTCCTTCAGCTTCAGCGCGCCTTCCAGCGCGATCGGGTAGTGGATGCCGCGGCCCAGGAAGAGGGCGTTTTCCTTGCGGGCGAATTCCTCGGCCCATGCGATCACCTGCGGCTCCAGCGCCAGCACGGACGACAGCGCGACCGGCAGGTGACGCATCTGCTTCAGGTAGTTCGCTTCCTGCTCGTCGGTCAGGCGGCCATTCACCTGGGCCAGGGTCAGGGTCAGCAGGAACAGTGCGGCCAGCTGGGTCGTGAAGGCCTTCGTCGACGCGACGCCCACTTCGACGCCGGCGCGGGTGATGTACGCCAGCTTGCACTCGCGCACCATTGCGCTCGTGGAGACGTTGCAGATCGTCAGCGTGTTCGTCATGCCGAGGCTGCGCGCATGCTTCAGCGCGGCCAGCGTGTCGGCCGTTTCGCCGGACTGCGAGATCGTCACGACAAGGGTGTTCGGGTGCGGGACGCTGTCGCGGTAGCGGTATTCGCTGGCGATCTCGACGTTCACCGGCAGCTTGGCCACCGACTCGATCCAGTACTTGGCCGTCAGGCCCGCGTAGTAGCTGGTGCCGCAGGCCAGGATCAGCACGCGGTCGATTTCCTTGAACACGCGGAAGGCCTGGTCGCCGAACAGTTCCGGCATGATGCCCGTCACGCCTTCCAGCGTGTCGCCGACGACGCGCGGCTGTTCGAAGATTTCCTTCTGCATGTAGTGGCGGTACGGGCCCAGCTCGGCGGCGCCGGTGTGGGCGTGCACGGTCTTGACTTCGCGCTCGGCCGGACGGCCTTCGGCATCGACGATCCAGTAGCGGGCCAGTTGCAGGTCGACGACGTCGCCTTCTTCCAGGTAGATGATCTGGTCGGTGGTGCCGGCCAGCGCCATCGCGTCGGAGGCGACGAAGTTTTCGCCTTTGCCCAGGCCGACGATCAGCGGCGAGCCCTGGCGGGCGGCCACGACGCGGTGCGGCTCTTCGCGGCAGAACACGGCGATCGCGTAGGCGCCGTGCAGGCGCTTGACGGCCTGCTGCACGGTGTCGAACAGGTCGCCGTTGTACATGTGGTCGACCAGGTGGGCGATGACCTCGGTGTCGGTCTGGCTCTGGAACACGTAGCCCAGGCCGGTCAGCTCGGCGCGCAGCTCGTCGTGGTTCTCGATGATGCCGTTGTGGACGAGGGCGATGCGCGCGTCGTCGCTGTTCGGCGAGAAGTGCGGGTGCGCGTTCTTGGTGGCCGGCGCGCCGTGCGTCGCCCAGCGGGTGTGGGCGATGCCCGTGAAGCCTTGCAGGTGGGTTTCCTGGATTTGCGCTTCCAGATCGGCCACGCGCGACGTGCTGCGCGAGCGCGCCAGGCGGCCGTCCACGTGCAGCGCCACGCCGCAGGAATCATAGCCGCGGTATTCGAGACGCTTCAGGCCTTCGATGAGCACTGGGGTGATGTTGCGTTGGGCGACTGCGCCGACGATGCCACACATGGGAAACCTCCGAAATCGATTAATCCATGCACTGTAGAGTAGAGGAAACGAAATATGCTTTCTAAGTGCACCTCATTTTGATAGATAATTTCACCGTACATTCGACATGAAATATCCTTTCATTTTTCTCGATATATTTTACTTATATGACACAAGAGGCTCCAAACCTTGACGATCTGGATCGTCGCATCCTGAACATCCTGCAGGTTGATGCCTCGCAGACCAATGCGGAATTGGCGGAATTGGTACACATTTCGCCGCCGACTTGCCTGCGCCGTGTCAAACAGCTCAGGGAGAACGGTGTTATCGAGCGGCAAGTTGCGATCGTCACGCCGGACAAGGTCGGCGCGCGTCTCTCCGCCATCGTCGAGATCACGCTGGACGTGCAGGCCGCCGACCGCATGGCGGAGTTCGAGCGGGTGGTGGCGGACGAGGCTGCCGTGCTGCAGTGCTACCGCGTGTCGCCCGGACCGGATTTCGTGCTCGTCGTGCAGGTGGCCGACATGCCGGCGTATCACGCCCTGGCGCACCGCCTGTTCACCACGCACAGCAATGTGCGTAACGTCAAAGCCTACTTCTCCACATTCCGCAGCAAGTTCGAAACGCGTATCGCCGTCTAACGTCCTGTGGATAACTCTGTGCGCTTATTCCTGGCGCATCGACAAGCCAGTAGCGCCATCTCCCGCCACAGGCGTATTTCACTGGGTTTCTGAAACGATCAGGCCCGCCGGAATAACGCGGCGGGCCTGTGGATGACTTTGTGGATGATATTGTGGACGGGCAGTTGACATCCCTGTGCACAGGCAGTGGACCAGGCTGTGATTACCCTGTGTTTATGCCGTGGATTGCCTGTGCGTATATGGTGGACAAGCTTATTTCTTGACCTTGACCGGACGCGTCCAGTTCTCGATCGTCAACTGCTTCGGACGCGAGATCGTCAGCTTGCCGGCCGGCGCATTCTTGGTCAGCGTGGTGCCGGCGCCGATCGTCGCGCCCTTGCCGACCGTGACCGGGGCCACCAGCTGGCTGTCGCTGCCGATGAAGGCTTCGTCTTCGATGATCGTGCGGAATTTATTGGCACCATCGTAATTGCATGTGATCGCGCCCGCGCCGATGTTTACGCGCGAGCCGACGTCGGCATCGCCCACATAAGCCAGGTGGTTCGCCTTGCTGTGCGCGGCGACCTTGCTGTTCTTGATCTCCACGAAATTGCCCACATGGACGTCCTCGCCCAGCTCGGTGCCCGGACGCAAACGCGCATACGGACCGATGATCGATTTTTCGCCCACGACGGCGTCTTCCAGGTGGCAGAACGGCTTGATCTGGGCGCCTGCGGCGACGGTCGCGTTCACGAACACGCTGTGGGCACCGATCGTCACACCGTCGCCGATGACTACGCGGCCCTCGAACACGCAGCCGACGTCGATGGTGACGTCGCGTCCGCAGACGAGTTCGCCGCGCACGTCGATACGCGCCGGATCCATCAGGGTCACGCCCTTTTCGAGGAGGGCAATGGCGATGTTCAGCTGGTGACGGCGCTCGAGCTCGGCCAGTTGCACCTTGCTGTTCACGCCGGCCACTTCCCATTCGGCCGACGGCTGGGCCGACACGACCGGTACGCCGGCCCCGACGGCCTGGGCGACGATGTCGGTCAGGTAATATTCGCCCTGTGCATTGTTGTTCTTCAGCGAGCCGAGCCAGGACGTCAGGTGACGGGTCGGAATGACCATGATGCCGCTGTTGATTTCCTTGATGGCACGCTCGGCTTCATTCGCATCCTTCTCTTCGACGATGCGCACGATGTTGCCGTTCTCGCGGACGATGCGGCCCAGGCCGAACGGGTTCGCCTGTTCGACCGTGAGGATCGCCAGCTTGTCGTCGCCGGCGGCGTCGACCAGGCGGCGCAGCGAGGCCGCCGTCGTCAGCGGCACGTCGCCGTACAGGACGAGCGTCGGCGCGTTCTCGTCGATCTGCGGCAGGGCCTGCATCACGGCGTGGCCGGTGCCCAGTTGCGGTTCCTGCAGGGCCGTATCGATCGCGACGCCGCCCTGGGCGGACCAGGCTTCAACCGCACTCGGCACCGCTGCGCCGCCGTGCCCGTAAATCACGCATAATTTACTCGGGCTCAGGCTGCGCGCCGTATCGATAACATGTTGCAACAGCGGCTTGCCGGCCAGTGGATGCAAGACTTTCGGCAGTGCGGATTGCATGCGCTTTCCCATGCCGGCGGCGAGGATGACTACGTTCATAGGCCGTTCTCAAAACGAGTTAAAAAAGATGAAAAAGTTTAACACGCCCCCTACCGTGTTCCTGCGGGTACGCATGCTGTTCCTGATCGCCTTCGTGGCGCTGCTGAGTGCGTGCAGCGCCATCCGGTTCACCTATAACCACGGTGACACGCTGCTGTACTGGTGGTTGAACGCGTATCTCGATCTCGACAGCGACCAGTCCGACTGGGTCAAGAAAGATATCGACAAGCTGTTCCAGTGGCACCGCACGACGCAGCTGCGCGATTACGCCGGCCTGCTGACCAAGATGCAGCGCCAGCTCGGCGACGGCAATGTCACGCAGGACGAATTGCTGTCCGACTACCGCGACGTCAAGGCGCGGACGGAATTGCTGGCCTTTAAAGCGCTGCCGGATCTGGCCGACCTGGCGATGTCGATCAAGCCGGACCAGATCGCGCAGATGGAAAAGAAGTTCGCGAAAAATAACGAAGACTTCCGCAAGAAATTCATGAGCGGCAGCGTCGAGGACCAGCATAAAGCCCGCTATAAAAAGGCGATGGAACAGCTCGAATTGTGGTTCGGCAGTTTCAGCCGCGACCAGGAAGCGGCACTCCGCAAGGCGTCCGATGCACGCCCGCTCGACAACGAGGTCTGGCTGCAGGAACGCGTATTACGCCAGAAAAAAATCATCGCGCTGCTGCAGCGTATTCAGCGCGACAAGCTGAACAAGGAACAGACGATGGCGGCGATCCACGACCTGCTGCGCGACTTGTTCGACCGCATGGATGCGCCGGAGCGCAAGGCATTCTTCGACGCCTATGTCGACAACACGTCGAAATTCATCCTGACGGCGATCCGCCTGACGACGCCGGACCAGAAAGCCCATGCGCAGAAACGCATGCAAGGGTGGATCAACGACTTTAACGCTCTCGCGGCCGGGAAATAAGATGCTATATTCCGCGCCATGCAAAAAAAGAAGTCCGCCCCTAACTACGCCCGCCGCCCGGGCCCGCCGCAGCAAGTCCGCATCATCGGCGGCGCCTGGAAGCGCACCCCGCTGCCCGTCCTCGATGCGCTGGGCCTGCGTCCGACCCCCGACCGCGTCCGCGAAACCGTCTTCAACTGGATCAACCACCAGATGACGGGCGACTGGGACCGCGCCGACTGCCTCGACCTGTTCGCCGGCAGCGGCGCCCTCGGCTTCGAGGCGGCCAGCCGCGGCGCGCGGTCCGTCACGATGATCGACACCGTCGGCCCCGTCGTGCGCCAGCTCGAACTGATCAAGGACAAGCTCAAGGCCGATAACGTGCGCGTGCTGCGTGCCGACGCCCTGGCCGTGGCGCGCGACTTCATCCAGCGCGGCCAGCGTGTCGACGTGATCTTCCTCGACCCGCCGTACCAGCAGGATTTCCTGGTCCAGGCCCTGCCGCTCTGCGCGCAACTGCTGAACGAGGGCGGTCTCGTGTATGCCGAATCGGGCGAGCGCCTGCCGTTCGCGGAGACGGATGAGGCGGCCGAGGATGTCCCCGAATGGCTGCAGCCCTGGCAACTGGTCCGCGCCGACAAGGCCGGCATGGTGCACTACCACTTGTTAAAGTTGCGTTAAAACACCGCTTTTCTGCGCAAAACTGCTTAAACAATAAGCAAAAGAGGCCCCACCCCGGGGCGGCTGCCGAAATTTCAGGCATAATGCGCGTCTATTCAGGTGCATTCTCCAGGGAGCCGCAATGGTTGTAGCCGTTTATCCAGGAACTTTCGATCCGCTCACGCGCGGCCACGAGGATTTGGTGCGTCGCGCATCGGGTCTGTTCGACACCCTGGTGGTCGGGGTCGCCGACAGCAAGAACAAGCGCCCCTTCTTCTCGCTCGCCGAGCGCCTGGAAATCGCCAACGAAGTGCTGGGCCATTATCCGAACGTGAAGGTCGAAAGCTTTTCCGGCCTGCTCAAGGATTTCGTTCGCCAGCACGATGCACGGGTGATCGTGCGCGGCCTGCGCGCCGTGTCCGATTTCGAGTACGAGTTCCAGATGGCGGGCATGAATCGCTACCTGTTGCCCGACGTCGAAACCCTGTTCCTGACGCCGTCCGACCAGTACCAGTTCATCTCCGGCACCATCGTGCGCGAGATCGCGATGCTGGGCGGCGACGTATCCAAATTCGTGTTCCCCTCGGTCGACCGCTGGCTGCAAAAGAAAATCGCCGATATGGCGGCCGCACCGAAAGCCTGAGGTCATATTTAGTCATGGCATTACTGATTACCGACGACTGCATCAATTGCGACGTGTGCGAGCCCGAGTGCCCGAATGACGCAATCTCGATGGGCGCGGAGTTCTACCAGATCGATCCGCATAAATGCACGGAATGCGTCGGCCATTTCGATGAGCCGCAATGCCAGCAGGTGTGCCCGGTCGCCTGCATTCCGTTCAATCCCGAATGGCGCGAAACGCGCGAACAGCTCGAGGCGAAATACGAACGCCTGACTGCCGAAAAGGCCAAAGTGGCCTGATCGCACAAGCCGGCCTGCGCCGGCTTTTCTTTTGGCGGTCCGCCATCCGCTACGCCTCATCCAATGATTGCATGCACAATAGATTCATTCATTATGCATACAATCATTATCCACGTTCCAAAACACAACACTTTTCGTGCACTGCATTGGTGCGCAACAACGGCACGTCTTCGTTCGCGGGCCGATGTTGCCCGAGGCCGGGATTGTGCTCTTGCAGCATTGAAATAGTTTTGAGTCTCTAATTTTGCCAAACACATCGGTGCTATATTTATCTTGCAAAATTAGCACGCCCATTCTTTTTTTTGGACGGAGAGACTCACAATAATGATTAGAAATATGAGTATCGGCCAACGTCTGGCCATCGGGTTCGGGGTCGTCATTGCCTTGCTAGTGCTGCTGGCGGGGCTGTCATACGTCAGGATTGCCAGCCTGAACAAGGAAATGGAGACCCTGGTCAAAGTGCGCTATGCGAATACCGTCGCGGCCAACCATATCAAGGAGGACGTGAGTGAAGCGACCCGCAGCATGCTCAACGTCCTCATCATGACCGATCCGGACCAGATCAAGAAAGAGCTGGCGAACACGGAAGCGAGAAGCGCCAGCGCCACGGCCCAGGTCGCCGAGCTGGCCAGGAGCACGGGCGACGCCGAGGCCGCCGACATCCTGAAAGCGCTGGCCACCATCCAGAACAAATTCCTGCCGGCGCAAACGGCATTCATCAAGCTCGTCAACGAAGACCGCAAGGACGAGGCGATGATGAAATTCATGTTCTCGCTGCGCCCCCAGCAAACCCGCTATTTCGAACAACTGGACAAATTCGTCGCCTGGCAAAACGCCGCGATGCACCAGGCCGGCGCCGACACGGCCGCCGTCACGCAGCGCACGCAGATGCTCATTCTGGCGCTGACGACGATCGCGGCCGGGCTGTCGCTAGGCGTCGCATGGTTGGCCACGCGCAGCATCACGCGGCCGCTGGGCCAGGTGGTGGAGATCGCCCGCCGTGTCGCCGACGGCGATCTCACGAGCGCCATCGCCGTCGACAGCCGCGACGAGGCAGGCCAGATGATGGAAGCGCTGCGCCACATGAACGCCAGCCTGATCCGCATCGTCGGCGAAGTGCGCACGAGCACGGAATCGATGTCCTGCGCGTCCGGTGAAATCGCCACCGGCAACCAGGACCTGTCGACGCGCACGGAATCGCAGGCCATGTCCCTGGCGCAAACGTCGAGCTCGATGCGGGCGCTGACCGGCACCGTGCAGCAGAATGCAGACAATGCGCGCCAGGCGAATCAACTGGCGGCCCAGGCGTCGGAGGTGGCGGCGCGCGGCGGTTCCGTCGTCGCGCACGTCATCGAGACGATGGGCTCGATCACGGCGTCGTCGAAAAAGATCGTCGACATCATCGGCGTGATCGACGGTATCGCTTTCCAGACGAATATCCTCGCCCTGAATGCCGCGGTCGAGGCCGCGCGTGCGGGCGAGCAGGGACGCGGCTTTGCCGTCGTGGCCTCCGAAGTGCGCAGCCTGGCACAGCGCTCGGCCGCGGCCGCCAAGGAAATCAAGCTGCTGATCGGCGATTCCGTGGACAAGGTGCAGGAAGGCAGCACGCTCGTCGAGCAGGCCGGTGTGACGATGGCAGAGGTCGTCGAAAGCGTGCGCCGCGTCACCGACATCATGGGTGAAATCAGCGCTGCCAGCCTCGAGCAGAGCGCCGGCATCGCCCAGGTCAGCCAGACGATCGTCGCGATGGACGAGACGACCCAGCAGAACGCTGCCCTCGTCGAGCAGGCCGCAGCCGCCGCCGCATCGAT
The DNA here is from genome assembly GCF_030411975.2 of Massilia orientalis. NCBI lineage: Bacteria > Pseudomonadati > Pseudomonadota > Betaproteobacteria > Burkholderiales > Oxalobacteraceae > Massilia > Massilia orientalis. The sequence goes on along the minus strand of NZ_JASNRB020000021.1, from coordinate 91,167 downwards.
GCAGGAACAGGCGCAGCGCCTGGCGCGCGCCGTCAGCGTGTTCAAGCTGCAGAATGTCCAACCTACCCTGGCGCTGGCCGCGGCCTGAACGGCGGCCACGATGTTGACAACGATAGCTTTCCCACCAAGGAGACAACCATGACTACCCGTAAATTTGCCATCAAGGGCCTGCTCGCAGGCGCCATTCTCACCCTGGCCGCCAGCCTGCCGGCCATCGCCGCCGTCGTCGACGTGAACGGCTACAAGTTCGACGACATGACGAAGGTCGCCGGCAAGGACCTGAAACTGAACGGCGCCGGCATGCGCACCAAATTCATCGTCAAGGTCTACGCGGCCGGCCTGTACCTGCCGGAGAAGAAGAACAACACGGCCGAGATCCTGAAGGAAGAGGGCCCGCGCCGCGTGACCCTGCAGATGGCGCGCGACATCTCGTCCGAGGATTTCGGCAAGGCCTTCATGGATGGCCTGAACGAGAACATCGACAAGGCGGAAAAACAGCGCATCGTGGCCCAGATCAGCAAGATGGGCGAGCTGTTCGCGTCCGTCGACGGCCTCAAGAAGGGCGACGTGCTGCACCTGGACTGGATTCCGGGCACCGGCACCCAGGCCGAGCTGAACGGCAAGAAGCTGGGTGGCCCGATCCCCGACGTCAACTTCTACAACGCGATCCTGCGCATCTGGCTGGGCGACAAGCCCGTCGACCGTTCGCTCAAGCCTGCGCTGCTGGGCGACGCCAAGTAATCCACTCGTTTTTCCCCGAAACGCGGCCCCGGGCAACCGGCGGCCGCGTTTTTTTTCGCCCCTCATTTTTTGACTGCGCATGACCCGGATTTTTGGATGAGGTGGGGTGCCAACCGGCACGTCGATGCCTCTGGCGGCTCGTCCATTCGACAGAATCGAAAGTTACCTTAACTCATCGATATGAACTGACCAATCATGAACTTCGCTTATTTTTCGTTGATATATGCTACAACTACAGTGAATCCATCTATATCTTATCATTAGACACTGTATTTCGAGTGCCACTTGACCAATTCATCGATATTCTTCATCTCTCATCAATATGATTCCTTCCTCTGCGAAATAGTCGCCAACTCATCAATTCATGAATCATCGATTTTTTGATACGACGTTCATTTAGAAACCAATTGTTAAATGAAATGGGCAAAAAGACGCCTGACAACTCGAGCGACCACGAGTTACCGGCGGCGGGTAAGAGTAAGGGCGAAAAAAAAGCGGCGCCCGGTTATCCGGGCGCCGCTTTCGGGAAAGAAGCTGTGTAAACTAGACCGTAAGGATCAGTGCGATCCCACCGCTGCGGCCTGGGCACGCTGCCTGCGTGCCGCCAGTTCGCCCTTCGTCGGGCGCGGGCGCACCACCAGCACCAGCGCGCGGACGATGCCGACCAGCAGCGGGCGGAAGAACATCAACACGCCGCCCAGCAGGGTCAGCTGGACCATGCACAAGAGCAAGTGGGTGAAGGGCAGAGCCAGCACCGGGGTCTGGAAAAGGGTGTCGGAGAAGGACATGGGAAGACTAAGTAACAAGCTGATCTATTCGTTCGATGTCACTATAGTGCAACGCAACATATAAATCTAATTACACTTGGTAATAGCTATTATATTGATCGTGAATGGAAATCGGGTACACTTACCGTACCGATAAACCATTTACTGCCAGTCCTGAACGGAGTCCCATGAGCTTCCTCACGCTTGATCTGAACCTGCTCCGCGTCTTCGACGCCGTCATGACCGAGCAAAACCTGACACGCGCCGCCGGTCACCTCGCGATGACCCAGCCGGCCGTCTCGAACGCCATCAAACGCCTGCGCGAAAGCCTGGGCGACGAATTGCTGATCCGCACGGCCTACGGCGTGAAACCGACGCCGCGCGCGGAGGCGCTGTGGCCCGCCGTGCGCCAGGCGCTGGCCGCGCTGGAAGCGGCCGTGATGCCGGAAACCTTCGACGTTTCCAAGGCCCAGGCGACGTTCCGCATGGCGATGGCCGACGCCACTGCCGCCCTGTGGCTGCCTTCTCTGGTGCGGTCGATCGAAAAAGAGGCGCCGGGCGTCAACATCCGCATGGTGCCGCTGACCACGCGCGAACCGCGGCCGATGCTGCTGCGCGGCGACATCGACCTCGCCGTCGGCTTCTTCCCCGGCGTTGCGGCCCAGCTGTCGTACGAAACGGGTTCGCCGATCCGCCACGAGCGCCTGTATTCGGGAGAATACGTCGTCGTGATGCGCAAGAATCACCCGCTCGCACAGGGCACGCTCTCCCTCGACGATTATTGCAAGGCGAACCACCTGCTGGTGAGCTTCTCGGGCCGCGCCCACGGCCTCGTCGACGAAGCGCTGGCGCAGCTCGGCCGCGAGCGCCGCATCCTGTTGACCGTGAACCAGTTTTTCACGGCCGGCCGCGTGGTCGCGAACTCCGACCTGGTGACGGTGTTGCCGAAGCACCTGATCGCGTCGACCGGTGCGGCCGAACAACTGATCTGGCGCGAGCTGCCGTTCCAGCTGCCGGCCGTGCACCTGGACATGCTGTGGCACGAACGCGACGGCCGCAGTCCAGCCCACCGCTGGCTGCGCAAGAACCTGGAAAACCTGTCCGCCTCGGCGCAAAAGATGCTTCCGCAAAAGTCGGAAACGTCGGAAAAGATGGAAAAGATTGCCTGAAGATACAACGCCCTGCCTGCCAGGGCGTTTTTCATTTGATGGGCAGCTTGGTCGTGTTCTTGACTTCTTCCATTACCGCATACGTGTGCGTCTCGCGCACGCCTTTCTGCAGCAGTGTCTTGCCGAGGAATTCGCGGTAAGCTGCCATATCTTTCACGCGCGCCTTGACGAGGTAATCGAACCCGCCGGCCACCATGTGGCATTCGAGCACTTCGGGAATCAATTGCACGCTCTGCTTGAACGCGTCGAAGACTTCCGGGGTGGTGCGGTCCAGCACCACTTCGATGAACACCAGCAGCGACACATCCAGCAGCTGCGGATTCAACTGGGCCGTATAGCCCATGATGTAGCCGGACTCGTGCAGCTTACGTACGCGCTCGAGGCAGGCGGCGGGCGACAGGTTGACCCGTGCGGCGAGCTCGACGTTGCTGATACGCCCGTCGCTCTGCAGTTCGGCCAGGATTTTCTTGCTGATCTTGTCCAGCATGTGCTCTCTCTCCACTATAAATATTATTTGGTGAAATTCTCTCACCAAAAACTATCTATTGCTAGTCTTCTGTAAAAACAGAATTAATCCAGAAGATTTCCTTCTACAATCGAATCATTGATCCGCACTCCAGACCGGCGTTTGCCGGTGCTCGTCCTCATCCATTTTTTCCTGACCGTTCATGAACATTGCCGCCTTCCCGGCTTCCACCTACGTCCCTTTCGACGCCCTGCAGGCCGAAACCCGCCGCGAACGGACGCCGCTGCGTGCCGCGATCACCGCCGCCTACCGCCGTGACGAGGCCACCGCGGTGGAATGGCTGCTGGCCCAGGGTGCCTGCGCCAACGCCGACGCCTACATGCTGGCGCACCGACTCGTGTCGGCCGTGCGCGAAAAACGTACGCGCTCATCGGGTGTGGATGCACTGATGCACGAATTCTCGCTGTCGTCGGAAGAAGGCGTCGCACTGATGTGCCTGGCCGAAGCGCTGTTGCGCATCCCCGACACGGAAACGGCCGACCGCCTGATCGCCGACAAGATCAGCAAGGGCGACTGGAAAAAACACCTGGGCGAATCGCCGTCGCTGTTCGTGAACGCCGCCACGTGGGGCCTGCTCGTCACCGGCAAGCTCGTGTCGTCCAGCAGCGAGAAGGGTCTCGGCGCCGCGCTGACCCGCATGATCGCCAAGGGCGGCGAGCCGCTGATCCGCAAGGGCGTCGACCTCGCGATGCGCATGCTGGGCAACCAGTTCGTCACCGGCCAGACGATAGCCGAAGCCTTGAAGAACAGCATCGAGAACGAAACCCGTGGCTACCGCTATTCCTATGACATGTTGGGCGAAGCGGCGCTGACGGAATCCGACGCCGACAATTACTATGCCTCGTACGAAGCGGCCATCCACGCGATCGGCAAGGCCTCCAATGGCCGCGGCATCAAGGACGGTCCGGGTATCTCGATCAAGCTGTCGGCCCTGCATCCGCGCTACAGCCGCGCACAGTACGCCCGCGTGATGGGAGAACTGCTGCCGCGCGTGCGTAACCTCGTGCTGCTCGCCAAGGAATACAACATCGGCATCAATATCGACGCCGAGGAAGCGGACCGCCTGGAAATCTCGCTGGACATGCTGGAAGCTCTTGCTTTCGATCCATCTTTGGCCGGCTTCGAAGGCATTGGCCTGGTCGTGCAGGCGTACCAGAAGCGCTGCCCGTTCGTGATCGATTTTGTCGTGGACCTGGCCCGCCGCAGCGGCCGCAAATTCATGGTCCGCCTCGTCAAGGGCGCGTACTGGGATGCAGAAATCAAGCGCGCCCAGGTCGACGGTCTGCCGGGCTATCCGGTGTACACGCGCAAGATCTACACGGACGTGTCTTACCTCGCATGCGCGCGCAAGCTGCTCGCCGCGACGGACGTGATCTACGCCCAGTTCGCCACGCACAATGCACATTCGCTGTCCGTGATCTACACGTGGGCGAAGGCCGACAACGTCACCAATTACGAATTCCAGTGCCTGCACGGCATGGGAGAAACCCTGTACGACCAGGTCGTCGGCAAGGAGAATCTCGGCAAGGCCTGCCGGATCTACGCGCCGGTCGGTTCGCACGAGACGCTGCTCGCCTACCTCGTGCGCCGCCTGCTGGAAAACGGCGCCAATTCCTCGTTCGTGAACCAGATCGTCGACGAGAGCGTGCCCATCGACACCCTGCTGGCCGATCCGTTCGAAGCCGCGCGCGCCGCGCACTGCCTGCCGCACCCGCGCATTCCGCTGCCGTTGACCCTGTTCCCGGACGGCCGCCGCAACTCCGCCGGCCTCGATCTCGCCAATGAACACGTGCTGGCCGAACTGGCCGCCGATCTCGGTACGCCGCGCCATTACGTGGCCGCACCGCTCGTCGACGGTCCCGTCGCCGCGGCCGGTGCGCTGAACATCGTGAATCCCGCGCAGTCGGCGGACATCGTCGGCCAGGTGACGGAGGCGATCACCGCCGACGTCGATACCGCGCTGCAGGCCGCCGTACACGCCGCGCCGGGCTGGGAAGGCGTCGGCAATGCGGCACGCGCCGATATCATCGCCCGCGTCGGCGATCTGTTCGAGCAATATCGCGGCGAACTGATGGCCCTGGCCGTGCGCGAAGCGGGCAAGTCTCTGCCGAACGCGATCGCGGAAGTGCGCGAAGCCGTCGATTTCCTGCGCTACTACGCGGCCGAGATCCGCAATGCACCGGAAGCGCGCGCGATGGGCCCGGTGACGTGCATCAGCCCCTGGAACTTCCCGCTCGCAATCTTCACAGGCCAGGTCGCGGCCGCGCTGGCCGCCGGCAACGTCGTGCTGGCCAAGCCGGCCGAGCAGACGCCTCTGATCGCCCACCGCGCCGTGCAGCTGTTCCACGAAGCGGGTGTGCCAAAAGGCGCGCTGCAACTGCTGCCGGGCCGCGGCGAGACCGTCGGCGCCGCGTTGACCGCCGATGCGCGTGTCAAAGCCGTCATTTTTACGGGCTCGACGGAAGTTGCGCAATTGATCAACCGGACGCTGGCGGCCCGTTCCGCGCAGGAAGGCGCCGACATTCCGCTGATCGCCGAGACGGGCGGCCAGAACGCGCTGATCGTCGATTCGTCCGCATTGCCGGAGCAGGTCGTGCAGGATGTGCTCAGTTCCGCATTCGACAGCGCCGGCCAGCGCTGCTCCGCGCTGCGCGTACTGTTTTTGCAGGAAGATATCGCGGATAAAACGATCAAGATGCTCAAGGGTGCGATGCAGGAATTGCGCGTGGGCGTGCCGGACCGTTTATCCACCGACATCGGCCCCGTCATCGACAAGGAAGCCCAGCAAAACCTGCTCGGCCACATCGAGCGCATGAAGGCGACGGCCAAGCAGCATTTCTCGCTGGTCTTGCCGGACGTGTTGCTGTCGCAGGGGACGTTCGTGCCGCCGACCATGCTCGAGATCGGCTCGATGAGCGAACTGAAGCGCGAAGTCTTCGGCCCCGTGCTGCACATCGTGCGCTGGCGCCGTTCCGAGCTGGGCAAGGTCGTCGACACGATCAACGCCACCGGCTACGGCCTCACGCTGGGCGTGCATTCGCGCATCGACGAGACGATCGAATTCATCACGACGCGTGCCCACGTCGGCAACATCTACGTGAACCGCAACATCGTGGGCGCCGTCGTTGGCGTGCAACCGTTCGGCGGCGAAGGCAAATCCGGCACCGGTCCGAAGGCCGGCGGCCCGCTGTACCTGAAGCGCCTGCAAAAGGATGCGGCGCCGCTGCTGCGTCACGCACGCCGCAGCAATAACGCGCTGGACGGCCTGCTTGCCTGGGCGTGCGCGAACGGCCATGGCGACATCGCGAACCTGGCGCACGGTTACATGGAAACGACCCTGGACGGCGTGCGCATCGACTTGCCGGGCCCGACGGGCGAGCGCAACCAGCTCGATTTCGTTCCGCGCGGCACCGTCCTGTGTGCGCCGAATGGCACGGCGAGCCTGCTGAACCAGCTCGCGGCCGCGTTCGCGACGGGCAACCGCGCGCTCGTGCTGACGGAAACGCTGCCCGCGTTGCCGATCGCCGTCAAGGAACACGTGCGTTTCATTACCGCGCAGGAACTGGATGGCAGCGACTTCGCCATGGCCCTCGTCGAGCAGGGTCTCGCCGGGGATCTGCAGGCGCGGCTGGCGGCCCGTCCGGGCGCGATCGTCGGCATCGTCGACACCCGCTTGGGCGAACCGGTGGCGTTGTGGCGCCTGGTGGCGGAACGCGCCTTGTGCGTCAACACGACCGCGGCAGGAGGTAACGCAAGCCTGATGACGCTCGGTCTGTAATCCGGGTCCTGATGGCTGCGACGCCGCGGTAGTAGGTTCTTGACCTGCGCCGCGGCGTTTTGTTTTTGAAGATGTTTTTTGTAGGTTTAACCTGGAGGCAGACATGTTGATAGGCGTACCAAAAGAAATCAAAAACAATGAATTCCGGGTGGGCCTGACGCCCCCCAGCGTGCATGAACTGGTCGCGCGCGGCCATCGGGTCATCGTGCAGACCGGCGCCGGTGCTGGCATCGGGTTGACGGACGAGCAGTACACGGCCGCCGGCGCCACGCTCGTCCCGTCGGCGCAAGAGATCTTCGCGCAGGCCGACATGGTCGTGAAAGTGAAGGAACCGCAGCCGCAGGAATGCGCGATGCTGCGTCCGGGACAGATCCTGTACACGTATCTGCACCTGGCGCCGGATCCGGAGCAGACGGCGGCCCTGGTGAAGTCCGGTGCCGTGTGCATCGCGTACGAAACCATCACGGGCCCGGGCGGCGGTTTGCCGCTGCTGGCGCCGATGAGCGAGGTGGCGGGGCGGATGTCGATCCAGGCCGGCGCCAGCCACCTGGAAAAATCGAAGGGCGGCGCCGGCATCCTGCTGGGCGGCGTGCCGGGTGTGGCGGCGGGACATATCGTGATCATCGGCGCCGGCGTCGTCGGCACGAATGCATTGCAGATGGCGGTCGGCATAGGCGCGCGCGTCACCGTGCTCGACAAGAACGTCGACCGCCTGCGCCAGCTGGACCTCGTCTACGGCAACCGGATCTCGACCCTGTATTCGAACGCGCACGCGATCGAGGAAGCGGTGTTGTCTGCCGATCTCGTCATCGGCGGCGTGCTCGTGCCCGGTGCCGCGGCGCCGAAGCTCGTCACGCGCGATATGGTGTCAAAAATGAAAAAAGGGGCCGTCATCGTCGACGTGGCAATCGACCAGGGCGGCTGTTTCGCGACGTCGCATCCGACCACGCACGCCGATCCGACCTTTGTCGTGGACGGCGTTGTTCACTATTGCGTGGCGAACATGCCGGGTGCGGTGGCCCGCACGTCGACATTTGCGCTGAACAACGCGACGATAGCCCACGCCGTGGCGCTGGCGAACAAGGGCTGGCGGCAGGCGCTGCGCGATGACGTCCACCTCAAGAATGGCCTGAACGTCTGCGAAGGCAAAGTCACCTACGCGGCCGTCGCGAAGGATCTTGGCTACGACTACGTGCCGGCGGATACCCTGCTGGCCTGAGTGACGCCCGCTTTTTGCCAACCCAGGCAGAACTGCCTGACGATGTGAAAGGCATACCGCGCGGCGACGGATTTCACGAAACGCATGAAATCCGTCGCCGCGTGTTCGTTGGCGTTGTCGGAAATCGTCCGGATCACGCCGAACGGGATACCCAACTCGAAACAGGCTTGCGCGACCGCGGCGCCTTCCATCTCCACCGCCAGCAGACCCGGCAATGCCCCATTCAACGCGTCCAGACGGCCCTTGTCGCTCACGAACTGGTCGGCGCTGGCGATCAGGCCTCGATGCAGCCGCGGCCCGCTGAGCGCGAATACGGCCCTTTCCCCGGGGTCGACGGCAAGCGCGAAGTCGTCTTCCAGGAAGCGGTGCGCCGCATCCGCCAGCTGCAACGCCATGTGGTGGTCGGACAGGAAGTGCGTCAAACCCGTCAGCGGCACTTCGTAGCGGGGGAACAAAGGACTCGCATCCATGTCGTGCTGGACGAGCGATTCGGCCACGACGATGTCGCCGACACGGATCGAAGCGTCTCCAGCGCCAGCCACGCCCGTAAAGAGGATGTGGGTAACACCGAACTTCTCCACAAGCGTGGCGGTCGTCAGTGCCGCTGCAACCTTGCCTATACGCGATAAAACGCACACAGCGTCGATTTCCCACAGTCGTCCGACAAAGTACTCGCGCATGCCGTGCGTGAGCTTGTAGGGCCCTTCCATGGCCTCCACGAGCCCCTGCTGTTCTTCGTGCAGCGCGCTGATGATCCCTAATCGCATGTTTTCAGCCTGTTCTGGATGGTTGACGAACGGTTTTGGCGGCTTGTTCACGCTGTTCCCGCTGTTTTTGTATTAATAAAACAAAGATATATATAAAAAATGGTAGTGATAGTAAACGCGTGCCTAGCTGTGGATAAGACGAAATTTGTCTACAGCGTCAACGGTTTACGTGCTCGCGGAGCGGCTGGACAAGCATTGTATCGATGCTGAACCGATGTTGGACAAAAACCAGGCGAGCAGAAAAACCGGTTGTTCTGCACATCTGCTCCTGTGGATATGCAGGGCTTTTTCCACAGCCGAGCCGATTTTGTCTGCCGCCAGGACGTTCGCGGGTTGCGAACGCTGTTCTGGATGCGACCTGGGCATCACGTTCTTCCTGTAGACAAACGGCAGTCGAGCAGTGGTTGCGTCAGCTTTTTTGGATGCGACGGCGTTCAGGTTCTTTTTTTTTTGGCAGACAAAAGAGCGTTCGCGTCGTGCCTGCTTCACCGTCGATCGCTGCCAGGCGAGTTGTCCTTCTTTAGTTAACTTGGATAGAAAGAAAGGATAGTAATGATAGTAAACGCCGGCCGAACTGTGGATAAACGGGATTTTTTCCACAAGCTCAAGGGTTTACGTGCGCCGAAAGCGGTCGAACAAACCTTGTTTCTGTCGAGGACCAAAACTGGAAAAAAAATTCGAGATCGACTTTCGTGGCAGTTCCACACATTCGATCCTGTGGATATTCAGCAGCTTATCCACAAAAGGCCCGGAAACAGGGAGTTTGGGGGCCGCCGGCAGCTGGCCTGGTCGACGTCGAGCAGGTGTTGTGGTCATGAACGCATCCGGAGTCGGTCGATTTTTTTTGTTGAGCAGAACGATGTCGGGATCGACGACGAAAAATTTTTTTTTCGACAGGGCCGCAGCTTTCAAGGCGGCTCGTCAGGTTTACAACCAAAAGCTTGTATACAGAATAATGGTAATAGTTAACGGTGCCACTCTTCTGTGGATAAGCCGGGTTTTTTCCACAACATCAAACGTTTACGGTTCGCATAAGCCGGTGGGCTGGTCTTGTATGTGCCTTGTGGCAAAACTGGATAAAAATCCGGACCGTGCGAAAAACCGATCTTCCTCACATTTCGTACCTGTGGATATTCATACGCTTATCCACAGTCCAGCGACCCCTTGTTGAGCTTGATCATCTGGTAAGCTTGCTCAACCGAATCACGATGCGAGGGTCCATGGAGTCCGCAGGGGAATTCGATGTCATCATTGTCGGGGCCGGCACCGCCGGCTGCGTACTGGCCAATCGCCTGACACGCAGGCCCGACGTGCAGGTGCTGCTGATCGAGGCCGGCGGCAAGGACGATTACCTGTGGATCCACATCCCCGTCGGCTATCTGTACTGCATCGGCAATCCGCGCACGGACTGGTTGTATAAAACGGAAGCGGATCCCGGTCTCGCGGGGCGAGCGCTGATCTATCCGCGCGGTAAAGTCCTGGGCGGCAGTTCGTCAATCAACGGCATGATCTATATGCGCGGCCAGGCCGAGGACTATGACCGCTGGGCCGCCATCACGGGCGACGCCTCCTGGCGCTGGGATCAGGTCCTGCCCATTTTCAAGGCAAGCGAAGACCATCATGGCGGCGCCAGCCCCACCCACGGCAGCGGTGGCGAATGGCGAGTGGAGCGCCAGCGGCTGTCCTGGGAGATCCTCGACGCGTTCCGCGAAGCGGCCCACCAGACGGGCATCCCGAAAGTCGACGATTTCAACGGCGGCGACAACGCAGGCTGTGCCTATTTCGAAGTCAACCAGCGGCGCGGCATCCGGCTGAACACGGCGAAAGCGTTTCTCCGGCCAGCTTCCACGCGGCCGAACCTGACGATCATGACGGGTTGTCATGTCGAAAAGCTGTTGATCGGGCAGACGGAGCAGGGCGCTGTCTGCCGCGGTGTGCAATTCACCGGCAGCGGTCGGGCATTCACGGCGACGGCGCGGCGCGAAACCCTACTGGCCGCCGGTGCCATTGGCTCGCCGCACATCCTGCAATTGTCCGGCATCGGGCCCGCCGCATTGCTGCATCAGCATGGGATCACCCCCGTCGTCGATGCGCCCGGCGTCGGCGAAAATTTGCAGGATCATTTGCAGTTGCGCATGGTCTACCGCATCACAGGCGCCCGTTCGCTCAACACGAGCGCCGCGTCGTGGTACGGCAAGATGAAAATCGGCGTGCAATATCTGCTGTTCCAGAGCGGGCCGATGTCGATGGCGCCGTCGCAGCTGGGTGCGTTCGCACGGTCCGATCCCGGCCAGGCGACGCCGAACGTCGAATACCACGTGCAGCCGCTGTCCCTGGAAAAATTCGGCGATCCGCTGCACGGTTTTCCGGCTTTTACTGCCAGCGTGTGCAACCTGCGGCCGACGGCGCGGGGGCACGTCCGGCTGGCGGCGAACGATAGTTACGCGCCGCCGAAAATATCGCCGAACTATCTCAGCACGCCGGAAGACCGCAAGGTGGCGGCCGACGCACTGGCGCTGACCCGGCGCATCGTCGCGGCGCCTGCGCTGGCGCAATACCGCCCGGAAGAATTCAAGCCGGGGCCGCACTACCGCACGGAGGAAGAACTGGCGGAAGCAGCCAGCCTCATCGGCACGACGATTTTCCACCCCGTCGGCACCTGCCGCATGGGAAAAATGGACGATCCGCTCGCCGTCGTCGACGGTGAACTGCGGGTCAAAGGCGTCAAAGGGTTACGCGTCGTCGACGCATCGATCATGCCGACGATTACGTCCGGCAATACGAATTCTCCGACCCTGATGATTGCCGAAAAGACGGCGGCCCTGCTCGACCGCACGTGGTCATAGTGCGTTTTTGCACAACGGGTTTGCGCGCCGTCATGACGTAGCGCAGGGCGATCCGCCTGCCGCGTGCTGTATCTTGACGAGTTCCAAAAGTGTGTATGATTTGTAAAGCTTGAATGGACGAAAGCGGGGAGACGCAATGCCGGACGTCATTCTGGAAACACGTGATCTGACGAAGGAATTCAAGGGTTTTACGGCCGTCAACCAGGTGAGTCTGCAGGTGCAGCGCGGCCATATTCACGCGCTCATCGGCCCCAATGGCGCCGGCAAGACGACGTGCTTCAACCTGCTGACGAAATTTCTTTCTCCGTCCGCCGGCCGCATCCTGTTCAACGGCACCGACATCACCTCGCTCAAACCGGCGCAGATCGCGCGCATGGGCATCATCCGCTCGTTCCAGATCTCGGCCGTGTTTCCTCATCTCACCGTGCTGGAAAATGTGCGCGTCGGCCTGCAGCGCGCCCTCGGCACCAGTTTTCACTTCTGGCGCAGCGAAAAGACCCTGAACCAGCTCGACGACCGCGCCATGGCCTTGCTGGCCGAAGTCGACCTGGAACAGTTTGCCGACACCATCACGGCCGACCTGCCGTACGGCCGCAAGCGCGCGCTCGAGATCGCGACGACGCTCGGCATGGAGCCGGAACTCATGCTGCTGGACGAGCCGACGCAAGGCATGGGCCACGAAGACGTGCACCGGGTGACTGCGCTGATCAAGAAAGTGGCGAGCGGCCGCACGATCCTGATGGTGGAACACAACATGAACGTCGTCTCCGGCATCTGCGACCGCATCTCCGTGCTGCAGCGGGGCGCCGTGCTGGCGGAAGGCAGTTACGCGGACGTGTCGCGCAATCCGCAAGTCATCGAAGCGTACATGGGGAGCGCCGACAACAACCTGGCGGGAGCACACGGATGACGCCGGCACTGGAGATCGAGAACCTGCAGGCCTGGTATGGCGAATCGCACATCCTGCACGGCGTCAGCCTGACCGTGCAGCCGGGCGAAGTCGTCACCCTGCTGGGCCGCAACGGCGCGGGCCGTACGACCACCTTGCGCGCGATCATGGGCCTGACGGGCGCGCGCAGCGGGTCGATCAAGGTCAACGGCGTCGAGGCGATCCGCCTGCCCACGCACCGCATCGCCCACCTCGGCATCGGCTATTGCCCGGAAGAGCGCGGCATTTTCGCATCGCTGTCGGCCGAGGAAAACCTGATGTTGCCGCCGCAGCTGGCCGGCCGCGAGCCTGGCATGAGCGTCGCCGAGATCTACGAAATGTTCCCGAACCTGGTCGAACGGCGCCACAGCCAGGGCACGCGGCTGTCCGGCGGCGAGCAGCAGATGCTGGCCGTCGCACGCATCCTGCGCACGGGCGCGCGCCTGCTGCTGCTGGACGAGATCTCGGAAGGGCTGGCCCCCGTGATCGTGCAGGCGCTGGCGAAGATGATCACGACCCTCAAGGCGAAGGGTTACACGATCGTCATGGTGGAACAGAATTTCCGGTTCGCGGCGCCGCTGGCGGACCGGTTTTACGTCATGGAACACGGCCGCATCGTCACGACGATCGCGGCCGCGGAGCTGCAGGCCAGCATGCCGGCATTGACCGAGCTGCTGGGCGTTTGATCATCGACAACGGAGACCACATGAAAACAGCGATTGCCTTTGCCGCCGCCACCTTCGCGGCCGGTTTGTCCATGCCGGCACTGGCCCAGATCTCGGGCGACACCATCAAAATCGGCATGATCACGGATTTATCGGGCGTGTATTCGGACATCGACGGCAATGGTGGCGCCGAAGCCGTGCGCATGGCGATCGCGGATGCAGGCGGCGCCATCAATGGTAAAAAAATCCAGTTCATCGTCGCCGACCACCAGAACAAGCCGGACATCGCCGCCAGCAAGGCGCGTGAATGGTTCGACCAGCAGGGCGTCGACATGCTGATCGGCGGCACCAACTCCGGTGCGGCCCTGGCCATGGCCAAGGTCGCGGCAGAAAAGAAAAAAGTCTTTATCGCCATCGGTTCCGGCAGTGCGCAACTGACCAACGAACAGTGCTCGCCGTACACCGTGCACTATGCGTACGACACGGTCGCGCTCGCCCGCGGCACGGGCGCAACGATCGTGAAGCAGGGCGGCAAGAGCTGGTACTTCCTCACGGCCGACTACGCGTTCGGCCAGTCGCTGGAAAAGGACACGACCGACGTCGTCAAGGCGAATGGCGGCACCGTGCTGGGCAGTGTGAAGCATCCGTTGGGCGCGTCCGACTTTTCGTCGTTCCTGCTGCAGGCGCAGTCGTCGAAAGCGCAGGTGCTGGGACTGGCGAATGCCGGCGGCGACTTCATCAACTCGGTCAAGGCGGCGAAGGAATTCGGCCTGACGAGCAAGATGAAGATCGCGGGCCTGCTCGTGTTCATCAACGACATCCACACCCTCGGGCTGCAGACGACGCAGGGGCTCTACCTGACGGACGCGTGGTACTGGGACATGAACAACGACACCCGTGCGTGGGCGAAAAAATACTTCGCGAAGATGAAGAAGGAGCCGTCGTCGCTGCAGGCGGCCGATTATTCCGCTGCGATGAACTACCTGAACGCCGTCAAGGCGATCGGCACCGACGATGGTGACAAGGTCATGGCCCAGCTGAAAAAGACCAAGATCAACGACATGTTCACGAAGAATGGCGAGATCCGTCCGGACGGCCGCATGGTGCACGACATGTACCTGATGCAGGTGAAAAAGCCGGCCGAGTCGAAGGCGCCATGGGATTACTACAAGGTCGTGGCCACGATCCCGGGCGCCCAGGCGTACACGACCAAGGCCGAGACCAAGTGCGCGGCGTGGAAGTGAACCTGGCGTAAGCACGTCATATGGAAATTTTCGGCGTCCCCCTGCAGGCGATGATGAGCCAGCTGCTGCTCGGCCTGGTGAACGGTTCGTTCTACGCGATGCTGTCGCTGGGCCTGGCCGTCATCTTCGGCCTGCTCAACGTGATCAATTTCTCGCACGGCGCGCTGTACATGATGGGCGCGTTCGCCGCGTACATCGGCGTCACGTCGTTCGGGCTGAACTACTGGGCGATGCTTATATTGGCGCCATTGATCGTTGGCGCGTTCGGCATCCTTTTCGAAAAGACGATGCTGCGCTGGCTCTACAAGTTCGATCACCTGTACGGCCTGCTGCTGACCTTCGGCATCACCTTGCTGCTGGAAGGCGTGTTCCGTTCGTTTTTCGGCGTGTCCGGCCAGACCCTCGACGTGCCGGAAGCGCTGTCCGGCGCCACCGACCTCGGCTTCATGATCCTGCCGAATTATCGCGCGTGGGTCGTGTTCGCCTCTCTCGTCGTGTGCCTGGCGACCTGGTTCACGATCGAAAAAACGCGGCTGGGCGCCTACCTGCGCGCGGGCACGGAGAACCCGAAACTGGTCGAAGCGTTCGGCGTCAACGTCCCGTTGATGGTGACTTTGACCTACGGCTTCGGCGTCGCGCTGGCGGGATTTGCCGGCGTGCTGGCGGCGCCCGTCATCAACGTCACGCCGTTGATGGGGTCCAATCTGATCATCGTCGTGTTCGCCGTCGTCGTGATCGGCGGCATGGGGTCGATCCTCGGTTCCATCGTCACCGGCCTGGCGTTGGGCGTCATCGAGGGGCTGACGCGCGTGTTTTATCCGGAGGCGTCGGAAGTGGTCGTGTTCGTCGTGATGGTGATCGTGCTGCTGCTGCGTCCCGCCGGCCTGTTCGGCAAAGAAAAATGAGGCGATGTCCATGAACAGAACACTCGGCTACGGCCTCGCACTGCTGGTGGCGCTGGCGGCCCCATTCGTGGGCTACCCGATCTTCCTGATGAAGCTGCTGTGCTTCGGGCTGTTCGCCTGCGCCTTCAACCTCCTGATCGGCTACACGGGGTTGCTGTCGTTTGGCCATGCGGCGTTCTTCGGCGGCGCCGGCTACGTCACGGGCCACGCGCTGGCGGTGCTCGGCTTGCCGTTCGAGGCGGTGCTCGTGCTGGGCGTGCTGGCTGCCGCGGCGCTGGGTTTCGTCATGGGGCTGTTGGCCATCCGGCGCCAGGGCATCTATTTTTCGATGATCACCCTGGCGCTCGCGCAGATGGTGTATTTCGCCGCGCTGCGCGCGCCGTTCACGCATGGCGAGGACGGGCTGCAGGGCGTCCCGCGCGGCCGGCTGCTGGGCACCATCGACCTGGGCAACGACCTGACCTTGTACTACGTCGTGCTGGCGATCTGCGTGGCCGGCTTTGCCCTGATCGTGCGCACGGTGCATTCGCCGTTCGGGCAAGTCCTCAAGGCGATCAAGGAAAACGAGGCGCGCGCCATTTCTCTGGGTTACGACGTCGATCGCTACAAGCTCGTCGCCTTCGTGCTGTCGGCCGCGCTGGCCGGCCTGGCGGGCGCGACCAAGACAGTCGTGCTCGGCTTCGAGACGCTGACGGACGTGCACTGGACGATGTCCGGCCTCGTCATCCTGATGACCCTGGTCGGCGGCATGGGCACCCTCGCGGGCCCGATCCTCGGCGCCTTCCTCATCGTCGCGCTGGAAAACAAGCTGGGCGACCTGGGGAACTTCCTGGCCGAGAAGACGCATGTAGAATGGTTCGCATCACTCGGAGAATCGGTGGGCATCGTCACCGGCCTCATCTTTGTTGCCTGCGTGTTGTTGTTCCGCCGGGGTATCGTCGGCGAGATCGCGGCGGTGCTCCACGCTCCGGTTTCAAGGAGACGCACGTGATCGACGAATCCCTCATGCTGGACGTGAACGGCATCCGCATCCACACGACGACGACGGGGCAGGGACCGGCCGTGCTGCTCTTGCACGGTTTTCCCGACACGCACCTCGTCTGGCGCAAGCAGGTTCCCGTCCTGGCCGCCGCGGGCTTCCGCGTGCTGGCGCCCGACCTGCGCGGCTACGGCCGCAGCGACGCGCCGGGCGGCGTCTTCGACTACACGATGGACAAGCTGCGCGGCGACGTGCTGGGCCTGCTCGACGCCCTGCACATCGATAAAGTCTTCCTCGTCGGCCACGACTGGGGCGGCATCATCGGCTGGCAGATCGCTGCGCTGGCACCGGAGCGCGTGCACCGCTACGTGGCGATGTCCACCGGCCATCCGTACGCCATCGCCCGCGCCGGCATCCTGCAGCGCTTGCGCATGACTTATATCCTCGGCTTCATCATGCCGGGCATCGCCGAGCATACGCTGCGCGCCGCCGACTGGTTCATCATGCGCCAGTTCACGGACGAGCCCGGCCAGGCCGACCACTGGAAGCGCGACCTGTCCCCGCCGGGCCGCCTGACGGCCGCCCTGAACTATTACCGCGCCAACCTGAGTCTCGCCCTGCCACGCGGACACCGCCAGGTCAAGGTGCCCGTGATGGGCTTGTGGAGCGACCGTGACCCGGCCCTGGGCGAAAAGCAGATGCGCGACTCTGCCCACTACGTCGACGGCGAATTTCGTTTCGAGCGCATCCGCGGCGCGGATCACTGGCTGCAATTGACGGCAGCCGGCGAGGTCAACCGCCTGCTGCTGCAATTCCTGGAAGAGGGGCGGGCGGCGGCCGGCTGAGTTTGTTGCGTCGCAACAAGGGTGTCGGACTACAATAGCGCTTTTACGCGTGATTCAACATGTTCGATTTTGCCCTGCTGGCCGTCGCGGCCTTCGTTGCCGGTCTCGTGGATGCTGTCGTCGGTGGGGGAGGATTGATCCAGATCCCGGCGATCTTCGCCATGTTCCCTCGTGAGGTACCGGCGACGCTACTGGGTACGAACAAGCTGGCCGCGATGTTTGGCACTTCGGTCGCCGCCGTCAAATATTCGCGGCGCGTGACAGTCGCCTGGAGCACGGCGGCGCCGGCGGCCCTCGCCGCATTCGCGCTGTCGTTCATCGGTGCGTGGACGGTGACCCGCGTGCCGGGCGATTTCGTCAGGAGCCTATTACCGCTGATTCTCATGGCGGTGGCCGTGTACACGTACAAGAAGAAAGACCTGGGCGCCGTGCATGCGCCGGCCCACAGCGGCATGAAGGAGCGGCTGCTGGCGATGGGTATCGGCGCCGCCATCGGTTTCTATGACGGTTTCTTTGGTCCCGGCACCGGCAGCTTCCTGATCTTCCTGTTCGTCCGCTTCTTCGGGTTCGACTTCCTCAGCGCGTCGGCGGCGGCGAAGATCGTCAACGTCGCCTGCAATATCTCGGCGCTGATTTGGTTCGGCTACAGCGGCCATCTGCTGTGGCAGCTTGGCCTGCTGATGGCCGTTTGCCAGATCGCAGGCTCACTGGTCGGGACACGGCTCGCGCTGAAGCATGGCAGCGGCTTCGTGCGCAAGCTGTTCCTCGTCGTCGTCGGGCTGCTGATCGTAAAGACAGCGTTCGACACGTTCAAGCGGCTCGGTTGGTGATTGTTTCACGTGGAACAGTCAACGCGGCTTTCGGACGTTTGTCACGAGCGTCGGTAAGTCCCATGCGCCGCCGGGCGTGAACTGGCGGCACATGCCGGATGTTTTGTCGGAGGTCTGGGCAAACGTGCGGCCGTCCCACGTCCAGGTCGCGGTTGCTACGCAGTCGGCAATGCCACGTCCTTTCTGGAACGAGGTAATGACGCCGTCATCGTAATCCGTGGCGGACGTGGTGACGAGGACGGCCGAGTAGGGCGGTTTCTTATTGACGACCCAGTAGCCGTCGCCCGTGTTGTACGCGGCGATCCAGCAGGTGTGCGACGCGAGCAGTTTGTCCTTCGTGAGCGGACGCACCTCGAGCTGGCCCGCCGTTTCGGACGCCGAGTCCAGCAGTTCGCAATCGCCTTCCTTCACGGTCTTGCGCAATGCGGTTTTGATCTCGCGGGTCTGCGCCGGGGTAAGCTTGATGGGGTTCTTGTCCTGGCTGACCGGCCCTGCCTCGATCTCTGGCGCGCGCAATGGTGGCAGAACATTTGATTCCGGTTTGCTGCCCTTCCGCACCAGCGCGCCAAGCGTATCGAGCCGGCCCTGGAATTCGTCCATCTTGAGCAGCACGGCATTCGCGCCCGCCGTCGAGATAGTCCAGGTCGTGCCCTGACCGGTCCAGGCGATGCGTCCGTCCTTCAGCAGGGCCGGCAGTAGTGCACGCATTTGCGCATCGCTCAGCGTGAGCGTGGACGATTTCGGTTCGATGCGGACGATGCCGACGGCGCGGCCGTCGATGCTCATCGTAAGCTGGTCGGGGGCCGGATGGCGTTCATCTTCCGCCAGCTGTAGCTCGACCTTGACCGGCTGGTGGGGTCCGGCAGCGCGCGTCAACAGGATGGTGGCGTTCGGACCGTCGTCCTCTTCGTTGTAACCGGCTGCGCGACAGGTTCTCGTGTTGTCACAGACAAGTTCCCAGTCCTTGTAGCTGAACGTGGTCGACGGCAGATCCGAGCGTGGATACGCGCTGACGGTGGCGCTGGCGGCGAGCAGGAGACAGGTGAGAGGACGGTGTTTCGGCATGGCGGCAAGGTCGAGTGAGTGTGGCGAAAAGCCTAACACAGCATTGTTTCACGTGAAACAAATCGTCGTTTTCGCGGCCGAGCCGAAGCTGCATGGAAAAAAGAATCTATAATCCCTTCTTAATCCTCCTCGCAACACACTCCATCATGCTATTTCCGACTGAATTCGACGTGATCGTCGTTGGCGGCGGCCATGCCGGCACCGAAGCGGCGCTCGCGTCTGCGCGCATGGGCCAGAAGACCCTGTTGCTCACTCATAACATCGAAACCCTGGGCGCGATGTCTTGCAACCCGTCCATCGGCGGCATCGGTAAGGGCCACCTCGTCAAGGAAGTGGACGCCATGGGCGGCGCGATGGCCATCGCCACCGACGAAGCCGGTATCCAGTTCCGTATCCTGAACTCCTCGAAGGGCCCGGCCGTGCGTGCCACGCGTGCCCAGGCCGACCGCATGCTGTACAAGCAGGCGATCCGCTCGCGCCTGGAAAACCAGCCGAATTTGTGGCTGTTCCAGCAGGCCGTCGACGACCTGATGGTCGAAGGCGACCGCGTCGTCGGCGCCGTCACGCAGATTGGCTTGCGCTTCCGTGCGCGCGCCGTCGTGCTGACGGCGGGTACTTTCCTCGACGGTAAGATCCACGTCGGTTTGCAGAATTACTCGGCCGGCCGTGCGGGCGATCCGCCTGCCGTGTCGCTGTCGTCGCGCCTGAAGGAATTGAAGCTGCCGCAGGGCCGCCTGAAAACGGGCACGCCGCCGCGCATCGATGGCCGCAGCATCGACTTCTCCGTGATGACGGAACAGCCGGGCGACCTCGATCCGGTCCCCGTGTTTTCGTACATGGGGAATGCGGCGATGCACCCCAAGCAGCTGCCGTGCTGGGTCACGCACACGAATGCGCAGACGCACGACATCATCCGTAACGGTCTCGACCGCAGCCCGATGTACACGGGCGTGATCGAGGGCGTCGGCCCACGCTATTGCCCGTCGATCGAAGACAAGATCCACCGCTTCGCGGCCAAGGAATCGCACCAGATCTTCCTCGAGCCGGAAGGTCTCACCACGAACGAGTTCTATCCGAACGGTATCTCGACGAGCCTCCCGTTCGACGTGCAGCTGGCCCTGGTGCGTTCGATGCGCGGCCTGGGAAACGCGTTCATCCTGCGTCCCGGCTATGCGATCGAATACGATTATTTCGACCCGCGTGGCCTGAAGGCGTCGCTGGAAACGAAGGCCGTCCAGGGCCTGTTCTTCGCCGGCCAGATCAACGGCACCACCGGCTACGAAGAAGCGGCCGCCCAGGGCATGCTGGCCGGTATCAATGCGGCGCTGCAGACGCAAGGCCGTGACGCTTGGACCCCGTCCCGCTCGGAAGCCTACCTCGGCGTGCTCGTCGACGACCTCACGACTCAGGGCGTCGCGGAGCCTTACCGCATGTTCACGAGCCGCGCGGAATACCGTCTGTCGCTGCGCGAAGACAATGCGGACATGCGCCTGACGGAGATCGGCCGCAAACTGGGCGTCGTCGGCGATGCGCAGTGGGAAGCGTTCGAGCGCAAACGCGAAGCCGTCGCACGCGAACTGGAACGCCTGCGCGCGACCTGGGTGAATCCGCGCATCCTTGCCGCGGCCGAGTCCGAGCGCGTGATCGGCCAAGCGATCGAGCGCGAATACAACCTGGCGGACCTGCTGCGCCGCCCGGGTGTCGAGTACGACAAGCTGGTCACGCTGCAGGGCGTCGACGGCCAGGCGCTGGGCGGCCCAGGCGTGGCAGATCCGGCCGTGAAGGAGCAGGTCGAGATCCAGCTGAAGTATTCGGGCTATATCGACCGCCAGGCGCGCGAAGTCGAACGCCACGATCATTATGAAAATCTGAAATTGCCCGAGAACCTGAACTATCTCGAGATCGCGGCGCTGTCGATCGAAGTGCGTCAGAAGCTGGATAAACAGCGTCCGGAGACGCTGGGCCAGGCCTCGCGCATTTCTGGTGTGACGCCGGCGGCAATTTCGTTGCTGCTGGTGCACCTGAAAAAACGCGGCGCCAAAGGCTTTACCAGTGTCCCGAGCGAGGAATCGGCCGCATGAAGAATTTCGATCGAGCGGCCTTGTCCGCCGTGCTGGGCGAGGGCATCGCCGCGATGCGTCTCGACGTGAGTCCGGCCCAGCAGGACAAGCTGATGAATTACCTGGCCCTGATGTTCAAGTGGAACGCCGTCTATAACCTGACGTCGCTGCGCGACCCGATGCAGATGGTCACGCACCATCTGCTGGATTCGCTGGCCGCCGTGCCGGCCTTCGCGGCGGCGCGGAACGTGCTGGACGTGGGTTCCGGCGGCGGTCTGCCGGGCATCGTGCTGGCAATCGTACGGACAGACATGAACGTGTCGATGATCGACACGGTCCACAAAAAAACGGCGTTTCTTACGCAGGTGAAGGCGGAACTGGGCCTGGCCAACGTCACGGTGTACACGGCACGAGTGGAGCAACTGCAGGTGAGCGACAAGTTCGACGTCATCACCTCGCGTGCTTTTGCCGACCTGTCGGATTTCGTCAACTGGTCGTCGCACCTGCTGGCAGACGGCGGACGCTATATCGCCCTGAAAGGGGTGGCCCCGAAAGACGAACAGGAACGGTTACCGGCAGAGTGGAAGGTCGACAAGGTGGAACCGCTGGACGTACCGAGACTGGGCGCCGAGCGCCACCTGGTATTCATCGAACGTTCCACGTGAAACAATCGCGCGAACATTACCGTCCCGGCACAAGAATATAAACTGTATAAACAGTTTATACCGTTATTACCATATAAATCGTATAAACCGTTTTAATGGTATTAACCGTATGATAGCTAAAGGCATACATGGCGAAAATTTTTTGCGTAGCAAACCAGAAGGGCGGGGTCGGCAAGACCACCACCAGCGTGAACCTGTCCGCCGGTCTCGCCAGGCTGAACCAGCGCGTGCTGCTGGTCGACCTCGACCCGCAGGGCAATGCCACCATGGGCGCGGGCATCAACAAGGCGGGGCTGACCTCGTCCATCTATGAGGTGTTGCTGGGCGAGGCCGACGTGGCCACGGCGCGCCTGCGCAGCGAAGCAGGGCGCTTCGACGTCCTGCCCGCCAACCGCGAACTGGCCGGTGCCGAAGTGGAGATGGTCGAACTGGAAAACCGCGAGCGCCGCCTGAAGGAAGCGCTGGCCAGGGTCGACGCCGACTACGACTTCATCCTGATCGACTGCCCGCCCGCGCTGTCGATGCTGACCCTGAACGGCCTCGTCTCCGCGCACGGCGTCATCATCCCGATGCAGTGCGAGTATTACGCGCTCGAAGGCCTGTCCGATCTCGTGAACACGATCAAGAAGGTGCATGCGAACCTGAACCATGATCTGCGCATCATCGGCCTGTTGCGTGTGATGTTCGATCCGCGCATGACCCTGTCGCAGCAGGTGTCGGCCCAGCTCGAGCAGCATTTCGGCGACAAGGTGTTCAAGACGATCATCCCGCGCAACGTGCGCCTGGCGGAAGCGCCGTCGTACGGCATCCCGGGCGTCACGTTCGATCCGTCCTCGAAAGGCGCGCAGGCCTACATCGCCTTCGGTGCCGAGATGGTCGAGCGCATCAAGACTATGTAACCAGAACTTATCAACGTCATGGCAACCAAAAAACTCAAAGGACTCGGCCGCGGTCTCGACGCGCTGCTGGGTGGAGACGCTCCCGAGACGCCGGCCGCGCCAAGCGGCGCGCCGTCCCTGCTGCCGGTCGGGCAGATCCAGGCCGGCAAATACCAGCCGCGCACGCGCATGGACGACGGTTCGCTGGCCGAGCTGGCCGCGTCGATCAAATCCCAGGGCATCATGCAGCCGGTGCTCGTGCGGCCCGTCGAGGTGTCGCCGTCCGGCGCGCGCTACGAGATCATCGCCGGCGAACGCCGCTTCCGCGCGGCCCAGTTGGCGGGACTGGACGAGATCCCCGTCCTCGTGCGCGACGTGGACGACCAGAACGCCGCCGCGATGGCGCTGATCGAGAACATCCAGCGCGAAGACCTGAACCCGCTGGAAGAAGCGCAGGGCATCGCGCGCCTGATCTCCGAATTCAGTTTTACCCACGAGCAGGCGGCGCACGCCGTCGGCCGCTCGCGCAGCGCCGTGTCGAACCTGCTGCGTCTCGTGAATCTGGCGCAACCGGTGCAGACGATGCTGATGGCGGGCGACATCGACATGGGGCATGCACGCGCGCTGCTGGCCGTCGACGCGGCCAGCCAGATCGCGCTGGCGAACCAGGTGATCGCCAAGCGCATGTCGGTGCGCGAGACGGAAAAGCTGGTCGCGCGCGCGCTGGAAGAGCAGAACGCACCGCCGGTCGCTGCGCGCCAGAAGGAAAAGTCGGGCGACATCGTGCGCCTCGAGGAAGAACTGTCGGACCGCCTGGCGACGCCCGTCGTGTTCAAGATGGGGCCGAAGGGCAAGGGACAGATGATCATCGACTTCGCCGACCTCGACGTCCTCGACACCGTGCTTGCGCGCCTGCGCGCTTGAGCCGCGACGTTGTCACCGATGCCGGGCACGCGCCCGGCGTTTTTTTTATCCACAACGGATGCACCACGGCGACGCGCCACGCACTCCCAGCGCGCAGCGTCCTCACTGCCGCGGTGCAAATCGAGCAGGGCGGTGAGCATGCCCCTGGTCACGCTACCAGGCTGCGCCGGCCGGTATATGCATGGCCGAAACTATCGGTTTACCCGGCTCGGCAGTCGCAAATACACAACATTTCGCAGGAAATTTAACAGTTTCCAGGTAATTTATTTTGTCGTTTTTACACCCGATATAAGCGGGCGCGCGGAGCGAAGAGTTTGACTATGGCTCCGATAACACCTTATAATCCCGCTGATTCATGTAATTACCATACCGTTACACGGTTCCACTACGGCTGGCGCGAAAAGAACAGAAAAATGCTGCGCTTGGTCTCCCTGCAAATCCTGGCAACACTTGTGGCCGGCGTGATCGCCGGACTGCTTGGGGGGTGGGCTGCGATGTTTTCGGCGGTACTTGGCGGGATGTGTTGTGTCGTGCCCAATGGCATCATGGCGTTTCGCCTGTTCGCCAGTTCACAAAAAATGGGCGGTCCAAACCCTGCCACATTTTTCATCTGGGAATTTGTAAAGATTGCTTTAACGCTCGCGCTGCTGTACGCAACGGCGCGGCTGTACCACGGCCTGAACTGGCTGGCCCTGCTGGGCGGGTTCATCGTGGCGCTAAAAAGTTACATCATTTTATTATTTGGGCATAAACAATGACGAACACGGTAGAAACCGCGGCGGAGCATGCGCCAACCGCAAGTGAATATATCCAGCACCACCTCCACCACCTGACCGCAGGTCACCAGAGCTTCGTCGTCGATTTCCACGTCTGGAATATCGATACCATTTTCTGGTCGATCTTTGCCGGCGTGGTCGGCTGCCTGATCATGTGGCTGGCCGCGCGCAACGCGACCGCGGGTGTGCCGGGCCGCTTCCAGGCCTTCGTCGAAATGATCGTCGAGATGGTCGAAGACCAGTCGAAATCCATCATCCACGGTGACCGCAGCTTCATCGCACCGCTGGCCCTGACCGTGTTCGTCTGGGTTGCCCTGATGAACTCGCTGGACTTCCTCCCGGTCGACCTGTTCTCGACCCTGTTCCGCGTCCTCGGCGTCGAGCACCTGTTCCCGACCCACCGCGTCGTCCCGACCGCCGACCTGAACGGCACCATGGGCATCGCGCTGGGCGTGCTGGCCGTGGTCCTGTACTACAACCTGAAAGTCAAAGGCGTCGGTGGCTGGGTGCATGAGCTGTTCGCTGCACCGTTCGGCATCTACATGGCTCCGTTCAACCTGCTGTTGAACATCATCGAATATGCAGCCCGTACCGTGTCGCTCGCGATGCGACTGTTCGGCAACATGTATGCCGGCGAGCTGTTGTTCCTGTTGATCGCCCTGTTGGGCTCCATGGCAACCGCGTTCGGCTTCGTCGGTCACGTGATTGCAGGTTCGGTCTGGGCGATCTTCCACATCCTGATCGTTGTCCTGCAGGCATTCATTTTCATGATGCTGACGCTGGTCTACATCGGTCAGGCCCACGAGAGCCACTGACAGACGCGATCGCAAGAACGAACAAGATAGTGGTAGTAAAGAAGTTGTAAATTTTTAATTTTTTAACATACTTTTGGAGTAAATCTAATGACTGACTATTCTTACGTTGCGCTGGCTTGCGGTCTGATCATCGGCCTGGGTGCAATCGGTGCCTGTATCGGTATCGCTCTGATGGGCGGCAAATACCTGGAAGCTTCGGCACGTCAGCCTGAACTGATGAACACCCTGCAGACCAAGATGTTCCTGCTGGCTGGCCTGATCGACGCGGCATTCCTGATCGGCGTCGGTATCGCCATGCTGTTCGCTTTCGCAAATCCGTTCCACGCCTAATCGAATCATTATTCGGTTCTGAACAGCCGAACCCCCCAGGTTCGGCATCCGTTTTTGTGAGAAGGAATACACCGTGAACTTGAATGCAACTTTGTTTGCCCAGTTCGTGGTCTTCTTCATCCTGGTTGTTTTCACGATGAAATTCGTGTGGCCGCCGCTGATGAAAGCGCTCGACGAGCGCGCCGAGAGGATCGCGAATGGTCTGGCAGCCGCCGACCGTGGCAAGGCTGAAATGGCCGCCGCAGAAAAGCGCATCGCCGCCGAACTGGCTGCAACGCGTGACGAAAGCACCAAGCGTATCGCCGACGCCGAAAAGCGCGCCGCAGCGATCATCGAAGAAGCCAAGCAGCAGGCATCCGTCGAAGCCGCACGCATCATCGAAGGTGCCAAGGCCGACGCGGAACAGCAGATCACCCGCGCGCGCGAAGAACTGCGTGGCCAGGTGGCCACCCTTGCCGTCGCCGGTGCCGAGCAGATCCTGAAGCGCGAAGTCAATGCAGCGGCCCACGCCGACCTGCTGAACCGCCTGTCGACCGAGCTCTGATCATGGCTGAACTCGCAACCGTCGCCCGCCCTTACGCCGAAGCACTGTTCCGCGTCGCCCAGCAGGGCGACCTGGCCGCCTGGTCGGCCACCGTCGCGGAACTGGCGCAGATCGGTGCCAATCCGGATGTGCAGGCATTTGCTGCCAATCCGAACGTCAAGCAAGCACAGCTGGCCGATACGATTGCGTCCCTGGTCAAGTCGCCGCTGAATGCTGAAGCGAAGAACTTTATCGTGATGCTGGCCGAGAACGGCCGCGTTGCCCTGCTGCCGGAAATCGGTGCCCAGTTTGCTGTGCTCAAGAATGCACAGGAAGGCGCCGCCGACGCGACGATTCACAGCGCGTTTGAACTTTCGGCCGACCAGCTCACCCAGCTGGTTGCCACGCTGGAAAAGAAATTTGGCCGCAAGCTGAACCCCACGGTCGTGGTCGATCCGTCGCTGATCGGTGGCGTGCGCGTGGTCGTCGGCGATGAAGTGCTCGATACCTCGGTCCGCGCGAAGCTGCAGCAGATGCACAACGCGCTGGTCGCCTGAGAAGTCGCACCATCTCCGCGTCCAGGACTTGCCCTACGCATCAAGAAACTATTAGGAGTTAGCACTCATGCAACTTAATTCGTCTGAAATCAGCGAACTGATCAAGAGCCGCATCCAGGGCCTCGAAGGTCAGGCTGATGTTCGTAACCAAGGCACGGTGATCTCCGTCGCCGACGGTATCTGCCGCATCCATGGTCTGTCGGACGTGATGCAGGGCGAGATGCTGGAATTCCCGGGCAACACCTTCGGCCTCGCCATGAACCTCGAGCGCGACTCGGTCGGCGCCGTGATCCTGGGTGCCTACGAGAACATCTCGGAAGGCGACACCGTCAAGACCACGGGCCGCATCCTGGAAGTGCCGGTCGGTCCGGAACTGCGTGGCCGCGTCGTCAACGCACTGGGCCAGCCGATCGACGGCAAGGGTCCGATCGATGCCAAGCTGACCTCGCCGATCGAAAAGATCGCCCCGGGCGTGATCGCCCGCGAATCCGTGTCGCAGCCGCTGCAGACCGGTATCAAGTCGATCGACGCGATGGTGCCGATCGGCCGTGGCCAGCGCGAGCTGATCATCGGCGACCGCCAGACCGGTAAATCGGCTGTCGCTGTCGACGCGATCATCAACCAGAAGGGCCAGGGCGTCACCTGCGTGTACGTCGCAATCGGCCAGAAGGCATCGACCATCAAGAACATCGTGCGCTCGCTGGAAGAGCACGGCGCGATGGAATACACGATCGTCGTCGCCGCTTCGGCGTCCGAATCGGCTGCAATGCAATACATCTCGGCCTACTCGGGCTGCGCGATGGGCGAATACTTCCGCGACCGCGGCGAAGACGCGCTGATCGTGTACGATGACCTGTCGAAGCAGGCCGTTGCATACCGTCAAATTTCGCTGCTGCTGCGCCGCCCGCCGGGCCGCGAAGCATATCCTGGCGACGTGTTCTACCTGCACAGCCGTCTGCTGGAGCGTGCCGCACGCGTGAACGCCGACTACGTCGAGAAGTTCACCAACGGCGCCGTCACCGGCAAGACCGGTTCGCTGACCGCACTGCCGATCATCGAAACGCAAGCGGGCGACGTCTCGGCATTCGTGCCGACCAACGTGATCTCGATTACCGACGGTCAGATCTTCCTGGAAACCTCGCTGTTCAACGCCGGTATCCGTCCGGCGATCAACGCGGGTATCTCGGTGTCGCGCGTCGGTGGCGCAGCCCAGACCAAGATCATCAAGGGCCTGTCCGGCGGTATCCGTACCGACCTGGCACAGTACCGTGAACTGGCCGCGTTCGCGCAGTTCGCATCGGACCTGGACGAGTCGACCCGCAAGCAGCTGGACCGCGGCGCGCGCGTGACCGAACTGCTGAAGCAGAAGCAGTACTCGCCGCTGCCGATCTCGCTGATGGCCGCTTCGCTGTTCGCCGTCAACAAGGGCTACTTCGACAGCATCGACGTCAAGCGCGTGCTGGACTTCGAAGCGGGCCTGCACGGCTTCCTGAAGTCGAGCCACGGCGCGCTGCTGTCGAAGATCGAAGAGACCAAGGCACTGGACAAGGACAGCGAAGCAGCGCTGGCCGCCGCCGTCGCCGATTTCAAGAAGTCGTTCTAAGACCGGCTTATTGATGGATCTCGGGACGGGGTTGGACCCCGTCCACTTAAGGAGTAAGGGCTCATGGCAGCAGGCAAAGAGATACGAGGCAAGATCAAGAGCGTAGAAAATACGAAGAAGATCACCAAGGCGATGGAAATGGTCGCCGCGTCCAAGATGCGCAAGGCGCAGGACCGGATGCGCGCCGCCCGTCCCTACAGCGAGAAGGTCCGTAACATCACGGCCAACCTCGCCACTGCGAACCCGGAGTACACCCACGCGTTCATGGCGCAAGCCAAGGACGTCGAGGCGAAAGCCGTCGGCTTCATCGTCGTCACGACCGACAAGGGTCTGTGCGGCGGCATGAACACCAACGTGCTGCGCCAGGTGACGCAGAAGTCCCGCGAGCTGGAAAGCGCGGGCAAACGCATTGAAGCCGTTGCAATCGGCAATAAAGGTCTGGGTTTCCTGAACCGTGTCGGCGTGAAGGTCGTGTCGAGCGTCACCCAGATCGGCGACACCCCGCACCTGGAAAAGCTGATCGGCCCGATCAAGGTCATGCTCGACGCTTACCAGGATGGTCAGCTGGACGCGGTGTACCTGTGCTACACCAAGTTCATCAACACCATGCGCCAGGAACCGGTCATCGAGCAGCTGCTCCCGCTGCCGGCCGGTCACCTGGAAGCGGACAGCGGCGCCCACTCGTGGGACTACATCTACGAGCCGGACGCGCAAGTCGTGATCGACGAGCTGCTGGTCCGTTACGTGGAAGCGCTGATCTACCAGGCGGTGGCCGAGAACCTGGCGTCCGAGCAATCGGCGCGCATGGTGGCAATGAAGGCCGCGACCGACAACGCGGGTAACGTCATCGGCGAGCTGAAGCTGGTCTACAACAAGACCCGCCAGGCGGCGATTACCAAAGAACTCTCCGAGATCGTGTCGGGCGCAGCTGCGATCAGCAGCTGAGCGACGTAGCGACCTCACGAAACGACATTAAAACTATATCTGAAGGAACGAAAATGGCTGATGGCAAAATCGTTCAGTGTATCGGCGCGGTGGTTGACGTGGAATTCCCGCGCGACGCCATGCCGAAGGTGTATGACGCACTGAAAATGGAAGGCTCCGAACTGACGCTGGAAGTGCAGCAGCAGCTGGGCGACGGCATCGTCCGCACCATCGCGCTGGGCAGCTCGGAAGGCCTGCGTCGCGGCATGACCATCCAGAACACCGGCAACCCGATCATGGTTCCGGTGGGTCCGGCCACGCTGGGCCGCATCATGGACGTGCTGGGCAACCCGATCGACGAGCGCGGTCCGGTCAGCCAGGAACGCACCGCGTCGATCCACCGCACCGCCCCGGCCTACGACGAGCTGTCGCCGTCGCAAGACCTGCTGGAAACCGGCATCAAGGTGATCGACCTGGTCTGCCCGTTCGCCAAAGGCGGTAAGGTCGGCCTGTTCGGCGGCGCCGGCGTCGGCAAGACCGTGAACATGATGGAACTGATCAACAACATCGCCAAGGCGCACTCGGGTCTGTCCGTGTTCGCCGGCGTGGGTGAGCGTACCCGTGAAGGTAACGACTTCTACCACGAAATGGCCGATGCGAAGGTCGTCGATCTGGACAACCTGGGCAACTCGAAGGTCGCGATGGTCTACGGCCAGATGAACGAGCCGCCGGGCAACCGCCTGCGCGTCGCGCTGACCGGCCTGACGATGGCGGAAGCGTTCCGTGACGAAGGCAAGGACGTTCTGTTCTTCGTCGACAACATCTACCGTTACACGCTGGCCGGTACCGAAGTGTCGGCACTGCTGGGCCGTATGCCGTCCGCCGTGGGCTACCAGCCGACGCTGGCCGAAGAAATGGGCCGTCTGCAAGAGCGCATCACGTCGACCAAGACCGGTTCGATCACGTCGATCCAGGCCGTGTACGTCCCTGCGGATGACTTGACCGACCCGTCGCCTGCAACGACCTTCGCCCACCTGGACTCGACCGTCGTTCTGTCGCGTGACATCGCCTCGCTGGGTATCTACCCGGCAGTGGACCCGCTGGACTCGACCTCGCGCCAGCTGGACCCGCTGGTCGTCGGCGAAGAGCACTACGCGACCGCGCGCGCCGTGCAGGGCACCCTGCAGCGCTACAAGGAACTGCGTGACATCATCGCGATTCTGGGCATGGACGAACTGGCACCGGAAGACAAGCTGGTCGTCGCACGTGCACGTAAAATGCAGCGTTTCCTGTCGCAGCCGTTCCACGTCGCCGAAGTGTTCACGGGCGCACCGGGCAAGTACGTCTCGCTGAAAGACACGATCAAGGGCTTCAAGATGATCGCATCGGGCGAGCTGGACCACCTGCCGGAGCAGGCGTTCTACATGGTCGGCACCATCGAAGAAGCGATCGAAAAGGCCAAGAAGCTGGCTGCTTAAGAGCTAGCCTCTTCAAAGGACACTTATGGCAAATACCATTCACGTTGACGTCGTCTCGGCCGAAGAGCAGATCTTTTCGGGCGAAGCGGAATTCGTCGCGTTGCCGGGTGAAGCGGGTGAGCTGGGTATCTACCCGATGCACACCCCCTTGATCACGCGCATCCGCCCGGGTGCCGTACGCATCAAGGTGGCGGGCCGCAGCGACGAAGAGTTCGTGTTCGTTGCCGGCGGCATCCTGGAAGTCCAGCCGAAAGGCGTGACCGTCCTCGCCGACACCGCGATCCGCGGCGCCGACCTGGACGAAGCGAAAGCCCAGGAAGCCAAGCGCAAGGCCGAAGAGCTGATGGTCAACAAGGACTCGGTGATTGACTACGCCAAGGCGCAAGCCGAACTGGCGGCGGCGATCGCCCAGCTGGCGGCCATCGCCAAGCTGCGTCATAAAGGACGCTGATCGCTCGTCTTTTGAGCGCTCAAAAAAAAGGCAGCCCCGGCTGCCTTTTTTATTTCCCAAAACCGGGGTCAGAGCCCGGTTTTGGGAAATTGCTCCCAGGCTGTTGCCAAAAATCGGGCTCTGACCCCGGTGTAAGCGGCGCCGTCTGATGATGCAAACCTGATAAGCTAGTGTCAACGACAAGACAAACTCAGGCTTAGCATGCGAACCATCGAACAAATCCTCCGCGCCGCCCGGACCGTGGCCGTCGTCGGGCTCTCGAACAAGCCCGAACGCGCCAGCCTGGAAGTCGCCAGCTACCTGCAGGAGCAGGGCTACCGCATCATCCCCGTCAACCCAGCCTACGCCGGCCAGGAAATCCTCGGCGAGACCGTCTACGGCACCTTGCAGGAGGCGGCCGACGCGCTGGCGTCGTCCGGCACGCGCATCGACATCGTCGATTGCTTCCGCAAGTCGGAAGAGATTCCGCCGATCGCCAAGGACGCCATCGACGTGCGCGCCAGCTGCTTGTGGATGCAGCTCGGCATCGAGAACCAGGTCGCCGCCGACCTGGCCCGTGCCGCCGGCCTGGACGTGGTCATGAACCACTGCATGCTGATCGAATACCGCAAGCTGGGAGAACAGGCCGCATGAGCATGCTGGAACGCTTCCGCGCGCCGAAAAACCTGGAACTGCGCGACAAGGATGCCGGCGCCACCCCGCTGCGCGACGACAAGAAGGGCAAGCTCAAGAATGGCGAACTCAAGGAGCGCGAGCGAGCGCTTACTGCCGAGCTGACGGCCGAAGTGGCCAAGCTGCAGGAAAAGCTGTACGCCGCGCGCGACCGGAAGTTGCTGCTGATCCTGCAGGGCATGGATACCTCCGGCAAGGATGGCACCGTGCGCGCGCTGTTCTCGCAGATCAATCCGATGGGCCTGCACGCCACCGGCTACGTGGCCCCGACCGAGAAGGAAAAGGCCCACGATTTCCTCTGGCGCGTGCACGCGCGCGTGCCGGCCAAGGGAGAAATCGGCATCTTCAACCGCAGCCATTACGAGGACGTGCTCGTGCCGCGCATTCTCGGCACGCTGGACGGGAAGGACCTCGAGCGCCGCTACGCCCACATCCGCGACTTCGAACGCATGCTGGCGGAGACGGGGACGACGGTCATGAAGGTCTTCCTGCACATCTCGAAGGACGAGCAGCGCGAGCGCCTGCAGGCGCGCCTGGACGACCCGGAGAAGCATTGGAAGTTCGACCCGGCCGACCTCACCGCGCGCGAGAAATGGGACGTCTACCAGGGCGCCTACGCCGATGCGATCAACGCGACGGACTGCGACCACGCGCCGTGGTACATCGTGCCGGCCGATTCGAAGACGCACCGCAACCTGATCATCGCGCACCTGATGCTGGAAACGATGCAGGGCATGAAGCTCGAATGGCCTCAGCCGAAGGCGGACATGTCGAAGGTAAGGATAGACAACTGAGTCGACGGGTGAGCCTGCCGGTCCGCGTCGATTGGCATAGAATGAAGATCCACCAACCCGTGCGATTTCCGACCATGCTCAAGTCCACCGCTTTGCTGCTTTCCCTCGGCGCCGCCGCGACCTTCTCCACGCTGACGGCGGCACCCGCGCTGGCGCAGACCCCGGCCGCCCAGCCTGCGGCCCATCCGGCCAGCTGCCCCGCCGTGCTGAAGCACACCTTCAACCGCCTGCAGGATGAAGCGCCGCAGGACCTGTGCCAGTACAGCGGCAAGGTCGTGCTGGTGGTGAACACGGCCAGCTACTGCGGCTTCACCAAGCAGTACGAGGGCCTGGAAAAGCTGTACGCGAAGTACGCGCCGCGCGGCCTCGTCGTGCTGGGCTTCCCGTCGAACGATTTCAAGCAGGAAGACGCCGACGCGAAGAAGATCGCCGACCTTTGCTACAACACGTACGGCGTGAAGTTCCCGATGTTCACGAGCACCGTCGTCTCCGGCGATAAAGCCAATCCGTTGTATTCGGAGCTGATCAAGGCGACCGGCAACCAGCCCAAGTGGAACTTCAACAAATACCTGATCGACCGCAACGGCAAAGTCATCGACTACTTCCCGAGCAAGGTGACGCCGGAAGATCCTGCCCTCGTCGGCAAGATCGAGCAGGCACTCAAAGGCTGAGTCCGCCAATCATCCCATCGTGGGCATTTTGATGCACATCAACGATTTTGTTGAGGTGGCTCAATAGACTGTCTTCATCGAATCCAAATGAAGAAGAGTCCCACGATGCACCTCCCCGCCTGAACGCCCGCAGCACCGAATCCCCGCTTCCTCCAAAAGCGTGCCGGCCGTAACTGGCCGGTTTTGGCCGGCCTCGTGCTGGCCCTTTTTACTTGCGCAGCACGGCGCGCAGCGGTCCGCGCAGCGCGTTGCAGACGACGATCTCCTGCGCACGCGCGAGGCTCTCGCGCGTGAGCGGGCATTCGATCGCACCCCAGGCCGGATCGTCCAGCAGCACGCCGCGCATCACGCCGGGCAGCACGCCGGACGACAGCGGCGGCGTGTACCAGCGACCGCCGATTTTCACGAACACATTGCTGCGGCCGCCCTCCGTCAACTCGCCGCGCTCGTTGAAGAACAGGGTATCGAAGGCGCCCGCGCTTTCCGCCGCGCGCCAGGCGGCGTCGTAGCGGTTGCGGATGCTCGTTTTATGGCGCAGGAAGACGTCGTGCGCGCGCGTGGGAGAGTCCGCCAACAGCACGGCGACCGGTTCCTGCAGCGGCGCCAGCGCGCCCGTCTGCACGACGAGCTCGCCGTCGGGACGCAGCGCGAGCCGCACGCGGTGCGGGGCGTCGTCCGGCAGCGCGGCACACGCTTCCACCACGGCTGCACACGCCAGGTCCGGCTTGAACGGATGGCCGAAATACGCGGCCGATGCACCCAGGCGCGCAAGGTGGCGTTCCAGGTGACGGCCCCCGTCCGCGCGCGTGGCGTGGATGGTCTCGAAGATCTCGAAGTCGTTCGCCAGGCCCGTGAGGAAGCCGGCCTTGAGCCGGCATTCGGCAAACTCGGCGCCCGCGTCGCTGTCGTACACGATGCCCGCACCGACACCCAGTTCGCCGTGCCGCACGCCATTCTGTTCCGGCAGCAGGGTCAGCGTGCGGATCGGGACGGATAAACAGAAATCGCCGAAGCGCGCATGCTGCAGCGTCCCGAACCCGCTGCCCGCCAGCGGATCGATCCAGCCGACCGCGCCCGTGTAGATGCCGCGCGCGGCCGGTTCCAGTTCGCGGATGATTTCCATCGTGCGGCGCTTGGGCGCGCCCGTGATCGAACCGCAGGGATACAAGGCGGCGAAGATGTCCTGCAACGTGGTGCCGGGCGCGAGCTGGGCCTGCACGGTGGACGTCATCTGCAGCACGCTGCTGTAGCGCTTCACCTCGAACAGCGCCGGCACGCCCACGCTGCCGGTGCGCGCGATGCGTCCCAGGTCGTTGCGCAGCAGGTCGACGATCATGAGGTTCTCGGCGCGGTTCTTCGGATCCGCGGCAAGCTGCTGCGCGCGCACGGCGTTCACGACATCGTCGTGCAGGTCCGCGGGCGCCGTGCCCTTCATCGGACGCGCCAGCAGGCGGCCCGCGTCATGGCGCACGAACAGTTCCGGCGACAGCGACAGCACCGCGCGGCCATCCGGCAGGGAGACGAGCGCGCCGTAGGGCACCGGCTGGCGTGCGCGCAGGCGCGCGTACAGCTGTTTGATGGCGCCGAAGGCGTCGAAGCGGAGACGGTACGTGTAGTTGACCTGGTACGTGTCGCCGGCCGCGATGTAGTCGCGGATGCGGTCGATGGCCCGCGCGAACGTGGCCTCGTCGACGTTGGCGCGCACGGCGCCGATGCCGGCCGGGCCACTGGCTTCGTCCGCGGCGAGCCAGGTGTCGACCTGGGCCGCGTCCAGCATCGTGTGGCGTTCGAACAGCAGCACCTGGGCCAGCGGCGCGTGCAGCTCGCGCGGTGCTGCGATGCCGAGCAACTGCTCGCCCAGTTCATAGGTGAGCACCGGCACGGCGTGCAGGCCGCGCGCGAGGGCGTCCTGCACGCCGTCCAGCAGGCGCGGCCAGTCTTCCACGTGCTGGCATGCCAGCACGCCCGCATAGCCCTCGTACAGGCGCGAGCGCGCCTGCGCATGGCCTTCGGGACTCGCGTCGTCGAGCAGGGCGAACACGGTAGCGTCCATGGCGATCGATATCAGGCGGCGAGGAGGAGGGCCAGCTGCAGCGGGCTGTTCTCGACAGGGTGCTGCTTGAAACCGCTCTTGGCGTAGCGGTGCCAGCGTCCCGTCACGTACGCGACGAGCATTCCGGCGCGCGCGGCCACGTCTTCCTCGCGGCCGTGGCCCTGCGTGCTGGCCACGCGCAGCGCCTGCTTGAACGCCAGCTCGACCTTGTCGTAGAACTGGTTCATGCGCAGGACCAGGCGGTCGTCCTCGCCGACGAGGGCATCGCCGATCAGCACGCGCGTCATGCCCGGATTGTTGGCGGAGAACGACAGCAGGATCTGCAGCATCGCATGCGCCTGCGCGACGCCGTTGTCCTCGCGTTCGGCGACCTGGTTGAACAGGGTGAACACGGTGCCCTCGATGAATTCGATCAGCCCCTCGAACATCTGCGCCTTGCTGGCGAAATGGCGATACAGGGCCGCTTCCGACACCGTCAGCCGGGCGGCCAGCGCCGCCGTCGTGATCTTCTCGCCCTTCGGGTGTTCGAGCATGGCCGCCAGGGCCTGGAGGATCTGCTGCTTGCGTTGGCCCGGCTTGGTGCTTGCCATGTTGTTAGAGGTTCTCCGTGATGTGTCGAGGTGCGAGCCGGCGCAGGTGCGCGGGCAGCCGAAGAACGGATTTTACTTTGACATCGACGTAACCGGGGCGTTTGACCATCTTCGGCAGGGGGGCTTTGCCGATCGGATCGCTGTAGCGCAGGTATTGCGTGACCCAGGCCGTGCGCAGGCCGAGCTGCTTGGCGCGCTTGAGGTTGATGAGCGTGTCCTCGACGAGGATGCAGCGCCGCGCCGACACGCCGTGGCGCCGCAGCAGGCGGCGCAGCATCAGCTTCGACGGCTTGGGATGCAGCTGGCCGTGCACGCGCATGTCCTCGATCGAGACGTGGTGGGCGAACTGGCGCTGCAGGCCGATGTGGCGCACGACACCCGTCGAATACGCGGTCGGCGCGTTCGTCAGCAGGATCTTGCGTCCCGGCAGGCGGCGCAGCAGGCGCTCCAGACCGCGCTCGTAGCGCACCAGCTCGTGCAGGGCGCCGATGTCGTGCGTCTGGCGCAGGAAGTCGGCCGCGTCGACGCGGTGGTGGCGGATCATGCCCAGCAGCGTCGCGCCGTAGCGTTTCCAGTAGCCGATGCGGGCCGCGTCGACGGCTTCCTGGCTCGCGGGCGTGACGCCATCGCCGAGCACGCGCGCGATGTATGTGTTCATGTTGGCGCTGATCGCCGGAAAGATCGCGTGCGATGCATCGTGCAGCGTGTTGTCGAGGTCGAACAGCCAGACAGGCGAGGGGAGCTTGGGCACAGTGGGAATGGAACGGACAAGGGAATCCAGATTATATCGGCATGACGCAGCGCGGTTCTTCCTCTGATCCAGATCGCATGCCCGGCTGTCGGGCCGATCCAGAATGGGTCGAGGATGACTTCCGCGAGGATGCGTATGCGCCGCTTCTTCCACCTGATTCTGGTATGCCTGCTGGCCACGCCGCTCGCCCATGCGACCGACCGCGGTGCGCTGTTCCGGCTCACGCTGGACGGTCACGTGATGCATCTGTTCGGCACCTTGCACGTCGGCCTGCCGGACTTCTATCCACTTGAAGACCGCCTCACGGGCGCGCTGGCCGAGGCGTCGACGCTGGCGCTCGAGATCGATCCCGACCAGCCGCGTGCCGACCTGCAGGACGCGCTGCGCACGTACGGCATGCTCGCGCCCGGCAATCCCGCCTACGACAGCCTGCCGCCCGAGCAGAAGCAGCGTCTCGACAGGCTGTTGCAGCAGGGGGGCCTCGACGCATCATCGATGTTGAGCTTCAAACCGGTGCTGCTGGCGACGATGCTGGCACTGGCCGAATACACTCGCCAGGGGTACCGGTCCGACCTGTCGAGCGATGCGTGGCTGGCCCGCCAGGCGCGCCGGCACCGTGTCCGGGTGCTGGCGCTGGAATCATTGGGCGGCCAATTGGCGCTGCTGGACCGCCTGCCGACGCCGGACCGCTGGCGATTTCTGGAAGAGATGATGGACACGATCGAATCCGGCGCCCAGCGCACGGAGGCCCGGGAAGTCGTGCGGGCGTGGCGTACGGCGGAC
The DNA here is from genome assembly GCF_030411975.2 of Massilia orientalis. Taxonomy (NCBI): domain Bacteria; kingdom Pseudomonadati; phylum Pseudomonadota; class Betaproteobacteria; order Burkholderiales; family Oxalobacteraceae; genus Massilia; species Massilia orientalis. Next base: position 53,595 of record NZ_JASNRB020000021.1, on the reverse strand, counting down.
CGGCAGGCGCTCGACCGGATGGCGGCGCGGTGCGAGATGGACCGGAGCGTGTCCGGCCGCTTCGTGACCCAGGTGCTGCTGAAGGAGAGAAACGTCGGCCTGGCCGAGCGCCTGCTGCAGTTGCTGCGTGACGAAGACCGGACCGTGGCCGCGATCGGCGTGCTGCATTTGCTGGGGACCGGGAGCGTGCCGGCGTTGCTTGAGCGGAGCGGGGTGACGATTGAACGGATCTACTGAGCCGTCATTTCCAGCATTGCCGGAAATGACTTTCCGCGCACGCGGGAATCCATATTGAAGCTGCTAAAGAGGCTCAGCATGGGTTCCCGCTTTCGCGGGAACGACGGATGCGAAACGAAAAAGGGTCCGACGAATCGGACCCTTTTTCTTAATTCTGGCGGAGCGGACGGGGCTCGCCCACGTTCCGCGGGCCGCGGTTTCGCTTGCAAGCGAAACCCTTCGAGCCCCAAACCGTGCCTCCCGCAGGGGAGGCACTATGATAGAACGAAAAAGGGTCCGACGAATCGGACCCTTTTTCTTAATTCTGGCGGAGCGGACGGGGCTCGAACCCGCGACCCCCGGCGTGACAGGCCGGTATTCTAACCAACTGAACTACCGCTCCAGCTTTTACTGCGCTCTCGCATCCTGACGCTTGTCATCGCGCCGCGAGTGTCCTGCATTCCTGCCGCGCAAACGCGCAGCGTGGACAAGATGCTTGTCTTATCCGTTACGTCAGGCATCGGGGATACCAAAACAGGCGGGAATCTGGACAAATCCTGGTGCCCTTGACGTGGATTGAACACGTGGCCTCTCCCTTACCAAGGGAGTGCTCTACCACTGAGCTACAAGGGCAGTGATTTTTGTGGCGCCATTAAGACGCCACAGAAATTCAGTGCGAGCGGATCATAGTGCCAAAAGCCTGTTCGGTCAAGACTTCCAGCAACAAAGAGTGCTCGATGCGGCCATCGATGATGTGCACGGTGTTCACGCCCGACTTCGCGGCGTCCAGCGCCGACGAGATTTTCGGCAGCATGCCGCCGGAAATCGTGCCGTCCGCGAACATCTCGTCGATCTCGCGTGCCGACAGGTCGGTCACCAGGTTGCCGCTCTTGTCCTGCACGCCCGCGATATTGGTCATCATGATCAGCTTTTCGGCTTTCAGGATTTCCGCGATCTTGCCGGCGACGACGTCGGCGTTGATGTTGTAGGCCTGGCCGTCCTGGCCGAAACCGATCGGCGAGATGATCGGGATGAAGGCGTCGTCCTGCAGCGCTTTCACGACGGCCGGATTGATCGCTTCGATTTCGCCGACAAAACCGATGTCGAGGAACTCGCCCGGCTTCTCCTTGTCCGGCATGGCCATCCGGCGTGCGCGGATCAGGCCGCCGTCCTTGCCGGTCAGGCCCACGGCCTGGCCGCCGTAGTGGTTGATCAGCATGACGATGTCCTGCTGGACTTCGCCGCCCAGCACCCACTCCACCACTTCCATGGTTTCTTCGTCGGTGATGCGCATGCCTTGCACGAAGGTGCCCTGCTTGCCGATTTTCTTCAGGGCGTTGTCGATCTGCGGACCGCCGCCGTGCACCACGACCGGGTTCATGCCGACCAGCTTCAGCAGGATGACGTCGCGCGCGAAGCCGTGTTTCAGGCGCTCGTCGGTCATCGCGTTGCCGCCGTATTTGATGACGATGGTCTTGCCGTGGAAATTACGGATGTAGGGGAGCGCTTCGGCCAGGATCTGCGCCTTGATCTGCGGCGAGACCGCAGTCAGGTCGTTGTTCTGGTCGGCGCCCGTCAGATTGGTCAGCGTTGCGTTCATTGGGGGTCCGGAAAAGAATTTGCGAGATTTTACAGGCAATAGCCTACCGCAGTGGCCATTATAGAAGTTCTATGTTGTATTTTCCGGCACCGGCCGTTAAGGTGCATTACATCTGGATACACGATGTCACCTTTGCATGAGCACTTGTTCACAATGCGGCGCCGAATTCGGTTGCGCGATGGCGGATGGTACCGATGGCGCACCGTGCTGGTGCACGAAGCTGCCGCCCGTGGTCCCGCTGCCGGTGCCCGGCACAGCGGCCGGATGCTGGTGTCCAGCCTGCCTCGAACAGCATATCGCGCAACAGACTGACAAGGCGCCGGGCACGTAAGCGTCAGCGCGCCGTCCGGAAGAACCGCATCATTTCGCGGCTCGCGTTCGGGCCTTTGCCATCCGTATAGCTGCCGCGCGTATCGCCGCCCGACCAGGCGTGGCCGGAACCGTGGATCTCCCAGTGTTCCGCGTGGATGCTGCCGTCGGGCCGGCGGTGCACGGTGCGCGTAAAGGCGTGGCCATCCGGCACGTTGCCGGGTTCGACGACGACGTCTTCCGACGGATGGCGCCGGCGCTGGTTGATCAGTTCGTGGCCGTTGGCCGGATGCACGGTCGTGTCGCGGTCGCCGTGGAACACGATGATCGGCAACGATTTACCCGGCTTGTGGCCGGTGCGGAAATCGCCTTTCATCGCGGCCATCGCCGATGGCAGGTCGTGCGCCGCCGCGAACGGCAGGCCGGAGTGGACACCGACGGCCGCGTACAGGTCCGGATACAGCGTGCCCATGATGGCGGCCATCGCGCCCCCCGCGGACAGGCCCGCGACGTAGACGTGTTTCGGATCGATCACGTAGCGCGCCATGATGTCCTGCGTGAGGCCGGCGATGATAGCCGGCTCGCCCTGGCCGCGCTGCTGGTCCGCGGCGCTGAACCAGTTCCAGCAGCGCGTCGCGTTGGCCTGCTGCGACTGGGCCGGATAGGCGACGAGGCAGCCGTATTCCTCGGCCAGCGCGTTCATGCCCGTGCCGAGCGCGAAGTCGTCGGGATGCTGCGAGCAGCCGTGCAGCATCACGAGCAGCGGCGCCGGCTGTCCGGCATACGTGCTCGGGATATACAGCTTGTAGTCGCGGGTGCCCGCGTCGTTCGTATAACTGGCGTCGATGAAATGGCCGGGCAGGCCGATCGCGGCCGCGCCCGTCGACAGCGGCGGCACATTGAACGGGTTGGCGCTCTGGCCCAGGCGCGACAGGTCGGCCAGCATGTCGGAAAAGGCGTCGTAGGTCGGATAATTCGAGGCCGGCGGCGTGACGGATTCCACGCTTTTGACCGCCGCGGTCTGCACGGCGGTGGCATTCTTGACGGATTCCCGGATGACGGTGCGGGCAACGGACGGGCCGCGGCGCATCAGAGATCGGGTCGCAGCGCGCATTTGCGCCAGGAACTTGTGATTCAGGGACATCGGCACTCCTTGTGGGGTGTGTCGGCAATGCGCCGGCGCGTGGCTGAGGCATCGATCGAGGGTTCAGTCTTGATGGCAAAGCTTGCGCGAACCTTACAGATGGGGTAAGCGCAACGCGCAACGGAAGAGTCCCAGTCTACGCGGGTGGGCTCGTCGGTCAAGCGCGATTCGTCCCGGTAGGTTAATCTGCGCACCATGTGTCCTATATCCCTGACCAGTCAGCGCTCCAAGTGGCGCGACACAATACCGAAATTTTCACAGGCCGCGGCATGAACGAGACACGTCTTCCGCCGGAACTACAGACGCCCGTGCCGTCCCCATGCATCAATGTGTGCAAGATGTCGCCGGTGACGGGCTTGTGCGAGGGCTGCCTGCGCACCATCGACGAGATCGTCGCGTGGAGCCGCGCCGACGACGACACCAAGCGCGCCGTGTGGGCGGAGATCCGCCGGCGCGAAGAACAGATTCCATTCGATTGATGCCGGCGCTGCAAATTTAGAGCCCGGGATCTAGCACGGTCGTGCTTTTCTAATCCATAATCGTCGGGTCCGATCAACTATCGCGAGAAACCCATGGCGCTGCCTCCCGTCCTGCAAAACCTGTCCCTCCCCGTCATCGCGTCGCCGATGTTCATCGCCAGCGGTCCCGCGCTGGTGGCCGCGCAGTGCAAGGCGGGCATCGTCGGATCCTTTCCGGCGCTGAACGCGCGTCCCGCCGAACTGCTCGACACGTGGCTGACGGACCTCCAGCGCGAGCTGGCGGATTACCAGGAACTGCACCCGGACAGGAAGGTGGGCCCGATCGCCGTCAACCAGATCGTGCACCAGTCGAACGACCGCCTGGAACACGACGTAGCCGTGTGCGTGAAGCACCAGGTGCCGATCATTATCTCGTCGCTGCGCGCGCCGCCGAAAGAGATGCTGGACGCCGTACACGCCTATGGCGGCATCGTCATGCACGACGTGGTCTCGATCCGCCACGCCGAAAAGGCGCTGGAGGCGGGCGTCGACGGCCTGATCCTCGTCGCGGCCGGCGCCGGCGGCCATGCGGGCGCGCTGTCGCCGTTCGCGCTGGTCGGCGAGGTGCGCAAATTCTTCGACGGCCCGATCGCGTTGTCGGGTTCCATCGCCACGGGCGACGCCATCCTCGCCGCGCAGGCGATGGGCGCCGACGTCGCCTACATCGGCTCGCGCTGGCTGGCCACGCGCGAAGCGAACGTCACCGACGCCTACCGCAGCGCGATCGTGGAATCGACGGCGGCCGACGTCGTCTACACGAATCTGTTCACGGGCGTGCACGGCAACTACCTGAAAAAATCGATCGTGGCGGCCGGGCTCGATCCGGACAACCTGCCGGTGTCGGACAAGAGCAAGATGAGTTTCGGTTCCGGCAGCGCCAAGGCGTGGCGCGATATCTGGGGCGCGGGGCAGGGCGTCGGGCTGATGGATGACGTGCCGACTGTCGCCGAGATGGTGGAGCGCCTGACGCAGCAGTATCAGGCGGCAAGGGAAAGGCTGGGCCTGAAGGCCTGGTGACATCGTCGTTCCCGCGAAAGCGGGAACCCATGCTGAGTCGATCCTGGACGCTCAATATGGATCCCCGCCTGCGCGGGGATGACGTTGGTGAGGATATGTTGGTGCTTAGCCCAGCACCTTGTCCGCGTCCCGGATCACCCACAACCCCGGCAAATTGCGCCAATACCCGTGCGCATCCATGCCGAAGCCGACGACGAACTGGTTCGGCACCGTCAGGCCGACGATGTCCGCCTGCACCGGTTTCACTTTACCGAGTTCCTTGTCCGCAAACACGGCCAGGATCACCTCGGCCGCGCCCATGTCCAGCAGGCGCTGCTTCACGTGGGCCAGCGTCTCGCCTTCGTCGAGGATGTCGTCGACGATGATGATCGTGCGGCCCGTGACGTCCTGGCGCGGGATGACTTTCCACACGACTTCGCCACCACGGTCCAGGTCGCCGTAACGGGTGACGTGGATGTAGTCGAATTCGAGCGGGAACGTGAGTTGCGGGAGCAGGTTGCCGGTGAACACCACCGCGCCGCCCATGACACCCAGCACCAGGGGAAATTCCCCCGTGTCGTCATTGTCGAAACGCTGGTTCAGCACCTCGGCGACGTTGCGTACGGCCGCCTGGACGGTGTCCGCGCTGACGATTTCCTCGGCATTGGCCAGCAGGGCGCGGGCGCGGGTGTAGTGAAAGTCTTGCATGATATTTCAGGGTCGGTTGCAGGATCGGATTGATCCCTGGGTGTGCGATTATCCGTCAGTTTGCGCTTGCGCGCGATTTCCGGCGGCGCGGCTCGGCGGTATGCTTCAGAGGGCGTATCATACCGGCTTGATAACCACATCGCGACAACCGAGCCACCATGCCAGCACCTGACTCCACCCGCGTGCGCGCCGAGCGCCTCGAGAAGCTGCGCGCCGCGATGGCGCGCCACCAGGTCGATGCTTTCATCGTACCGTCCGCCGATCCGCACCTGTCCGAATACCTGCCCGGCCGTTGGAAGGGCCGCGAATGGCTGTCCGGGTTCACCGGGTCCGTCGGCACGTTCATCGCCACGCAGGACTTCGCCGGCGTGTGGACGGACGGCCGCTACTACACGCAGGCCGAGAACGAACTGGCCGGCACGGACGTCCGGCTGATGAAGATCCCGTCCGGCGCGAGCCTGCTGCACATCGACTGGCTGGCCGACACCCTCGACGCAGGCCGGACGGTCGCCGTGGATGCGCGCGTGCTGGGCCTCGCCGTCGCGCGCCTGCTGGGCGATGCGCTGGCCGCCCGCGGCATTCAATTGCGCACGGACCTCGACCTGCTGGACGAGATCTGGGATGACCGCCCTGGCCTGCCGCCCGAGCCGGTCTACGAACATGTGGCGCCCTTCGCCGTGCTCGATCGCGCCGATAAGCTGCATGCGACGCGCAACGCGATGGCGAAGCTGGGCGCCGAACGTCACTTCATCTCCACGCTCGACGACATCGCCTACCTGTTCAACCTGCGCGGCGCCGACGTCAGCTTCAATCCCGTGTTCCTCGCGCACGCGCTCGTGGAAGCGATGGGTGCCACGTTGTTCGTCGCCGACGGCAAGATCGATGCGAGCCTGCGCGCGCGCCTGGAACAGGATGGCGTGCGCGTGGCGCCGTACGAGGGGGCGCAGCAGGCGCTGGCGGCGCTGCCGCCCGACAGCACGCTGCTGGTCGACTCGCGCCGCATCACGGCCGGCATGCGCGCCGCCGTGCCGGCGCACGTGCGCGTGGTGGAAGCCATCAACCCGACGACCCTGGCGAAATCGCGCAAGCTCGATACCGAGATGGACCACGTGCGCGACACGATGGAACAGGACGGCGCCGCCCTGTGCGAATTTTTCGCATGGCTCGAGCAGACGCTGGCCGATACGACCCGCACGCCGCTGAACGAAGTCCACATCGACGACCGGATCACGGCGGCCCGCGCGCGCCGTCCGCACTTCGTCAGCCCCAGCTTCGGCACCATCGCCGGCTTCAATGCGAACGGCGCGATCATGCACTACCGTGCGTCCGAAGAAAACTGCGCCGTGATCGAGGGCGACGGCCTGCTGCTGATCGACTCCGGCGGCCAGTACCTGGGCGGCACGACGGACATCACGCGCGTCGTCCCCGTCGGCACGCCCTCCAGCGCGCAAAAGCGCGACTTCACGCTCGTGCTGAAAGGGATGATCGCGCTGTCCGTCGCGCGCTTCCCGCGCGGGACGAAAGGGCCGATGCTGGATGCGCTGGCGCGCGCCCCGATCTGGGCCGCGGGCATCGATTACGGCCACGGCACCGGCCACGGCGTCGGCTACTTCCTCAACGTGCACGAGGGGCCGCAGGTGATCTCGCCGTCGGCGCCGCCGGAGCCGCATACGGCCATGGAACCGGGCATGATCACGTCGAACGAACCGGGCATCTACCGCCCCGGCCAGTGGGGCATCCGCATCGAGAACCTCGTGCTCACGCGCAGCGTCGCTGACGAGGGCTTCGGGGAATTCCTCGGCTTCGAAACGTTGACCCTGTGCCCCATCGACACGCGCTGCATCGACCTGTCGCTGATGCGCGGCGACGAGGTCGCGTGGCTCAACGACTACCACCGCAGCGTGCGCGCGCGCCTGCTGCCGCACGTGACCGGCGCCGCGCGCGACTGGCTCGAACTGCGTACCAAGGAGATCTGACATGGCAGGAGCACGTTCCACCCGCGCCAGTGCCGCCGTCGACCGGCTCAAGCGGCGCACCGGCGTGACGTCGTATTCGATGGCGCGCACCGGCGACGGCCTGTTCTTCCTGTCCGAAAAACCGGGCGCGCCGCCGCTGTGCGCGCCGCTCGAGCTCGACGAGTTCGTGGCGTTCGTCAACGGCCTCGGTCCGCAGGAGGTCAAGCGCGTCAGCAAGCACGACGTCGAATTCGAAAAACAGCTGGTCAGGAAAAAGCCTTGACGGCTCCCGCATCGAACGACCTGGCCCTGAGCCTGCCCGAGTTGGTCGGCGCGTACTGGTCGCAGGCCGAACTGGCCACGAACGCGCTGATCCTCCTGAACCTGGCGGGCGCGCTGCTGCTGGGCCTCATGGTCGGCTACGAGCGTTCGTACCACGGCCGCGCGGCCGGCATGCGCACGTATGGCCTCGTGTGCATGGCGTCGTGCGCGCTGACGATCGTCGCGGGGTATCCGAGCCACTGGTTCGGCGGGCACGGTTCGTCCGTGGCGCTGGTGGATCCGACGCGCGTGATCCAGGGCGTCGTGACGGGCATCGGCTTCCTCGGCGCCGGCGTCATCATGCGCTCGGGCTTCAACATCAGCGGGCTGACGACGGCGGCGTCGATCTGGTCGTCGTCCGTGATCGGCATCCTCGTGGGCCTCGGGTTCTACATGGCCGCGATGGGTCTCGCGTTCTTCTCCGCGATGATCATGATCTACCTGAACAAGGCCGTGGGCCTGCTGCCGTCGCGCCATGCGGTGGCCGTCACGCTGCACTTCAAGCCCGGCGTCTATCCGCAGGAAGAGACATTGCGCCGCGCGGCGCTGGAGCGCGGCTACGAGATCGCCGGCGGCTCGCTCACGATCTCTAGCGAGAAGGGCTGCCAGGAGTGGCATTTCGTCGCGCTGGAATTGGCCGGCAAGCCGGGCGCGCCGCTGTCGCTGCTGGCCAGCGAGCTGTGCACGTTCGAAGGCGTGGATGGCTTCCAGCTCTCGCACGCACGCAATTGATATGAAGGGACATGAATGACACCCCAGGACGTTCTCGATTTCTGGTTCGGCGCACCGGGCAGCCCTGAGGCTGGCAAACCGCGCCGCGAATGGTTCGTCAAGAAGGACGAATTCGATGCCGTCATCCGCGACCGCTTCGGCGCCGCCATCGAACAGGCGCTGGCCGGCGGGCTGCGCGAATGGGATGCGCAGGGACCGCAGGGCACCCTCGCGCGCATCCTCGTGCTCGACCAGTTCACCCGCAACGCCCACCGCAACACGCCCCTGTCCTTCGCCGGCGACGCGCTGGCGCTGGCGGCCGCGAAATCGCTCGTCGACAGCGGCGCCGACCGCGAGCTGCCCCCGCTGCAGCGCGCCTTCGCCTACATGCCGTTCGAGCACGCCGAGGACGCGTACATGCAGGAGCGCGCCGTCGAACTGTTCGGCGTGCTGGCGGCCGAACATCCGGGCTTCGACGAGATGCTCGATTACGCGCACCGCCACCGCGGCGTGATCGCGCGCTTCGGCCGCTTCCCGCACCGTAACGAGATCCTCGGGCGCGCGTCGACGCCGGAAGAAGTCGAATTCCTGCGCCAGCCGGGCTCCCGTTTCTGAGTCCCCGTTTCCGAGTCCCGTTCATGATGACGACCCTGAACATCGTCGGCGCCGGCCACGTGGGCCGCGCCCTCGGCCGCCTGTTTGTTACGCGCGGCGTGTTCACCGTGCAGGACGTCAAAACGCGCGGCCATGACAGCGCGCGCGACGCCGTCGCATTCATCGGCGCCGGTACGCCGGCCGATGCCGACGGCACCTTGCGGCCGGCCGACGTGTGGATGCTGGCCGTGGCGGACGATGCCATCGCCGGTGCCGCCGCCGCGCTGGCGCAATCCGCGCCGATGGCGGGCGCCGTCGTGTTTCATTGCAGCGGCGCCAAGGCGTCCACGGCGCTGGAGGCGTTGCGCCAGGCGGGGGCGCTCGTCGCCAGCGTGCATCCGGTGCGCAGCTTCGCCGATCCGGCCGCGGTCGCGGCGGCGTTCGACGGCACGTTCTGCGGCGTGGAAGGCGATGCCGCCGCGCTGGCGGTCCTGCTGCCCGCCTTCGAGGCGATCGGTGCGCGGCCCGTGCGGATCGACCCCGCCGCCAAGACCGTGTATCACGCGGCCGCCGTGTTCGCGTCGAACTACCTGGTGACCGTGATGGATGCCGCGCTGCGCGCCTACGAGGCCGCCGGCATCCCGGCCGACGTGGCGCGCGAGCTGGCGCGGCCGCTCGCGACCGAAACGCTGTCGAACGTGCTGCGGCTGGGGCCGGAAGCGGCGCTGTCCGGACCCATCGCACGCGGCGATGCGGCCACGGTGGCGCGCCAGCACGCGGCCGTCGCGGCCTGGGACGGTCCGACGGGAGCGCTGTACGACGCCCTCGCCACCGCGACGTGGAGCCTGGCGCGGCGCAAGCCTCGTAGTATGTGACGCCATGTCACGTATTTTGTCGATAAAATTTACAATTCGCGCTCGGGATGTTTCCCTGATCGCGTAATGCCTTGTATTTTCAAACGAAAAAATTTGGGCATTAATTTTGCGTCTCTTCTCGCGCTAAAACACGAGGGGAGGGTAAATCCATGTTTAACAAATTCTGGAAAGCCGGTGTAGCGAGCACGATGTTTGTGGTGAGCAGTCTGGCGGCGGCTGCGCCGATCACTTTTATCCCGCCAAACGACCCGACGGGGTACATCGGTTCGACGCATTCGAATGACGGGTGGTCCATGGGGCGCGGTATCGGCTTCAGGGTGACGACCCAGGAAACGATATCGAGCGTCGGCGTCTACGTGGACCTGGCCAATACGGAATTGCGTTGGGGTGTGTACACGATCGATTCGTTGGGCAACGATATCTCGAAGCTGGACACGCTCGCATCCGGCAGTTCGGTGGTCACCACCAACGGGCTCGCGTGGATCGACTTCAACGTTCCCGACGTCGTGATCAACGAATACTGGAATTACCTGATCGAGTTCTCGTTCGACGGTGACTCCAACCAGAATTTTTATTATTACAACCGTGACGAATCCTGGGATCAGGGGATCTACCGTTCACTGGACGGCGAAGCACTGGGACGTTTCGAAAGTTACTACAATGTGCCGGCGATCCGGGTCAATGGCGCCTACGTACCAGAGCCCGCATCGCTTGCATTGGTCGGTGCCGGTATGCTGGCGCTGGGTGTGCGCCGCCGCCGAAGCTGAAAACCTGGACCGGCGTGATTGCGCCGTTGTGCGTCATGCTGTAAAAAGCCTGTCTGCCCAAGCAGATGGGCTTTTTTGTTGGAGTAAACATGGTTTTGACCGCATGGGCCACGCTGGCCGCGCTGGGCGTGTATTTCTGGACCGGCGTCATGGCCGGCTGGGCCAGGAACAAGTACAACGTGCCGGCCCCGATGATGGACGGTCCGCTGCCGTTCCAGAGCGCGCAACGGGTGCAGGCGAACACGCTGGAACAACTGCCGCTGGTGCTAGCGCCGCTATGGCTGTGCGGCCACTATCTGGGCGACCGCTGGGCGGCCGCCGGCGGGCTGCTGTGGTGCGTCGGACGGATTCTGTATGCGCTGGGCTATTACCGCGATCCGGCCAAGCGCGAGATCGGCTTCATCGTCGGCATGCTGGCATGTGGTGCCCTCGTTGCGGGCAGCGTCATCGGCCTATTGGCCGCCTGAGCTGTTGCAGTAGAGCAAAATCTCGAAAACCATTCGTCGACAAAGTTCCCATACTGCAATAAGCTGTGTCTGATTTCAATTTATAGGATGACGGCGCCGCCGTCATGCGTGGAGGACGACAGCATGCTGTTCCTGAAAAGTACGAGTGTCACCAAGGCACCGGGCATTTATGAAGTCGACGTGGCAGCGAAGCCGCCGGGTAAGACGTTCGGCGTGTTCATGGCCACCGATCCGGACAATCCGCCGCGGGCCGTGCTGACGGCCCTGGCCGAACTCGGCTTCGAGAACATTTACCAACAGCCCTATGTCCACAAGGACAAGGGCAAAGTCCTCGACATGCATTTCCAGAAGAACGGCACCGACCTGTTCAACGGTTGGAAGACCGAAGAATGCGCGGTCAACCTGGCCGCGATCGACACCCTGTTCGGCAACGTCGGCATCAAGATCACGCCGCGCGTGATGAGCCTGGCCGAAGCCTACGCCTGATCAGGCTTTCACTTCGACGTGGTACAGCGCCCACGGGCAGGCGGCAAAGCGCTGCGGCAGCGGCAGTGCCGCCATCTCGGCCACCCGGTCGGCGTCGTACACGGCCCATAGCGGCCCAAGTCCTCCCAGCGGTATCGGATTGCCGTCGATATGCGTGGCGACGATGAAGCGCCGCGCACGCGCTTGCGCGACCGGCAGTTCCACGTTGTAGCCATCCACCGCGCGCAAGACCAGGACCGTCCTGTCGCCCACCGTTGCGCCGGCGCGCGCCAGCACGTCCGTCAGCAGCGGGCCGCGTAGCGTGTGCGGCTTGCCATCGTACTCCAGGGTCGGGTGGATCGTCACGGGCGGCAGGGCCAGCAGGCTGGCGTAATCGAACGCCCAGGCTTTCGCGAACGTGACCTGGTGCTTGTGCATCATCTGGTCCAGCGCCGGGTCGAGCGGCCCGCGGTTGCTGTGCGCAATGTCTCCGGTGACTGTCAGCAGGGTAGGACCGCGGCCGGACGGTTGCGCCGCGTGGCCGGCGATCGGAAGGGCGCCCGCGACCGCAGCGGCGCCGAGGAATTGGCGTTTGTTCATGAGAAGATATCAAGGTGAGTACGATCTTCTCATCATAGCAATATTGTCGAATGGATTTGTTTTCCACAAACATGGATTTAATCCCCATCCCGATCGAGGATGGCGAGTTGTCCATGCTGGCCCAACTTCCTATGCCGATCGGCAATGCCGAGATCCTGGCGCGCTTGCTTGCCGAGACACCATGGCGTGCCGACACTGTCGTCGTGTACGGCAAGCGCTATCTGCAACCCCGCCTGACGGCCTGGTATGGCGAAGCCAGCTATACCTATTCCGGCCTGACCCTGCACCCGCTGCCGCTGACGCCGCTGCTGGAAACACTGCGCGCCGCGGTCGAGCAGGCGACGGGACGGCGCTACAACAGCGTCCTGCTGAATCACTACCGCGACGGCGCGGACAGCATGGGCATGCACAGCGACGACGAGCCGGAACTGGGACCGCAGCCGGTCATCGCTTCGCTCAGCTACGGTGCCTCCCGCACGTTCACCCTGCGCCACAAGCGCACCAAACGTACCGTCAAGCTGGACCTGAGGGATGGCAGCCTGCTGTTGATGGCCGGGAACCTGCAGGCCAACTGGCAGCACGGCATCAACAAGACGGCCCAACTGGTTGGACCACGCATCAATCTAACTTTTCGTTACGTGAGCTAAATCGTTGTTATCTCTGCTCAATTTTCGTTAAAGCACTACTGAATTTAGGGTCATTAAGTTACATTCGATTACAAGTCTTACGAGTTCAGCACGGACTTCACCAAATCGCGGTGCTATCTTGACCACATCACGATTCACGATCGAATCGCGAACCAGTCAAACAACGCAAAGGGAATCCGTAACATGAAAAAGCTCATCGTTGCACTGATCGCCACCACTGCCGCCGTCGGCGCGGCCCAAGCCCAGACCACCCAGACCCAACCGCGCGCCTACGTCGGCGTCGGCATCGCCACGGCGGACCACGTGAATTCGTCGGTCGGCGGCCTGACGAATTTCGACAGCGACGGCTACAAGGCCTCGGGCAAGATCTTCGGCGGCTATGAATTCGACCAGAACTGGGGCGTCGAAGCCGGCTACACCGACTTCCGCAACTCCGATTTCAACTACACCGCCAACGGCGTCAACGGCGGTGGCCACACCAAGGGCAACAGCTACTATGTCGCCGGTAAGTACAACTATCCGGTCAACGAGCAGTTCTCCGTGTACGGCAAGCTGGGTGTGCAGCACAGCGAGCGCAAACTGGAAACCGCCGCGCTGAACCTGAAAAACACCGACACCGGTGCCTACGGCGCGGTCGGCGTGCAGTACAACCTGAACCAGCAGGTCGCTCTGACCGCCGAGTACGAGCGCTACGGCAAGAGCAAGGATTTCGGCGCCAAGGCCGACGTCTGGACCGTGGGCGCACGCTACAGCTTCTAAGCGTCCAGCTTCACCCCCAGGGTAGAAAGGCCTGCACATGCAGGCCTTTTTTTCGCCCGCTACGGACGCGCGATGTGCCCGGGCTGGCCTGCCGGCCGCATCCACGGCGGCAGCGCCAGCGGCAACGCGGGCGGCGTGAATCCGGCCGAAATAAAACGGTGCAGCGATGACCACGGCCATTCCGCCGGATGCTGGCAAAAGCCGTGGCGCATCGGGTTGCCGTGCACGTAGTCGACGAGGCTTGCGTATTCCTCGTCGTCGCCCACGCGGTAGTCGCGATAGTGACGTTCCCAGATGGCGCCGTCGCCCGTGCCGCTATCGCCCTTGCCCTTGGCGCCGCCCGGCAGGCAGGCTTTATGCAAGGCCTTGGAAAAGGCGATCTTGACGGCGCGCCAGCGCGACGCGCAGTCGTGGTCGCCCGGCGGCAGGGTCCAGATGGCGTGCGCGTGGTTCGGCAGCACGACCCAGGCATCGACGTGGAACGGTTTGCGGATGCGCGCCTGGCGCATCGCTTCGCCGAAAGCCGAGAAATGGTCCGTAAGTAAGGTGCTGTCCCGATCCAACAAGCGCACCGTAAAGAAAAAGGTCCCGCCCGGGACCCGGTTGTCGCGGTAATGTGTCATGAACGTAGTCTGCCAAGCGGCGCAGCCATGCCGTGTCGATCTGGCGCAAACGCGCACGAGTTGAAGAGTCTCAACCACAACGATTCTACCCACGATGTCTCTTTGATGACGATCCATTTCCGCGCATTAAACCGTGTGGCGGATGTGGCAAACATGGTGTTTTGACACCGCAGCAGTCGTCATTTGTTCATCCGATGAATTTTTTTTCAAACGGACTGAACCTTTTCACAACGACCGGTATTAACCGGACGATTTCCGCAGTAGCAACCTGATATGCCACCCATTGCCCTGCTGTCCCAGCACCTGGTCTGCACCGGTCAGCTCGTTGCGCCCGACGCCGCCGCGCTCGCGCGCCTGTTGTTGCTGGCGCCCGTGCTGGAGGAGTGGGTGGTGCGCGCCGGCTTGCAGGAGTGGCTGATCCGCCGGTCTGCGCCGGTCCCGGTGATCTTGTCGGCGGCCGCGTTCGCGCTGCTGCACGTGGGCGCCGGCTGGCACGCGGCGGCGCTCGTGCTGGCACCGGGACTGGCGCTGGCGCTGCTCTACCAGCGCAGCCGCGACTGGCGCTGGTGCGCGCTGGCGCACTGCGGGATGAATGCACTGGCCCTTGGTGGCTGTGCCCTTTGAACGAATCTGGGAGTCACTATGACCGGGCTGCAAAGAAGTGTTTATACCGTTCTCGCCGTGCTCGCGTTCGTCCCGGCCGCGCATGCGGCCGATGCACTGAACGGCAAGAACCTGTACCTGAACGGGCCGACCAGCGGCGGCACGTCCTGCGCGTCGTGCCACGGGCCGTCGCCCGCCGCCAACGTCAACGGCATCCTCGCCGCGGCGAACAACCCGAGCGTGATCAGCAGTGCCTTCAGCGCCAACAAGGGCGGTATGGGCACGCTGTTCAACGGCAAATTCACGACGGCGGAAATCGCGGACCTAGCCGCCTTCATCGGCAACCCGACCGTGACCGCCGCACCGGCGGCTGCCGTCAATCCGGCCTCGCTGAGCTTTGCGGCCAGCACCATCGGCCAGTCGGCATCGCCGCTCGCCACCACCTTGTCCAACACCGGCAACGCAGTGCTGAACGTGGGCACGTTGACCCTGTCCGGCGCGGCCGCGGGCGACTACGCCATCAGCGGCGGCACGTGCGCCAACGGCACGTCGCTGGCGGCAGGCGCCAACTGCACCGTGCAGGTCACCTTCAAACCCACCGCCTCCGGCGCACGCGGCGCATCGCTCGTCATCGCGCACAATGCGACGGGCGGCTCCAGCACCGTGGCCCTCTCCGGCACCGGCAACGCCGTCGCGCAGGCGACCGTCGCGTTGTCGGCCAATGCGATCGACTTCGGCGCCCTCGTCGCCGGCGTCGCGTCGCCCGCGAAGAGCATCACTGTCAACAATACGGGCCAGGCCGCGCTGACCTTCTCCAGTATCGCCGTCGGCGGCGCCAACGCGGGCGTGTTCACGCTGGGCGGCACGTGCGCGACCGGGACGGCCGTCCCGGCCGGCGGCAGCTGCACCGTGACCGTGACCGCGAATTCGTCGGCGAACGGCGCGTTCAGCGGCAACCTGTCGCTGGGTTCGAACGCGTCGAACGGCGTCGTGACCGTAGCATTGTCCGGCTCCGTCGCCGCGCCCGCACCGGCCGTCAAGGCCAGTCCGTCGGCCGTGGCGTTCGGCACGCAGACGATCGGGGCGGCGGCCGCGACGCAGACCGTCACCCTCGCCAACACGGGCAACGTGGCGCTCACCTTGAACGGCATCGCGGTCTCGGGCGCATCCACCGTCACCATCGCGAGCAAAACGTGCGGCACGACCCTGGATGTCGGCGCCAACTGCACCGTGACCCTGGCCTTCGCGCCGACGGCATCCGGCGCGGCCGCGGCCACCCTGGCCGTCACGTCGAACGCGGCGCCGCTGCAGGTGTCGATCAGCGGTACCGGTACCACGGCTCCGGCGGCGAAACCGGCGCTGTCGGAAGCGGGCCCCGTCGCCTTCGCGGATACGCAGGTCGGCAAGAGCGCCGCGACCCACACGATCACCCTGTCGAACGGCGGCACGGCCGCGCTGAAGGTCGCATCGCTCGTGCTGGATGGCGCGCAGGCGTCCGATTTCGAGTTGAAAGGTACCTGCGCGACGAACGTGTCCGTCGCCGCGTCGAGCAGCTGCACCATCGACGTCGGCTTCAAACCGACGGCCGCCGGCCAGCGCGCCGCAACCCTCGTCCTGATGACGGACGCGGGCAACCAGTTCACGGTCGAGATCAAAGGCACTGGCGTCGCCGTGCCCGTGCCGATGCTGACCGTGAACCCGCAATCCTTTGACTTCGGCGCGGCCGACGTCAACGGCACCTCGCCCACGCACCGCATCACGCTGACCAATACCGGCGCCAACGCGGCCACCGTGACGGCCGCCACGTTCACCGGCCCGTACGCGCTGCAGGCGGATACGGGCGCCTGCGCGGCCGTGCCGTTCACCCTGCAGCCGGGCGCGAGTTGCGACCTCGTCGTGCGCTTCACGCCGGTCGGTGCGGGCGATGCCGCCGGCAGCCTCGCATTGACGGCCGACGGCGGCGGCGCGTGGAACGTCGCGCTGACCGGCAAGGGCAACGTGCAGACCGTGCAGGCGCCGCAGAACGCCGGTGGCGGCGGCTGCTCCTCGATCAAGGACGGCAACGATCCGGTGCTGGCGCTGCTGGTCGTGCTGTCGTTCGGCGTGCTGGGATGGCGTCGTTTCGGCAAGAAGGAGGTGAAATGATGGGCGCCCGGACGACGCGCGTACTGCGCATGGCGGTCGTGCTGGCCGCCGCACTGGAGGCGTCGACCGCCTCCGCACTCGACAAGGGCGCCGCGGCGCCAACGTTCGATTTGCCGGGCAAGGATGGCACGGTGCAGCTGGCCAAGTACCAGGGCAAGCTCGTGTACGTGGATTTCTGGGCCTCGTGGTGCGGCCCGTGCCGCCAGTCCTTCCCGTGGATGAACGAGATGCAGGCGAAATATGGCGCGCGCGGGCTGCAGGTCGTCGGCGTGAACCTCGACGCGAAGACGGACGACGCGCACCGCTTCCTCGCCGAGACGCCGGCCCGATTCGCGATCGCGTTCGACCCGGCCGGCGCCACGCCGCGCGCCTACGGCATCAAGGGCATGCCGAGCAGTGTCCTGATCGGACCGGACGGCAAGGTCTTGTACGAGCACGCGGGTTTCAAGGAGGCCGACCGCGCGGAGCTCGAACAGGTGATCAAGAAGGCCCTGGGAGGTGCGCAATGAAGGCGCGCATTTTCTTCCTCTTGATCGTGCCGGCGCTGCTGGCGCAAGCCGGATGCGCCACCGTGCAGCCGTGGGAAAAAGGCAAGCTGGCCAAGCCGGAGATGACGTTCGGCGGCGACAAGCTCGAGACCCGTTACGCAGACCACATCACCACGAGCCGCGAAGCCGCATCCGGCGGCGCGGGCGTGGGTGGCGGCGGCTGCGGGTGCAACTGAGGAGACTCCATTGACGACATCCCGACAACCTCCCCAGGACCTGGCGGCGTCGCTGCTCGCGGCCGCGCTGTTGCTGCCCGGCGTGCAGGCGCTGGCCGACGAGCCGCCGCAGGGCGGCAGCATCAGCCTGCGCTATCTCGACTACGCCGACCGCCAGAGCGGCCTCGATCGCATCCGTGCGCACTCGCCGTCGATCGCGGTGACGGCGCCGGTTGCGAGCGACTGGTCCATCGAAGGCACGCTGACGGCCGACGACGTCTCCGGCGCCTCGCCGCGCTACCACACGGCCGTTTCCGGCGCGTCGCACATGCAGGACGAGCGCAAGGCCGGCGATATCGCCGTCACGCGCTACTTCCGGCGCGGTACGCTGACGGCCGGCGCCGCGTATTCGACGGAGCACGACTACGTGTCGCGCGCGCTGTCGCTGAACGGCACCGTGTCCAGCGAGGACAACAACACGACGTGGGCGTTCGGCATCGCGGGCAGTCGCGACCGCATCGATCCGGTGAACCACGTCGTCGTCGATGAACACAAGCGCACGCTCAGCATCCTCGCGGGCGTGACGCGCGTGCTGACGCCGAACGACATCGGCCAGCTGACGCTCACGCGCACGAACGGCGACGGCTATTTCAACGATCCATATAAACTGTTTGATAACCGGCCCCGTTCGCGCCGCCAGAACACCGTGCTGCTGCGCTGGAACCACTTCGTGGACAGCACGGGTGGCACGTCGCGCCTGTCCTACCGCTACTACAGCGACTCGTTCCGCATCCGGGCGCACACGCTGTCCGGAGAATACGTGCAGCCGCTCGGCGGCGGCTGGAGCATCGTGCCGGAACTGCGTTTGTACACGCAAAGCGCCGCCTACTTTTATTACGACCCCGTGTACGACGGCACCCTCGGCCCGCCGTTCCCGCCCGGCTTCGCGAGTGCGGAGCCGAACCGCCTGTCGTCGCCGGACCAGCGCCTGTCCGGCTTCGGCGCCGTCACGGCGGGGCTGAAGGTCCAGCGCGAGATCGGCAAGCTGTGGACGGTCGACGTCAAGGTCGAAGGCTACGAGCAGCGTGGCAACTGGCGTTTGTTCCACGACGGCAGTCCGGGCCTCGCGCCGCTGCACGCCCGCATTTTCCAGGTCGGATTGACGCGGCGATGGTAGACGCGGTGGTCCGCTTTCCGTTCGATGCGATGGCCAGCCGTTGTGAAGTGAGGCTGGCCGCCCCGGATGGGCATGCGGCGGAAGAACTGGCCCTCGCGGCTATCGCCGAAGTGCGGCGCATCGAGCGCACGTATTCGCGCTACCGCGCCGACAGCATCGTCAGCCGCATCAACGCCGCGGCGGGCCGCTACAGCATGGAATGTGATGCAGAGACGGCGCAGCTGCTCGACTACGCCGATCACCTGCACCGCGCCAGCGGCGGCCTGTTCGACATCACGTCCGGCGTGCTGCGCCGCGCCTGGGATTTTCGTCAGGCGCGCGTGCCGCACGCCCGCGAACTGGCGCCGCTGCTGGCGCTGGTGGACTGGCCGGCCGTGCAGCGCGAGGATGGCGCCGTCTTCCTGCCGCGCACCGGCATGGAGATCGACTTCGGCGGCTTCGGCAAGGAATACGCGGCCGACCGCGCCTGCGCGCTGCTGCAGGAACGGGGCGTGCGGCACGGCTACGTGAACCTCGGCGGCGACATGCGCTTCATCGGCCCGCAACCCGATGGGCGCCTGTGGAGCATCGGCATCCAGGATCCGCGCAAGGCCGATGGCACCGTCGCCAGTATCGCCGTGAGCCAGGGTGCGCTGACGACGAGCGGCGACTACGAACGGTTTTTCGACGTCGACGGCAAGCGCTATTGCCACGTATTGAACCCGCGCACCGGGATGCCCGTGTCGCATTGGCGCTCGGTGAGCGTGCTGGCGCCGCTGGCCGTCCTGGGCGGCAGCGTGTCGACCATCGCCATGCTGAAAGAGGACGGCGGCCTGTCCTTCCTCGCCGCCAGCGGGCTCGCGTACTTCGCCATCGACGGCACGGGACAAGCGCATCACCACAGCATTTCAGGAGATTACGCATCATGAAGCAGATTTTTCGATGGATGGCCGCGCTGGTCCTGCTGGCCAGTACGCTGGGCCGGTCGGCGCTTGCCGCCGACGACTTCCTGCCGCCCGAACAGGCGTTCAAGCCGAGCGCGGAACTGCGCGCGGGCGACATCGTTCATGTCACCTGGGCCATCGCGCCCGGCTACCACCTGTATCGCGACCGGCTCGTGTTCACGGCGCCGCAGGTCGGCCAGCCCGCGTTGCCGGACGGCGTGCGCAAGTTCGACAGCAATTTCAACAAGGAGATGGAGACGTATGCGGGGCAGCTCGCGGCCGACCTGCCGGTGAAAGCCGACGCGAAGTCACCGTTCGTGCTGCGCGTGGGCTACCAGGGCTGCGCGGATGCGGGCCTGTGCTATCCCCCCGCCGAAGTCGCGTTCGCGGTGGACCCGGCGGCGCCGGGTGCATTGAAGCCTGCCGCAGCCGACGCCGTGAGCGCTCCGCCGCCCGCGCAAGAAGACGACAGCTCGCTGGCCCAGCGCACGCTGCAATCGGGCAGCGCCTGGCGCATCGGCCTCGCGTTCCTCGCGTTCGGCCTGCTGCTGTCGTTCACGCCGTGCGTGCTGCCGATGGTGCCGATCCTGTCGTCGATCATCGTCGGCGAGGGCAACGTCTCGCGCAGTAAAGGTTTTATCCTCGCGCTGGCCTACAGCCTGGGCATGGCGCTCGTCTACACGGCGCTCGGCGTCGCGGCGGGCCTGGCCGGCGAGGGCCTCGCCGGCGCGCTGCAGAAGCCGTGGGTGCTGCTGACGTTCGGCGCGCTGCTCGTGCTGCTGGCGCTGTCGATGTTCGACGTCTACCAGCTGCAGCTTCCCAGCAGCCTGCAAAGCCGCTTGAGCACGACGAGCGGCAGCATGAGCGGCGGGCGCTTCGCCGGCGTGTTCGTGATGGGCGCCTTGTCCGCATTGATCGTGGGGCCGTGCGTGGCCGGTCCGCTGGCGGGTGCGCTGCTGTACATCAGCCAGACGAAAAACGTGTGGACGGGCGGCTGGGCGCTATTCTCGATGGCGGCCGGGATGAGCGTGCCGCTGCTGCTGACGGGCGTCTCGGCGGGCAGCCTGCTGCCGCGCGCCGGCGCATGGATGAACCACGTCAAGCGCGTGTTCGGCCTGCTGCTGCTCGCGGTCGCGATCTGGATGGTGACGCCGGTGTTCCCGGTCACCGTCGCGATGCTGCTGTGGGGTGCGTTCGCCGTGCTGTGCGCCGTGTTCCTGCGCGTGTTCGAACCCATCGCCGCCGGTGCGGGACTGGGCCGCTATGCCGGCAAGACGCTGGGCCTCGTGCTGCTGACGGGCGGCCTGTTCGAACTGGTGGGCGCCGCCAGCGCCGGCCAGGACGTGCTGCAGCCGCTGGCGCATTTGCGCGGCGCGCAGGTCGCCGCCGCGGCGGAGGGCAAGGAACAGAAGTTCGAGCGCATCCGCACGCTGGCCGAACTGGATCAGGTGCTCGCGTCGTCCCCCACGCCCGTGATGCTGGATTTTTATGCCGACTGGTGCGTGTCGTGCAAGGAGATGGAGCGTTTTACGTTCTCCGAACCGAAGGTGGAAGCGCGGATGAAGCAGGTGCGCCTGCTCCAGGTCGACGTCACCGCCAACAACGACGAAGACCGCGCGCTGATGAAGAAATTCGGCCTGTTCGGGCCACCCGGCATCATCCTGTTCAAGCAGGGCAAGGAAGTGCCGGAGGGTCGCGTCATCGGGTTCATGCCGCCCGAACGGTTCGCCGAGCACCTGTCCCGCCACTTCGCGTCCTGACATCATGAAAAAACATGCCAAGGTCCTGATCCTGGGTTCCGGCCCGGCAGGCTATTCCGCCGCCGTGTACGCGGCGCGCGCCAACCTGAACCCGCTGCTCGTCACCGGCGTCGCGCAGGGCGGACAACTGATGACGACGACCGACGTCGAAAACTGGCCCGCCGACCCGGACGGCGTGCAGGGCCCCGACCTGATGCGCCGCTTCGAATTGCACGCACGGCGCTTCGAGACGCAGATCGTTTTCGACCACATCCACACGGCGCACTTGCACGAGCGGCCGCTGCGCCTGTCCGGCGACCAGGGCGACTACACGTGCGATGCGCTGATCATCGCGACGGGCGCATCCGCGCGCTACCTGGGCCTGCCGTCGGAGCAGGCCTTCATGGGCCGCGGCGTCTCGGCCTGCGCCACGTGCGACGGCTTCTTTTATCGTGGGAAGGAAGTTGCCGTGATCGGCGGCGGCAACACGGCCGTGGAGGAGGCGCTGTATTTGTCGAACATCGCGTCCAGGGTGACGGTGGTACACCGCCGCGACCACCTGCGCGCGGAAGCGATTCTTGTCGAGCGCCTGCTGGCGCGCGTGGAAGAGGGCAAGGTGGACGTCCTGTGGAACCACACGCTGGACGAGGTGCTGGGCGACGCGGCCGGCGTGCACACGCTGCGCCTGCGCGGTGAGCGCGGCGGCATCCGCGTGCTGCCCGTGCATGGCGTGTTCGTGGCCATCGGCCACCAGCCGAATACGGGCCTCTTCGCGGGTCAGCTGGAGATGGAGAACGGGTACATCGTGACGCGCGCGGGACGCAACGGCCTGGCGACCGCCACGAGCGTGCCCGGCGTGTTCGCGGCCGGCGACGTGCAGGACCACATCTACCGGCAGGCGATCACCAGCGCCGCCAGCGGGTGCATGGCGGCGCTGGATGCCCAGCGCTATCTGGAGGAGTGACGCAGCTTAGCTGGTGAGCGGCTTGTAGCGGATCCGCTTCGGCTTGGCGCCTTCTTCGCCGAGGCGCTTCTTCTTGTCGGCTTCGTACTCCTGGTAGTTACCGTTGAAGAAGGTGACCTGCGACTCGCCTTCGAACGCGAGGATGTGGGTGGCGATGCGGTCGAGGAACCAGCGGTCGTGCGAGATGACCATCACGCTGCCCGCGAATTCCAGCAGCGCGTCTTCCAGCGCGCGCAGGGTTTCGACGTCCAGGTCGTTCGACGGTTCGTCCAGCAGCAGCACGTTGCCGCCCTTGAGCAGCGTCTTGGCCAGGTGCAGGCGGCCGCGTTCACCGCCCGACAGGTTGCCGACCAGTTTCTGCTGGTCCGCGCCCTTGAAGTTGAAGCGACCCAGGTAGGCGCGCGACGGCATCTCGAAGCGGCCGACGGACAGCATGTCGGCACCGCCGGAGACGTCTTCGAACACGGTCTTGTTCGCGGCGAGGCTGTCGCGCGACTGGTCGACGAGCGAGACCTTCGCGGTCTTGCCGATGACGACTTCGCCGCTGTCCGGCTGCTCGATGCCCGCGATCATGCGGAACAGCGTCGACTTACCGGCGCCGTTCGGGCCGATGATGCCGACGATCGCGCCCGGCGGCACGGTGAACGACAGGTTGTCGATCAGCAGGCGGTCGCCGAACGCTTTCGAGACGTTCTTGAACTCGATGACTTCGTTGCCCAGGCGTTCCGCGACGGGGATGAAGATCTCCTGCGTCTCGTTGCGCTTCTGGTATTCGTATTCGGACAGTTCGTTGAAGCGGGCGAGACGCGCCTTCGACTTGGCCTGGCGTGCCTTCGGATTCTGGCGCGCCCATTCCAGTTCTTTTGCCAGCGCCTTCTGGCGCGCGGATTCCGTTGCTTCTTCCTGCTTCAGGCGGGCTTCCTTCTGCTCCAGCCAGGACGAGTAATTGCCCTTCCAGGGGATGCCGTGGCCGCGGTCCAGTTCCAGGATCCATTCGGCGGCGTTGTCGAGGAAGTAGCGGTCGTGGGTGATGCCGACGACGGTGCCCGGGAAACGCAGCAGGAACTGCTCCAGCCACTCGACGGATTCGGCGTCCAGGTGGTTGGTCGGTTCGTCGAGCAGCAGCATGTCGGGCTTGGACAGCAGCAGCTTGCACAGCGCCACGCGGCGCTTCTCGCCGCCGGACAGCACGCCGATCTTCGCATCCCACGGCGGCAGGCGCAGCGCGTCGGCGGCCATTTCCAGTTGCAGGTTCAGGTTGCCGCCGTCGGACGCGGCGATGATCGATTCCAGGCGCTCCTGCTCCTTGGCCAGCGCGTCGAAATCGGCGTCTTCCTCGGCGTAGGCCGCGTACACGGCTTCCAGCTTGGCCTGCGCCTCGAAGGCTTCACCCAGGCCGCTCTCCACTTCCTGGCGCACGGTTTTTTCCGGATCGAGCTGCGGTTCCTGCGGCAGGTAGCCGATGTTCAGGCCCGGCATCGGGCGCGCTTCGCCCTGGATGTCGGTGTCGATACCGGCCATGATCTTCAGCAGGGTCGATTTGCCCGAGCCGTTCAGGCCCAGCACGCCGATCTTCGCGCCCGGGAAGAACGACAGCGAAATGTCCTTCAGGATCTGGCGTTTCGGTGGGACGATCTTGCCCACGCGGTTCATGGTGTAGACGTAATTGGCCATTAGTAATGTACTTCTATCTCGTAAAATAAGGACGACAGGATACTGTAAAACACCGGGGTCAGAGCCCGATTTTGGGAAATTGCCAAAATTCGGGCTCTGACCCCGGTTTGATGTTGATCAAGCCTCTTTGGCCACCGGCTGCGGGCGATTCAGCAAGCCTTCGGCGGCGAACAGGGCCAGCGCGAGCCAGATCAGCACGAAGCCGACGAGGCGGTCCGCCGTGAACGCTTCGTGGAACAGCCATACGCCCAGCAGGAATTGCAGGGTGGGCGACATGTATTGCAGCAGGCCGACGATCGACAGCGGGATTTTTCTCGCGCCCGCCGCGAACAGCAGCAGCGGGATCGCCGTGATCGGCCCGGCCGCGACGAGCAGCAGGCGCGTCGTGTTCGAGTCCGTGTTGATGAAGGTGTTCTGGCCGTGCACGCTGAGCCAGACGACGTAGGCGGCCGCGAGCGGGAACAGCACCATCGTCTCGAACGACAGGCCCTCCAGCGCGCCGAGCGCGGCCGTCTTGCGCAGCAGGCCATAGCCGCCGAACGACACGGCCAGCGCCAGCGCGACCCAGGGCACGGTGCCGGCCTGCCACGTCAGCCAGGCGACACCCAGCGCCGCCACGCCGATCGCCATCCATTGCGTGCGCCGCAGGCGTTCGTTCAGCAGCATCGAGCCGAACATGATGTTGACGAGCGGATTGATGAAATAGCCGAGGCTGGCCTCGATGACGTGGCTGTTGTTCACGGCCCAGATGTAGATGAGCCAGTTGACGCTGAGCAGCAGGGCCGACGCGACGAAGCTGCCGAACACGCGCGGCTGGCGCACGAGGTTCAGCCAGGCCCACTGGCGGCGCACGGCGAGCACGATCACGAGGAAGAGCAGCGACCACAGCATGCGGTGCGCGAGGATCTGCAGCGGCGGCACTTCGTCGATGGCGTGGAAATACAACGGAAACAGGCCCCAGCACAGGAAGGCGAGGGCGGCGGACAGGATGCCGGTGTTCATGGGGAGGCGTGATACGGGTGAGCGGTCTGACATTATCCTTGAACGGACGCAGCCTTGCTGGCGGGCCCGCCGTTTGCGGCAACCGAGGCGTGCGCTCGGCCTGCTTCCATTGATGCAGACTTTGAGAAAATAGCGGCCGAGCAAAAGGTCGCGCTCTTGTTTTTCCTTGTCAATTATTCTATTGTGCAACGCACCAGAACAACAAAACGGTGAAACCTTGACGGCAGAACATAAGAAAAGCAGCCTGGCAGGGCTGACGCTGGCGGCGGTCGGTATCGTCTACGGCGACATCGGTACCAGCCCGCTGTACACGCTCAAGACCATCTTCGATCCCGTCCACGGCCTGGTCCTGACCACGCCGAACCTGCTGGGCATCGTGTCCCTGATCTTCTGGGGCCTGACGATGATCGTCTCCCTCAAATACGTCACGCTGGTGCTGCGTGCGGACAACCGCGGCGAGGGCGGCATCATGGCCCTGATGGCGCTCGCGCTGAATTCCGTCACGCGCACGTCGCGCTGGCATTACGTGCTGATGGTGCTGGGCGTGTTCGGCGCCACCATGTTCTACGGCGACAGCGTGATCACGCCGGCGATCTCCGTGCTGGGCGCGATCGAAGGTCTCGAAGTGGCCACGCCCGGCCTGGAAAAATACGTCGTGCCGCTGACGATCGTCGTGCTGGTGGGGCTGTACAGCGTGCAGCGCCACGGCACGGCCGGCATCGGCCGCTGGTTCGGCCCAGTCATGGTCGTGTGGTTCGCCGCGCTGGCCGTCATGGGCGTCATCAACATCGTGCAGGCGCCCGTGATCCTGCACGCGTTGAACCCGCTGCACGCGTTCGAGTTCATGCTGCGCGAGAAGATGATCGCGTTCGTCGCGCTGGGCGCCGTCGTGCTGGCATTCACCGGCGCCGAGGCGCTGTACGCGGACATGGGCCACTTCGGCAAGAAGCCGATCCGCTTCGCGTGGTTCATGGTCGTGTTCCCCGCGCTCGCGCTGAACTACCTGGGCCAGGGCGGCCTGTTGATCACGCATCCGGAAGCGCTCGAGAACCCGTTCTTCCACCAGCTGGGCAGCTGGAGCGTGCTGCCGCTGGTGCTGCTGTCGACGATGGCGACCGTGATCGCGTCGCAGGCCACGATCTCCGGCACGTTCTCGATGACGCGCCAGGCGATCGCGCTGGGCCTGCTGCCGCGCATGCGCGTGATGCACACGTCGGAAAGCGAGATCGGCCAGATCTACATCCCGGCCGTGAACTGGCTGCAGCTGATCGTCGTGCTGCTGGCGGTCGTCGGCTTCGGTTCGTCGGACAAGCTGGCCGGCGCCTACGGCATCGCGGTGACGGCGACCATGTTCGCGACGACGATCCTGACGTTCTTCGTGATCCGCTACCGCTGGCACCTGCCGCTGTGGCTGTGCTTCGGCGCCACCGGCTTCTTCATGGCGATGGACATCATGCTGTTCTCGGCCAGCACGCTGAAGCTGCTGCACGGCGGCTGGTTCCCGCTGCTGCTCGGCGCGATCCTGCTGACGACGATGCTGACGTGGAAGCGCGGCCGCGAACTCGTGTTCGAGAACCTGGAAAAGCACGCGATCCCGCTCGACGACTTCCTGCAGTCGCTGTTCGTGGCGCCGCCCGACCGCGTGTCCGGCACCGCCATCTTCCTGCGCGGCGAAACCGACGGCGTGCCGCACGCGCTGCTGCACAACCTCCTGCACAACAAGGTGCTGCACGAGCGCGTCGTGTTCCTCACGGTGCGCATCCGCGAAGAGCCGTACGTGCCCGAGAGCGAGCAGGTCGAGGTCGTCCCGCTGGGCCACAACTGCTACCAGCTGAACGTGACCTACGGCTTCAAGGACGAAGCGGACATCCCGGACATCCTGCGCCTGTGCGCCGCCTGCGGCCTCGAGTTCGAGATGATGGAGACGTCGTTCTTCATCGCGCGCCAGACCGTGATCTCGGTGCCGGGGCAGGGCATGATGCCGTGGAGGGAGCACCTGTACGTGGCGATGCAGCGCAACGCCCGCACGGCCGCGGATTATTATCAGATTCCGAGCAACCGCGTCATCGAACTCGGCACCCAGGTCGAAATCTGAGCGGATTACAAAGGCATACAAATCCCCCACAGACGCTTGCAGGGCAGGTTGGTAAGGTTCGGGTTTCCATCCGATAACCAACCTGTCCTGTAGGAGTCCCATGAAACTGTCCTTCCCACTGGCCGCCGCCTTCGCCGCCATCCTGAGCCTGTCCGCATGCGGCGGCGGTGGCGATTCGGGCAGCACCACCCCTCCCGTCGTCAACAATCCCGCCGCGCTGACCAAGACCGACATCGCGATCGGCACCGGTGCCGAAGCCGTCAACGGCGCGCGCGTGCAGGTCAACTACACGGGCTGGCTGTACAGCGCCGCCGCGGCCGACTTCAAGGGCACCAAGTTCGACGCGTCGTTGCCGGGCAAGCCGTTCACTTTCGTCATCGGCGCCGTGAACACCAACGAATCCGTGATCCCCGGCTTCGGCCAGGGCGTGCAGGGCATGAAGGTCGGCGGCAAGCGCACGATCCTGATCCCGAGCAGCCTGGGTTACGGCGTGGGCGGCGTGCCGGGCGCAATCCCGGGCAACACCGGCCTCGTGTTCGAAGTCGAACTGGTCAAAGTCTGCGGCAGCGCGGCCTGCTGATTCATTCGCGCAGCGCGCTAGCGGGGCGGATCCGCACCGCCGCCAGCGCGTGGCGCAGGGTCGACACCAGCGCCACCACGCCCGCCACCAGCAGCGCGGCGGCGAGCGTCCAGCCGCCGATCGGCGCACGCTCGGTGAACCCGCCCAGCCAGCGCTGGATCGCCACCCACGCGAACGGTAATCCCAGCACCGCGCCGGCGCCGACCAGCACGGCGAACTCGCGCGCCACCAGTTTTGCGATCGCAGCAATGCCGGCCCCATACAGCTTGCGCAGCACGATCTCCCGTTCGCGCCGGCGCACGCTGTACGCGGCCAGCACGTAGATGCCGAAGGCGGCGATCGCCGTCGCGATCGCGCTCGATGCCGCCAGAAGCTTGGCGAGACGCAGGTCGTCGGCATAGAACATGTCTGACATGAGCGTCGCCACGCGCACGACGTCCAGCCCTTCGTTGGGGAAGTAACGCGGCCACAGGGCCAGGATCGCGCGCCTGACCGCGTCAACGTCGCCGCTGCAGCGCACCGTGAACCCGCCGATGCGGTCGCGCAGGAGGAACACACTCGGCTGCTGGCCGTCGCGCGCCGAACGCTGGCGCAGATCCGGCGCAACGCCCACGACCTGCATCGGCCGGCTGCCCCCGCTAAACGTCACGACCTGCCCGACCGCGGCGCGCGGAGACGCGAAGCCGAGCTGGCGTGCCGCCGCCACGTTGAGCACCACGCGGTCGTCGTCGTTCACCTTATCGAACCTGGGCGAGTACAGGCGCCCGGCGATGGGCTTGACGCCGTAGACGTCGAAGAACGCCGGGTCGACGCTGTAGACGTTGAGGTCGGAGGCTGTGCCGCCGGCGTGGCGCATCGACGTGATGTTGTGACCGACGCTGAATGGCAGGTTCGAGACCGCCACGCCCGCGACGCCCGGCAGGCGCGCGACGGCGTCGCGCAAGGCTTGCGTGCGCGGGTCGCGCAGGTCGTTATCGGCCGGGAACATCAGCAGCGGGGCCGTATCGAAGCCGGGATCGAGCGTGCTGACGTAGCGTGTCTGCCAGGCGACGGCAAGTGTCGTGGCCGTCAGGCCGATGGCAACGCCGAACTGCAGCGTGGTCAGCGCGCGCCGGATCCACAGGCCGCGCGCGGTTTCTCCGGCGCCGCGTCCGGCCAGCGCGGCGGTGGCTCGTACGCGCAGTGCCGACCAGGTGGGGTAGGCGCCGGCGGCCAGGCCGAGCAGCATGCCCAGCGCCAGCGTCGCCGCTAGCGGGGCGGGGCCGAACATGCCGTCCAGCCTGCGCTGCACCAGGTCCTCGAACACAGGCAACAGCAGCCATGCCAGCAGCAGGCCGAGGACTGTCGCGAGCAGGCAGACCAGCACCGACTCGGCCAGGAACTGGCGCGCCACGGCTTGCGCGGAAGCCCCGAGCACCTTGCGCACGGCGATCTCGCGCTGGCGCGCCAGCGTGCGCACGGTGGCCAGGTTGACGTAGTTGGCCGTGGCCAGCAGCAGCACCAGCACGGCGACGGCGCCCAGGCCGATCACGCCCTGGCGGTTGCCGTGCGGCGCGAACAGGTCGTTCAGGTCGGGCGCCAGGTATACGTCGGCGATCGGCTGCAGGCGGTAATCGATCAGGTCGCGCCCGCCCAGCGCCGCCACCTGCTGGACGTAATCGTGCTGCACGAGCGGCGACGCGCGCAGGCTGCGCCGCACGGCGTCGAGAACCGCATCGGCGTCGGCACCGGGCAGCAGCTTGAGGTAGATCCGGCCGGCCGAGCGGCCCCACGTGCCGGAGACGGACGCGCGCATGTCGGTCGGCATGATCGCGCTGCCCCTGCCGGCCAGGCCTCCGAACGACATCGTGGTGGCTGCGGGCGGGTCGGCCACGATGGCCACCACCACGTAGGTGCGGCCATCGCCCTGCAGCGTTCGCCCGACCGCATCGGCGCGCCCGAACACCTTCAGTGCGGTGTCCGCGGTCAGCGCCAGCGCCTCCGGTCGCGTGAGGGCCTCGTGCAGGTCGCCCGCCAGCACGCGCGGCGCGAAGATCTTCTCGAAGTCGGGATCGACCAGCGTGACGCCGATGCTCCGGACCCGGCCATCCACGCGCACATTGAGGCCGAAGTTGAGGAAGGCGGTGCCGAGCACTGGCTGGCCGCTCGCCTTCGCCGCCTCGAGCGCGGGCAGGCCGGTGGCGGTATCCCACTCGTTGCCGAGCAGGGCCAGGTTCCATCTCTGCTGCAACTGGACGACGCGTTCGCGTTCCGGCACGTGCTCGTCGTACGAAAACGAGTGGCGCACGAAGCCGAGCAGCAAAAAGCACACGGCGATGCCGACCGCCAGGCCGAGCACCACCACCGCGGAATAGGCCGGCTCCTTGACGAGCAGGCGCCAGCCGATGCGGAAATCGCGCAAATTCATCGTGGCCTCCTTATGCCGCCAGCAGCGCGTCGACGACGATGCGGCCGTCTAGCAGGCGCAACGTGCGCGACGCCTGCGCCGCGTGCGCGGGCGAGTGCGTGACCATCACGACCGTCGTGCCCTCGGCGTTGATGTTCCGCAGGAGGCGCATGACGTCGTCGCCGTGCGCCGTGTCGAGGTTGCCGGTCGGTTCGTCGGCGAGCAGCATCGCCGGCCCGGCCACGAGGGCGCGCGCGATCGCCACGCGCTGCTGCTGGCCGCCCGACAGCTGCGACGGCCGGTGCCCGGCGCGGTGCGCCACGCCCAGGCGATCGAGCATGTCGCGCACGCGCCGCCGGCGCTCGGCCGCGGGCATGCCCGTGTATTCGAGCGCGAGTTCGACGTTCTCGAACACCGTCAATTCCTCGATCAGGTTGAAGCTCTGGAAAATGAAACCGATCTTCCCGCGCCGCAGCGCGTTCAGCTTCGCCTCGCTCCAGCCGGCGACGTTACGGCCCTCGAACCAGTACTCGCCGGACGTCGGCACATCGAGCAGCCCGAGGACGGACAGCAGCGTGGACTTGCCGCAGCCGGACGGCCCCGTGATGGCCACGTATTCGCCGGCCGCGATCTCGAGGTCGATGCGGTCGAGGGCCGTGGTGCGGACTTCGCCCGCCGTGTGGATCTTGCTGACGCCTGATAGTCGGAGCATGTCGTTCTTTCGTGGTTGATGTGATGTTGGAGGGTGCGGGTCACTTCGTCAATTCCAGCCGTCCGGCCTTGCCGAACGATGTGTAGCCGGACACGATGACGTCCTCGCCGGCGGCCAGTCCGGACAGGACTTCCACCTGCGTGTCGTTGCGGCGCCCCAGGCGCACGGTGCGCCGTTCGGCGTGGCGGCCGTCCGGCGCCGCCACGAACACCCAGGCGCCGCCGCCGTCGCCGGCATAGGCGCCCTGGGGCAGCAGCAGGGCCCGTGCCGGCTCGCCCAGGGTCAGGCGCGCGTCCAGGCCCTGGCCGGGGCTGATCACGGGCGGCTGCGGGCCCGTGAACACCATCTCGACGGTGAAGCGGCCGTCCTTGACCTGCGGGTAGATCGTGGCGACGCGCAGCGGATACCTGGCGCCGTCCTGGACCGCCAGGCCCGGGCGTCCGGTCGTGACGCGGCTGAGATAGAACTCGTCGACCTGCGCGACCAGCTTGAAGCGCTGCGGATCGTCGATGCGGCCGATGCGCTGGTCGGGGCGCACCGTCTCGCCGACGAGCAGCCGGAAATCGGTCAGCACGCCGGCCGCCGGCGCGCGCACGGCCAGCGCGTCGACGGTCGCGTTCACGAGCTTCAGGCCCGCCTGCAGGCCCGCGATCACGCCTTCGATCTGCTGCAGCACGCGACCGCGCACCTGTTCCTCGGCGGCGCTGCTGGCCCGTTCGTCGTCCAGCAGGCGGCGCTGCTGCGCGAGCTTGTCGGCGGCATCCTCCAGCGCGGCCGTGGACAGGAAGCCGCGCGCGGCCAGGCTGGCGTTGCGCGCATGCTGCTTGCGCGCCTGCTCCAGCGCGAATTCCAGGTCCGCCAGGCGGCGCTGGTGGTCGGTGCGGCTGGCTTCCTGCGCCACGCGCAGGGTCGCGAGGTTCGAGATCTGCTGCGCGTACTCGGTCTGGCGCGCCAGCAGTTCCAGGTTGCGCTGCGGGTTCGACAGGCGGAACAGCAAATCGCCTTTCGCCACGTGCTGGCCGTCGTGCGCGATCACTGCCTCGACGCGGCCGGATTCGACGGAGTCGAGCACGATGGCGCTGAATGGTTCGGCACTGGCGCGCACGACGATCTCGTCGCGGAAGACACCCGGCGCGACGCGGGCGATGCGCACGTCGCGCGCTGCCACCTGCAGCCCGTGCGGCAAGGCCTGCCACGCGGCGAAGGCGGCCAGGGAGAGGGCGGCCAGCAGCGCGCCGGCGCGCAGAACGAAACGGCCGCGCCGGACCGGAACGCGCACGTCCATGGCGGCGCCGGTGACGAGGTGGGGAGATGGATTGGTCATGCCGGCATTGTTTGCAAGCCCCGTGCCACGACCGTTTTGCCCGTGCCGGCAGGGGTTTTGTCGCGCGACTGTCCGGATCCGGACAGGTACCCCTGTGCGCTTCCGGACAGGTGACCGCCGGGCAGTACAACGCCCCGATGCGCGCTGCTAGAATGGCCCGATGGTTGAATCCCGCACCCGCCTCCTGATCCTCGACGACGACCGCGATGTCGCCTGCGCCGCGCAGATGCTGCTGCGCCGCCGCCATGGCGCGGTGGCCACGCTCGACGATCCGGCGCGCCTCGAGGCGCTGCTGGCGGACGGCGTGCCGGACGTCGTCCTGCTCGACCTGAACTTCACGCCGGGCCGCATCGACGGCGCCGAGGGACTTGCGGTGCTCGACCGCCTGCGCACGCTGGCGCGGCCGCCCGCGGTGATCGCGCTGACCGCGTATGCCGACGTGCCGCTCGCGGTCGAAGCGCTGAAGCGCGGTGCGGTCGACTTCATCACCAAGCCCTGGGACAACGCGCGCCTCGCCGCCGCCGTCGATGCCGCGCTGGCGCGCCGCACGGCCGCGAACGTGCCCGGCGCGTCGGCCCTGATGGGAGACTCCGCGCCGATACGCGAGGTGAAGGCGATGATCGCCGGTGTCGCGCCCACCGAGGCCAACGTGATGGTGCTGGGCGAGAACGGCGTCGGCAAGGAGCTCGTCGCGCGCGCCGTCCACCAGGCGTCGCGCCGCGCCGCCGGCACCTTTCTCGCCGTGGACATGGGCGCGCTGCCCGAGGCGACCTTCGAGAGCGAGTTGTTCGGCCACCGCAAGGGCGCGTTCACCGACGCGAAGAGCGACCGCGCCGGCCGCTTCCAGGCCGCGCGCGGCGGCACGCTGTTCCTCGACGAGATCGGCAACATGCCGCTGCCGGCGCAGGCCAGGCTGCTGACGGCGCTCGAGCGCAGGGAAGTCACGCCGATCGGCGCCGACCGTCCCGAGCCGGTCGACGTGCGCATCGTCAGCGCGACCAACCTGGCGGAAGACCGCCTGTTCGATCCGGCCGTGTTCCGCGCCGACCTGCTGTTCCGCCTGAATACGATCGTGATCCGCGTGCCGCCGCTGCGCGCCCGGCGCGACGACATCCCCGCGCTGCTGCACCACTACCTGTCGCTGTACGAGGGCCAGTACCAGCGGCCCGTGCGCGAGCTGGCGCCGGCCGCGCTGGACCGCCTGTGCGCGTGGGACTGGCCGGGCAACGTGCGCGCGCTGCGCCACGCGTGCGAGCGCGCCGTGATCCTGGGCGCCGACGCCGACTACCGCTACGAGGATTTCGGCCTCGCGCCTGCCGCGCCGCCTGCGCCCGTCCAGGTGGAGAAGGATCAGGACTTCAGGCTGGGCGCACTGGAACGCGACACCATCGCCGCCGCGCTGGACAAGGCGAGGGGCAACATCAGCCTCGCCGCGCGCATGCTGGGCGTCAGCCGCGCCGCGTTGTACCGCAAGCTGGGCAAGCATGGCATCTGAAGCGCGCGCGAAGGCGGTCGCGCTGCTGGCGGCGGCCGGCCTGGCGGCGCTGGCGTTCGGCGCCGGCCGCGCGGGCGATGTGCCGCGTGTCCTCGTGCTGTGCGCCCTGGCGGCCGTGGTCGCGGTGCTGGTCCTGTGGCGCAGCCTGGCCGCGCTGGCCGCGCTGCGCCGGCTGCCCGCGCCTGAACCCCGCGCCGTGCTGAACGTCGAGCAGCAAAGCCTGGTCGACAATGCGCTGGCCCTGGAAGCGCGCCTGGAACACGCGCCGGTCGCGCTGTTCGGCATCGACGGGGACGAGCACGTGCAGCCGCTGAACGCGAACGCGCGCAAGCTGGTCGCGCCGGGCCGCGCCACCGATGCCGCGGCCCTGTACCGCCAGCTGGCGCGTCAACCGCACGGCGACCGCACCTTGCTGCAGTTCGAGACCGAGCGGGGCACCGAACGCGCGCTGGCGACGGTGTCGATGCTGACCCTGCACGGCCGCCCGCAGCGTCTCGCCGCGCTGATGCCGGTCGAGAGCGAACTGGAAGCCGAAGCCTTGAACGCCTGGCGCCGGCTGGTGCACGTGCTCACGCACGAGATCATGAATTCGCTGACGCCGGTGGCGTCGCTGTCGCGCACGGCGCGCGACCTGGTCGAGGAAGCGCGGCCCGCGCTGCCGGCCGACGTGGCGGCGGACCTCGGCACGGCGCTCGACGCCATCGGCCGCCGCGCCGACAGCCTGGCAGGTTTCGTCGCCAGCTACCGCAGCCTGTCCAACGTGCCGGACGCGCGGCCCGAGCGGGTGCAGCTGGCCGCCCTGTTCGCGCGGCTCGATGCGCTGGTGGGGCCGGCCTGGCGGGAGCGCGGCGGCGACGTCGCGTTCTCGGTGGAGCCGGCGTCGCTGGAACTGATGGCCGACCCGGGCCAGCTCGAGCAGGCGCTGATCAACCTGCTCAAGAACGCGTTCGAGGCGACGGACGCGGGCGGCCGCGCGCGCGTTATCGCCCGCCTGGTGCGCGGCGCGCGCCTGCGCATCGAGGTCGACGACGACGGTCCCGGCGTGCCGGACGCGCTGGCCGCGCACATCTTCACGCCCTTCTTCACGACACGCAAGCAGGGCGGCGGCATCGGCCTCGCAATGGTGCGTCAATTGGTACATGGCAATGGCGGCACGGTACGTTACGCGCGCCCGGTGAGCCGGGGCGCGCGCTTCGTCATCACGTTCTGAACGCGTTCCGCGCACGCCTGATCTGGCTCAGTCCCGCGCGCCGCATCGGGCCGTATCGTTGGCACGCCTGAATGTCATCCGGAGCCTGCCATGTCGATACGCCGTTGCCTGTTCGCCCTGTTGTTGCCGTTCTTCGCCAGCGCGCACGCGTGGGCCGATCCGCTTTATACATTCGATTTCCTGCCTGCCGGTTTCGCGCCGTCCGCGCTCAACAACGCAGGCCAGATCGTCGGTACGTACGGCGGTGCGGCCGCCATCCTGTCCGGCGGCACCATCACGAGCCTGGGCAGCGTGCTGCCTGACAGCTACGGTCTTGCGATCAATAACCACGGCGACATCGCCGGTTCACGCAATAGCCCGTACAACGGCAGCGCGTTCGCGTATGTGGGCGGCAGCGTGGTGCCGGTGGCCGCGAGCCTGCCCGACATATACGCGTATTCGAACGCGAGAGGCATCAACGACGCCGGCATGGTCGCGGGCAATGCCCAGCCCGACATCGGCGAGG
Organism: Massilia orientalis; assembly: GCF_030411975.2. Lineage (NCBI taxonomy): Bacteria > Pseudomonadati > Pseudomonadota > Betaproteobacteria > Burkholderiales > Oxalobacteraceae > Massilia > Massilia orientalis. Next base: position 18,083 of record NZ_JASNRB020000021.1, on the reverse strand, counting down.
CACAGCGCGGCTTCCTGTATGACAGCGGGGGCATCCACCTGATCGGCACGTTCGGTGGCGACTGGAGCTATGCCGCGGCCATCAACGCGTCCGGCACGGTGGCCGGCACGGCCACGCTTCCCTCCAGCACGTTCGACCCGGACCGCCACGCCTATCTCTACCAGGGCGGCACGATGCTCGACCTCGGCACGCTGGGCGGCCTGCGCAGCGAAGCCTACGACGTCAATGACGCCGGACTCGCGGTGGGCTGGTCGGAAACGGACGTCGTCCTGGACAACGGCGCGCTGACGCGGCCCTTCGCGTACCGCGACGGTCACATGGTCGACCTCGGTTCGCTGGGCGGCAACTGGGGCTATGCGCGGGCGCTGAACAATGCGGGCCTCATCGTCGGCGCGTCGGACCTCATCACGGATGTCGGCTGGGGCTACCACGCCTTCATCTATCTCGACGGGCACATGGTCGACCTGAACACGCTCGTGACGGGGGCGAACGGCTGGGAGATCATCGACGCCACCGACATCAACGACGCGGGCCGGATCCTGGGCCGTGCCTGCCGCCTCGGCACGTGCGCGGACGTGCGCCTCGACCTCGTGTCGGCCGTGCCCGAGCCGGCCACCTGGGTAATGCTGGCCGCCGGGCTCGCCCTGCTGGCCTGGCGCGCGCGCCGGCGCCGCGTGAAGCCGGCGCTGATGCTCGGCGTATCCCTGGCAGTGGCGGCACCGGCCGTGCTGGCCGACCCGCTGTACACCGCGACCTTCCTGCCCGAAAACTTCACGGCCTACGGCATCGGCAACGACGGCAGCGTCGTCGGCAGCGGCATCAATCCCGACAACCAGCAACGCGCCTTCGTGTGGCTGGACGGCACGACGACGTTCCTGCCGACGCTGGGCGGCCCATCCGCCTGGGCGACCGCCACCAACGGCGGCGCCGTGGTCGGCGCCTCGCTGTCCGGCGACTTTACGCGCGGCTTCATCTACCGCAACGGCGACATCCGGAGCACCGGCACGCTGTACGGCGGCGAGAGCATCGCGTACGGCATCAACGCCGCGGGCCAGGTCGTGGGCGATTCCACGGATGCGTCCGGCAACAGCCGTGCGTTCCTGTACAGCGGCGGCACGCTGACCGACATCGGCACGCTGGGCGGGACGGATGCGCGGGCGCGGGGCATCAACGGCGCGGGCATGATCGTCGGGGGTTCCCAGCCGGGCCCGGGCTTCCCGGACGACGGCGCCCACGCATTCCTGTACCACGACGGCACCATGCAGGACCTCGGCACGCTGGGCGGCGGCTTCAGCTGGGCCGAGGCCGTGAACGATGCCGGCCAGGTGGCGGGCTACAGCCTCATCGGCGCCGCGGCCGTCTGGCATCCGTTCCTGTACAGCGGCGGCGTGATGCACGACCTCGGCTCCTTCGGCGGCGACTTCGGCGAAGCCCACGCCATCAACGCGGCCGGCATGGTGGTCGGTTATTCCAGCTTCGTCGGGGACGGTTTCTCGCACGCGTTCGTGTATGCGGACGGCAGCCTGGTCGACCTGAACAACGTGACGGACGGCCTCGGCTTCCAGGTGCTGATGGACGCCGTCGGCATCAACGATGCCGGCCAGATCGTGGCCAACAGCTGCAGCGACTTCGGGTATTGCGCGCCGGTCCTGCTCACGCCCGTGCCGGAGCCGGCGGCGGCGTTTTTGCTGCTAGCAGGCATCCCCGTACTGTTGTGGCGCCGTAAAAATTGAGGAACTGCTATGCTGGGTCCGAACCCGGAGGTAGCAATGACCACGACGGATACAGCAGACCCGCATGCCATCGAACATCTCACATCGCGCCAGCGCGTGTTCGCCATCGTCGGCGCGTCGTCCGGCAACCTGGTGGAGTGGTTCGACTTCTACATCTATTCGTTCTGCGCCCTGTATTTCTCGTCTGCCTTCTTCCCGAAAGGCAATCCGACGACCCAGCTCCTGAACACGGCCGGCATCTTCGCGGCGGGCTTCCTGATGCGCCCGATCGGCGGCTGGCTGTTCGGCCGCATCGCCGACCGCTACGGCCGACGCAACGCGATGATGATTTCCGTGCTCATGATGTGCGGCGGCTCGCTGATGATCGCCGCGCTGCCGACCTATGCCAGCATCGGCACGGCGGCGCCCATGCTGCTGCTGGTGGCGCGCCTGTTCCAGGGCCTGTCCGTTGGCGGAGAGTATGGCACCAGCGCCACCTACATGAGCGAGGTGGCCGAGCCGGGGCGCAAGGGGTTCTTCGCGTCGTTCCAGTACGTGACCCTGATCGGTGGCCAGCTCGCGGCGCTGCTCGTGCTGGGCATCCTGCAATTGCTGCTCACGCATGACGAACTGAAGGCCTGGGGCTGGCGCATCCCGTTCGTCGTCGGCGCCTGCGCCGCCCTCGTGTCGCTGTACCTGCGCCGTTCGCTGCACGAGACGACCACCGCCAGCGAGCGCAAGAGCGAGGCCGCGGGCAGCGTCGCGTCGCTGCTGAAGCACCACCGGCGCGCGTTCGTCACGGTGCTGGGCTTCACGGCCGGCGGCTCGCTGATCTTCTACGCGTTCACGACGTACATGCAGAAATACCTCGTCAACACGGCCGGCATGAGCACGGAGACGGCGAGCCGCATCATGACCGTCTGCCTGCTGGTCTACATGTTGCTGCAGCCGGCGTTCGGCGCGCTGTCCGACCGCATCGGCCGGCGCACGTCGATGATCGCCTTCGGTGCGCTGGCCGCCGTGTTCACGACGCCGATCATGATGGCATTGCGTAACGTATCGAGCCCGCTGACTGCCGGCGCGCTGATCGTGTGCGCGCTGGCGATCATCAGCCTGTACACGTCGATCGGTGGCCTGATCAAGGCCGAGATGTTCCCGGTCGAAGTGCGCGCGCTGGGCGTGGGCCTGTCGTATGCGGTCGCCAACGCGATCTTCGGCGGCTCGGCGGAATACGTGGCGCTGTGGTTCAAGCAGGCCGGCCACGAGCCGTATTTCTACTGGTACGTGAGCGTCATGTGCGCGCTGGCCTGCCTCGTCGCGATCCGCATGCCGGATCCGACCAAGGCCGGCCTTCTTAAGTAGCGGTGCGCACCATGTCGATGTGCATGATGCCGTCCTCGTCGTACGGCGCGGACACCGTGACGAAGCCGAAGCTCCCATAGAACGCCTCCAGGTGCGCCTGGGCGCCGATGCGGATCGCGTGGCCGGGATGCAGCCGTTGCGCGCACGCGATGCCTTGCGCGACCAGTTCGCGGCCCAGGCCCGTGCCGCGCGTGGACGGGCTGATGACGACGCGGCCCAGCGACATCTCCTCGTATTTCGCGCCCGGCGCCAGGCAGCGCAGGGTGGCCGCCAGTTCGCGCTTGCCGTCGACGGTGCGCCAGCCGAGCAGGTGATGCGCGCCCGGATCGAGGCCGTCGATGTCCGGGTACAGGCACGCCTGCTCGAGCACGAACACCTGCTGGCGCAGCGCCAGCATCTCGTACAGTTCTGCCGCCGTCAGGTCGGCAAAACCGCTCCACTGCCATTCGATCATTGTCGTTTCCTTGTCAGGCTGCCGTCTCGAAACCTTCGAGCACGTTGACCACGTTGATGCCGAGTTCGGGCACGACCGAGCCGCCTTCGAACACGAAGACGGTCGGCAGGCCGAGAAAGCCGATGCGCTCGCCGATGCGCAGAAAATCGCCGCTGGCGAGGCCGAAGTGCGAGCGCGGGTCGCCGCTGAAACCGTCGACGCCCAGCGAGACGACGAGCGCCTGCGGAGAAAAGCCCGCCATCTTCACGCAGGCCGTTTCCAGCGCGAGGAACCACTGCGCCGCCGCCGTTCCGCGCGGCAGCGGCACGTTCAGGTTGACGCCGAGGCCCGCGCCGGCGCCCGTCTCGTCGGCGTGGCCCGCATAGTACGGGTAATCCGTGCGCGGGTCGGCGTGGATCGACGCGACCAGCACGTCCTTGCGGCGATAAAAGATGTCTTGCGTGCCGTTGCCGTGGTGGTAGTCGATGTCGAGGATGGCCACGCGCTGCAGGCCGTCGTCGAGCAGGTGCTGGGCCGCCAGCGCGGCATTGTTCAGGAAGCAGAAGCCGCCGCAGTAGTCGGCGCCGGCGTGATGGCCGGGCGGACGCGTGAGCGCGAACGTGCCGCGCTCGCCCAGGCGCAGCGCGTGCGCCGCATTGATCGCGCAGTCGGCGCCGTTCTTCGCGGCGGTCCACGTGCCGGCCGTCAGCGGCGTCGTACTGTCGAACGCGTACAGGCCGAGGCGGCCCGTGAACGTATCCGGTTCGACGTCGCGGCGCATGCCCTGGCCGGGCCACACGGAGGGGACGAGATCGCGCTCGGCGTTGCGCGGGTCGAGCGACAGCCACTCGTTCCACGCGCTGCGCAGGAAGTGCAGGTAGCGGGGCGTATGGATGCGTTCCAGCGACGTCAGGGGCACGCCGTGCGGGGTGACGATGCGGCCCAGGCCACGTCGCGTGAACTCGTTCGCCACGACGTCGATGCGCTCGGGCGGTTCCGATGCGGGGGCGTGCTGGGCGTGGTGTTCGTTGAAAAAGGTGAGCAAGAAGAGCCCCGATTCAGCGTGAGACGTCGTTCCCGCGCAGGCGGGAACGACGTGCATGCGTAAATGTCCAAGCTCGCGTGTTAGCTGTTACGGCACAGTGTACTACTGTTATACGCCGCCACGAAGTCGTCGAAGGAGCCGGTATCCGTCGCCTCGACCTGCGCCTGCTCGGCCAGCGACACGCGCGCCATCTCGTCGAACAGCGCGGTCTCGGCCGGCATCAGCGGTTCGGTGCGGAAGGCCTCGGCGTGCAGTTCGCTCTGGCGCAGGCCGAACTGCGCGAACGAGCCGAGCGTGCGCACTTCCTGCAGCACGCGCGCGGACGGGGTCTTGTCCGGATCCGCGACCTTGGCCTTCTGCGCGTTCAGCGCGTCCATGTGCGCGCCCTTGTAATTGTGCTCGTGGTCCAGCAGTTCCGCGACGGGGCGGATGCGCTCCAGCAGCTCTTCCGCCCAATCCTTCAGCAGCACTTCGTGGTCGTTGCGCGTGAGGGTCAGGCCCGGACGGCGGCCTTCCTTCACGGTGCGCGCGAAGTTGCGCGCGTGGACCTGGCCTTCCATCGCATTGATCAGCGGGCTTTCCTCGAGGGCGCAGAACAGCAGGAAGGCGTCCAGGAAGCGGCCCGTCTCCAGCGCGATGCCGACCGGTTCGAACGGATCGACGTCCAGGCAGCGCACCTCGATGTATTGCACGCCGCGGGCGCACAGCGCCTGCACCGGGCGCTCGCCGGTGCGGATCACGCGCTTTGGGCGGATCGTCGAATAGTATTCGTTCTCGATCTGCAGGATGTTGGTCGACAGCTGGACCCACTCGCCATCCTTCTTCGTGCCGATCTCCGCGTACGGCGGATACGGGCGCTTGACGGCGTCCATCAGCGAGGTCACATAGCTTTCCAGGCTGTTCTCGTGCGGGCGCAGGCCGGACTGGGCGTCGTTCTGGTAACCCAGGTCGCTCATGCGCAGGCTCGTCGCGTACGGCAGGAACAACGTGTCGTCCGACAGCGTCTCGAGATTGTGCTCGCGGCCGCGCAGGAAGCCCGTCGACAGGGTCGGCGATGCGCCGAACAAATACATCAGCAGCCAGCTGTAGCGGCGGAAATTGCGGATGGTCGCGATATAGCTTTCGGACTGGAAGTCGCGCAGCGCGTTGCGGCGCTCTTCCGTGATGCCCTCGTGTTCCGCCAGCAGCTGCCACAGTTCTTCCGGCAGCGAATAGTTGTAGTGGATGCCCGCGATGCATTGCATGGCCTTGCCGTAGCGCAGGGCCAGGCCGCGGCGGTACACGTGCTTGAGCATGCCGAGGTTCGACTTGCCGTACCAGGCGATCTCGATGTCTTCTTCGGCCGGCAGCTCGCACGGCATCGACTGGCTCCACAGCAGTTCGCCGTCCAGCTTGGAATAGGCGTAGCGGTGGATCGCATCCAGGCGGTGCAGGGCCAGGCCGATGTCGTGTTCGGCCGGCGTGATGAATTCGAGCAGCGCTTCCGCGTAATCCGTCGTGATCTGCGGATGGGTCAGGGCCGAGCCGAGTTTTACCGGATGCGCAGTCCTTGCCAGGTGGCCCTGGCCATCGACGCGCAGCGTCTCGCGCTCGATGCCGCGCAGGCCTTGCAGGAGCAGGCCGCGGTGGGCATCGTCGTCCAGCAGGGCCAGGCGGCGGGTCAGTTGGTTCGACACGAGGTTTCCTTTCTTATACTGCCATGAGACGCAGAGAGTAACCGAAATCGGCCAACCGCGCCGGTCAGCCCTCAATATGACTTTTTAGTTAATTAACCGGGTCAGGTTCCGGGACATTCTGCGCCGCGATCCAGCGGTCGATGCGCTTTTCCAGCACGTCCAGCGGCACGGCGCCGTTTTCCAGCACGGCGTCGTGGAAGGCGCGGACGTCGAAGCGCGGGCCCAGCGCCGCCTGCGCCCGCGCGCGCAGCGCGGCGATGCGCAGCTGGCCGATTTTATACGCCAGCGCCTGGCCCGGCTGGGCGATCATGCGGTCGACTTCGACCTCGTTGTCGGACGGCGGATTGGCCGTGTTCGCGTTCAGCCAGTCGACGGCCTGCTGGCGCGGCCAGCCCAGCGCGTGGATGCCCGTGTCGACGACGAGCCGCGCGGCGCGCAGCTGCTCGTCGGCCAGGCGGCCGAATTGCGAGAACGGATCGCGCATCAGGCCGAGCATCGGCCCCAGGCTCTCCGCATACAGCGCCCAGCCTTCGCCGAACGCCGGATACCAGGCGTGGCGGCGGAATGCCGGCAGGCCGTCGATGGCGTGGGCGCGCGCGACCTGCAGATGGTGGCCGGGGATGCCCTCGTGCAGGGCGAGCGTCTCGACTTCCCACAGCGGCCGCGTGTCCAGGCGGCTCGTGTTGACGGCGAGGGCCGCGACCCGCTCCGGCGTGCCCGCTTCGTAATAGGCGCCGCCCTGAGTATCGGCGCCCGCCTGCTGCACGGGTTTGACGGCCAGTTCTTCCTGCGGGATCGTGCCGAACTGCGTGGGCAACTGGGCCTGGACGCGCGCGATGGTGCGGCGGTAGCGGTCCAGCAGCGCGTCCGCGTTCGTCGGGAACAGGCGCGGATCGCTGCGCACGAACGCGACGAATTGCGGATAACTCCCTTTGAAACCCGTGCGCGCTGCCGTCGCTTCCATCTCGGCGCGCAGGCGTGCCACTTCCTTGATACCCAGCGCGTGGATCTCGGCCGGCGCCAGCGTGGTGGTCGTCGCAGCCTTGACGAGATATGCGTACCAAGCCGCGCCGCCGGGCAGGCCGGATGCGCCGATGGTCGTGCGCGCGGCCGGCAGGTAGTCGGTGCGCACGAAGTCTTCCAGCTTTTGCAGCGCACCTGCCGCCGTGCGCAGGGCGGCCGCGCCATCGGTCGCGAGCCGCGCGCGCGTGTCCTCGTCGATGGTTGCGGGCAGGCGCTGGAACGGCGCGCCGAGGGCGCCATCCTGCACGTGCTCGCGCATCGTCCGCAACTGCGCGGGCAGGCCGGCCATGATGGACTTCGGCGCCGTCCAGCCGGTGCGCATCCCCTCGCGCATCTGCTCGATGATGCCGTCGACGTGGCGCGGCAGGGCATTCAGGCGCGCGATGTAGTTGCGGTAGTCGTCTTCCGTGAAGAAGGGCATCTGCGCGACCAGTTGCGGGAAGCGGATCTGCAGGCCGTCCTGCGCGCTGACCGGCTGCGGGTCGAACGCGACGAACGCGGCGCGCGCGAGGATGCGTTCCTGGTCGCCCGTGAACAGGTCCCAGGAGAGACGGTCCTGGCCGGCCAGCTGCGCGCGGTCGATCTGGCGCGCGAGGTCGAGCATGCGCCGCGCGTGCTCGACGATGGCCGTCTGCTCCGCGAGCGAGGTGTCGGCCAGCAGCGCGTCGTAGCGGTGGTCGCCGACGCTCGTGGCGAATTCGGGCCGGTGCTTGAGGCGCCATTGCCAGTCGCGCTCGAACAGGGCTTGCGCCGGGTCGGCGCTGTCCGCCGCGAATGCAACGAGCGGGCCGAGCAGGATGAGAGTCGCGAACAGTCGACGCATCGTGTTGGCTTCCGGGTGGTGGACCCGAAATTGTAACAAACGGGGCGTCCGGAGCGCGCCGGGGAGACGATCAGCCGAACCGACCGCCGCTCACGCGCTCGATCCCGGCCAGGTCCCGCCAGCTTTGCACGTCGGTGAAGCCGGCGTCCGCCAGCAGCGCGCGCACGGCCGCCGCCTGGTCGTAGCCGTGCTCGAGCAGCAGCCAGCCGCCCGGCGCGAGGTGGCGCGCGCTGCCCTGGATGATGATGCGCAGCGCGGACAGGCCGTCCGCATGGTCCGTCAGCGCGCCGACCGGTTCGAAGCGCAAATCGCCCTGGACGAGGTGCTCGTCGCCGGCCGCGATATAGGGCGGATTGGAGGCGATGACGTCGAAGGTTTCCGCGGCGGCGAGCGCGTCGAACCAGCTGCTCTCCAAGAAGCGCACGCGCGCGTCGTTGGCGGCCGCATTCGCCTGGGCGACGGCCAGCGCGTCCGGGCTGACGTCCAGCGCGGTGACATCGGCGTCCGGCCGCGTGTGCGCGACGGCGACGGCGATGGCGCCGCTTCCGGTCCCCATGTCGAGCAGGCGCGGTGCGTTGTCCGGCAGGCGCTCGAGTGACAGTTCGACGATCAATTCCGTGTCCGGGCGGGGAATCAGCACGGCGGGGCCGACCCGGAACGCCAGGCCGAAGAATTCGCGCCGGCCGACGATGTAGGCGATCGGTTCGCCGCGCAGCCGGCGCGCCACGAGATCGTCCAGGCGCGACGCTTCGTCCGGCGTGAGGGCGCGGTCGCCCTGCGTGATCAACTGGACGCGGGTGAGACCCGTCGCCTCGCACAGGAGGATGCGGTTTTCCAGCGGGTCGAGCGGCAGGCTTGCCTGCACGGCCGCGATGGTGGCGCCGGGCTGGATGGTCATCAGCGCGCGCGCCGCACCAGCACCCAGACGAGGGCCAGCGTGAGGATCGTGAACCAGACGGCCGACCACTGCGGCACGTTCAGGCCGAACACGGTTTCCTGCGCCGCTTCGCACAGGCCGTCGGCGCGGAACAGGCCGGGCAACAGGGTCGCGGTCGGGATCTTGTTGAGCGTCGTCTGCATCGGATCGATGCCGCACGAAAAGCCCGGGTGCGCCAGCACGTACAAATGCTTGCCGACATAGCCGAGGCCGCCCAGCGCGCACAGCAGCGCGAGCCCGGCGCCGGCCTTGATCTTGTTGGCGAAGGCGCCGATCAGGCTGAAGATCGCGATGCCGAGGTACAGGTAGCGCTGGATCACGCACAGCGGGCAGGGCAGCAGGCCCTTCACGTGCTGGAGATACAGGGCCGCGCCGATCAGGGCGATGCTGACGGCGGCGATGGCGAGCAGGAGATTGCGGGACGAGGACATGGGCTTCCTGGTTGAGGTCGAAAAGGATATTTTCAGTCTAGCAACTTATAACTGTCTTAACACCGGGGTCAGAGCCCGATTTTTGGAAATTTCCCAAAAACGGGCTCTGACCCCGGTTTGTTGTTGATCAATCCCCCAGCGCCGCCAGTTGTTCGGCCTGGTGCTCGGCCGACAGGGCGTTCGTCAGTTCGGCCAGGTCGCCGTCCATGATCATGTCCAGTTTATAGAGCGTCAGGTTGATGCGGTGGTCGGTCAGGCGGCCCTGAGGGAAGTTGTAGGTGCGGATACGCTCGCTGCGGTCGCCCGAGCCGATCAGGCTTTTACGGGTTGCCGCTTCCTTGCTCTGCTGCTCGCGCAATTGCACGTCCTTGATGCGCGCGGCGAGGACTTTCATGGCCTGCGCCTTGTTCTTGTGCTGGCTGCGGTCGTCCTGGCATTCGACGACGATGCCGGTCGGCAGGTGCGTCAGGCGGACGGCGGAATCCGTCTTGTTGATGTGCTGGCCGCCGGCGCCCGAAGCGCGGTAGGTGTCGATGCGCAGGTCGGCCGGATTGATCTGCACGTCCTCCACTTCGTCCGCCTCCGGCATCACGGCGACGGTGCAGGCGGAGGTGTGGATGCGGCCCTGCGTCTCCGTCGCCGGCACGCGCTGCACGCGGTGGCCGCCCGACTCGAATTTCAGTTTCGAGTAGGCGCCCTGGCCGACGATGCGCACGATGACTTCGCGGTAGCCGCCCAGGTCGGACGGCGATTCCGACACCATCTCCACCTGCCAGCGGTTGCGCTCCGCATAGCGCGTGTACATGCGCAGCAGGTCGCCCGCGAACAGCGCGGATTCGTCGCCGCCCGTGCCGGCGCGGATCTCGAGGAAGATGTTGCGCTCGTCGTTCTCGTCCTTCGGCAGCAGCATCTTCTGCAGCTCGAGATCCAGTTCCGCCATGCGCGCCTTCGCCGCGTCGATCTCGTCCTGCGCGAATTCCTTCATGTCCGGGTCGGCGAGCATCTCCTGCGCGGCGTCGATGTCGGCCTGCGCGGTCTGGTACTGGCGGTAGACGGCCACCAGCGGGCTCAGTTCGGCGTGTTCGCGATTCAGCTTGCGGAAGCTGTCCATGTTCGCGGTGGCGCCCTCGGACATCAGGAGTTCGTCCAGTTCGACGAGGCGGTTGGCCAGTTGGTCCAGCTTGGCCAGCATGGATGGTTTCATAGGGTGTTCTTATCGGAATGACAGCGGACAAGCCGCGGGAAGCGGCACGCGGGTACGGCGAAGGAGTGCAGGCCGCTAACGGCGGCCGCGGAACAGCTGGGGCAGCAAACTCGCGAGGCGGGCGCGTTCATCGCCCTGGGCGCGGTGCAGGGCCTGTTGCGGGCCGTGCAGGAATTTCGCGGTGAGGCCCTTCGACAGGGCGTCGAGCACCGTCTCGATGTCTTCGCCCCTGGCGAGCAGCTTGCGCGCCCGTTCCAGTTCGGCCAGGCGCATCGCTTCGCTCGATTCGTGCATGTCGCGGATGATGGGCACCACGGCGCGGTCGCCGATCCAGTGCATGAACGACTGCACGCGCGTCTCGATGATGGCCTCGGCCTGGGCGACGGCGGCCTGGCGGCTTTCGACGCCGGTGCGCACCACCTCGGCCAGGTCGTCGACCGTGTACAGGAACACGTCGTTCAGGCGGCCCACTTCCGGCTCGATGTCGCGCGGGACGGCCAGGTCGACCATGAACATCGGCCGGTGCCGGCGCGCTTTGATGGCGCGTTCGACGAGGCCCTTGCCGATCAGCGGCAAGGTGGAGCCGGTGGAGGCGATGACGACGTCGAACTGCGCCAGGCGTTCGGAAAGGTCGGCGAGACCGATCGCGCTGCCGTTGAAGCGCGCGGCCAGCGCTTCGCCGCGCGCCAGCGTGCGGTTGGCGATCGTGATCGACTTCGGATTGTGGGCGGCGAAGTGCGTGGCGCACAGCTCGATCATCTCGCCGGCGCCGATGAAGAGGACGTTCTGCTCGCTGACGCGATCGAAGATGCGTTCCGACAGGCGCACGGCGGCGGCGGCCATCGACACGCTGTGCGCGCCGATCTCGGTCGTCGAGCGCACTTCCTTCGCCACGGCGAAGCTGCGCTGGAACAGCTGGTGCAGATAGGTGCCGAGGCCACCCGCCTCGTCGGCGACGCGCACGGCATCCTTCATCTGGCCGAGGATCTGGGCCTCGCCCAGCACCATCGAATCGAGGCCGGAGGCGACGCGGAACGCGTGGCGCACGGCGTCGTGCTGCGGCAGCATGTACAAATGCGGGCGCAGTTCGGCGAAATTCAGGTCGTGGTAGTCCGCGAGGAAGCGCGCGGATGCATCGAGCGGGTCGGGTGCGCAGCTGGCGGCGTACATCTCGGTGCGGTTGCACGTCGAGAGCAGCGCCGCTTCGTCTTCGCCGCGGGTATTAAATTTTGAAAACCACCCGCGCGCCGCCTGCACCGCGTCGCCCAGCTGCTCAGGCGCCAGCGCCAGTTGCTCGCGCAGCGAGACCGGTGCTGTGGTGTGATTGAGGCCGACGGCGAGCAGTTGCATGGGTGATCAAAAATTGGGCAGCGCGCCCATTATACCCCTACGGCGTCAGGGTTTCACGCGCCCAGCTTTTCCAGCCTATAGCCGTAGCTATATACCGGCACGAGGCGGAAACCGTTCTCCGGACGCAGGCGCAGTTTGTTGCGGACGCGCGAAACGTGCGTGTCCATCGTACGCGACGGGACGGCCGTTTCGCGCACCCAGATCGATTCATGGATGTACGCACGCGACAGCGGACGGCCCAGGTTGCGGAAAAACAGCAGCGCCAGGTTGAATTCCTTGTGCGTGACGTCGATCTGCTCGCCGTCCATCATCAGGCGGCCCGGGCGGGTCTCGAACACGTACGGACCGAACTGTAACTGTTCGGCACCATTCTGCGACGGATACGCCCGGCGCAGCAGGGCCTGCGTGCGTGCGACCAGCTCGCCGCGGCGCAGCGGCTTGACGAGGTAGTCGTCGGCACCGGCCGTGACGCCGGCCACGATGTCGTCTTCGGCCGAGCTGCCGGCCAGGAACATCGTCGGGGTATTCGGCGCCAGTTTTTCCTTGGCGCGGCGCAGGAGTTCCGCCGCCGGGACGTCGGTCACTTGCCAGTCGACGATCAGCAGGTCGGTGCTGTCCTTGCGGAGTTGCCCCAGCAATTCTTTACCACTGTCAAATGCTTGACAACTGTGCCCAGCTCCGTTCAGAACTTGGCAGATGAGTTCTGCCTGGGTCGTGTCGTTGTCCAGTACGGATATTCTCATGATGTTCAGGCTGTCTCGGCTGTGGGACTGTAGGACGTCACTGTAGGAACATTCCTACAATGTCACTAAATATATCAGACTTTTAAAACGCAAAGCTACCGATGCCTCAGATAAATTCACATTTTCGTTGGGAAATTGCGTCATAGTTGTGTCAGGCCGGAGACAAACTCCCGGTTACACTGACTTCAACATTGTGGTTGAGGAGCTAACATGTTCAAGAAGAAGAGTCAGGACGGCGAATTGGCCCTGTTGCCGGTCTCCAGCGAGGACATCGAACGCGTGCGCGAACGCTGCCGCGGCCTCGTGCGCAAGCGCGCGGCCATTTCGGCGGGCGTATCCGTGATCCCGGTGCCGGGCGTGGACATCGTCGCGGACCTGTCCAGCTTTGCCGTCATGGTGGAAGAGATCAACCGGGCGTTCGGCCTGTCGCCGGAGCAGATCGACCGGCTGCAGCCGCGCATGCGCATCGCCACTTACCAGGCCGTGGCGGCCATCGGCAGTACGCTCGTGGGCAAGATCGTGACGAAGGAACTGGTGCTGAAGCTGTTGCAGAAGTCGGGTGCCAAGCTGGCGGCCAAGTCGGCGGCGAAGATCGTGCCGCTGGCGGGGCAGGTCGCGTCGGCCGCGATCGGCTTTGCGTTATTCAGGCAGATGGGCTACCAGCACATCGACGCCTGCACGCGCGTCGCGCGCGAGGTGGCAGCCGCGCCGGCGTGAACACCCCGGCGCGGCGGAAAGACGGAATCAGGCGTCCGGCAGGACGACGTTGACGTCGAGCACTTCCAGGTTGCCCTGGCGGTCGAGGGAAATCTTGATGTCCTCGGCGTTGACCTTGGTGTACTTGGAGATCACTTCGATCAGCTCGCGGTGCAGGGCGGGCAGGAAGTCCGGTCCGCCGCGGCCGCTGCGTTCGCGGGCGATGATGATCTGCAGCCTTTCCTTGGCCGCCGTCGCGCTTTTCTGATTCTTGGGAAACAGGAATGAGAGCAGAGGCATGTCACTTCGCTCCGAACAGGCGCTGCAGGAAGCCCGGCTTTTCGTAACTGGTGAAGCGCAGCGGGATCTCTTCGCCCAGGAAGCGGGACACGACGTCCTGGTAGGCCTGGGCCACGTCGGTATCCTTGAAGTGGATGGCCGGGTTGCCCTGGTTCGACGCGTGCAGCACGGCTTCCGATTCCGGAATGATGCCGAGCAGGGGGATGCGCAGGATTTCCTGCACGTCCTGGTACGACAGCATTTCGTCGTTTTCCACGCGGCGCGGCGAGTAGCGGGTGATCAGCAGGTGTTCCTTGACCGGTTCGCCGCCGCTCTGGGCGCGGCGCGACTTGGCTTGCAGGATGCCGAGGATGCGGTCGGAATCGCGCACGGACGAGACTTCCGGGTTGGTGACGATCAGCGCTTCGTCGGCGAACGTCAGCGCCATCAGGGCGCCGTGCTCGATGCCGGCCGGCGAGTCGCAGATGATGAACTCGAAGTCCATCTTGACCAGCTCGTTCAGCACGTTTTCCACGCCTTCTTCCGACAGCGCGTCCTTGTCGCGCGTCTGCGAAGCCGGCAGGATGAACAGGTTGTCGCAGTGCTTGTCCTTGATCAGGGCCTGGGTCAGGCTCGCTTCGCCGTTGATGACGTTGATCAGGTCGTACACGACGCGGCGTTCGCAACCCATGATCAGGTCGAGGTTGCGCAGGCCGACGTCGAAATCGATGACGACGGTCTTGTGGCCGCGCAGTGCGAGGCCGGTCGAGAAGCTTGCGCTCGAGGTGGTCTTGCCCACACCACCTTTACCGGACGTTACAACGATAATTCTTGCCATGAAAAAATTGTGTCCTTTTCAGTATCTGGTCAGTGCTGGTACAGGGGCGCGCCTTAATTGCGGGTCGCCGAACCCAGCGATGATATATCGATTCGGTCGCCGACCAAACGGATTTGTGCCGGCTGGCGTGCGACCTCTGCCGGGAAACCTTCGTCGAACGTCCGGTAAACGCCCGCGATTGACACCAATTCTGGTTGTAACTGCAGCGCGAAGATGCGCGCGCCCGCATTGCCCGACGCCCCCGCCAGCGCGCGGCCGTGCAGCGGCGCGTACACGTGAATGCTGCCGTCGGCGATGAGCTCGGCGCCATTGTTCACGACGGCGGTCACGATCAGGTCGGTGCCGCGCGCGTAGATGCGCTGGCCGGCACGGACCGGCGTGTCGACGATCATCGCGTGCACCGGTGCCGCAGGGGCCGGCGCGGGCGATGGTGCAGGTTCGGCGGTGGGCTCTGCCGTTTCGACCGGTGCCGCGGGCATCTCCCGTTCGCGGCCGGCGCTCGTTTGCAAGCCGCTGGTGCCGTCGTCCAGGAACAGGTCATGGGCGCGGATCACGTCGTGCAGCGCGGCCGGCGCGCCGCGCACGGCGACGGCGTTCAGGCGGTACTTCCTGAGCAGCGCGACCAGCGCCTCCCAATCGATGTGCGCGGCGTCGTCGGCGATGCCGGCGACGTCGATGACGGCAAATTCATCCTCGAAAAAATCCGACACACCCCCGGTCATCTGCTTCAGCGCGGCATCGATCGCGATCGGATCGGCCGAATGCAGGATGGTCGAAATGGCCACGACCGTGGAGATCTTGATTTCGATGGGCAGGGAGCTCGAGCTTTTGGGCATAAATCAATGTGGTTGGCTTAGCCCGTGCATTCTACTGTGAAATTTCACTCAACGGAAAAGGGTTTTGGCTCGGGTTTGGATGACTGGAAACTCCTGTTTCCTGAACAAAAATAATGCCTGATAAAGATGCTCAGCCTTAAGCAAAATCAATAAAAAGGCTGTTTTTTCCGATGAATAAGCTGATAAGATTGATTTTGCTTAAACAAGATTTAAGCGAGGTCACTAATATTGTTGGCTTTCTGTCCAAGCTTGAGCGGAGATTGCGCTTCCTCAAGCGCGCGTTGTGCTGGTGTTCGAATTCTTCCAGGCCTGGGCAGAAAAAGGCCGACAGCAGGGCTGTCCACTCATTGAACCCCGGCCGCTGGGGCCGGGATACCGGAGATTGATATGGAAGATGTCGTAATCGTGGCCGCAGGCCGTACTGCAATCGGCAAGTTCGGTGGCACGCTCTCAAAAATTCCGGCTGCCGAGCTAGGCGCCCAGGTCATCAAGCACCTGCTGACGAAGACCGGCATCGACCCGGCCGCGGTCAGCGAAGTCATCATGGGCCAGGTCCTGACGGCCGGCGTCGGCCAGAACCCGGCGCGCCAGGCGGTCATCAAGAGCGGCCTGCCGGACAAGGTGCCGGCGTTCACCCTGAACATGGTGTGCGGTTCCGGCCTGCGCGCCACCCATCTGGCGGCCCAGGCCATCAAGTGCGGCGACGCCTCGATCGTGATCGCCGGCGGCCAGGAAAACATGAGCGCCTCGCCGCACGTGCTGAACGGTTCGCGCGACGGCTTCCGCATGGGCGATGCCAAGCTGACCGACACGATGATCGTCGACGGCCTGTGGGATGTCTACAACCAGTACCACATGGGCGTGACGGCCGAGAACGTCGCGCGCAAGTACGACATCTCGCGCCAGGAACAGGACGAATTCGCGCTGCAGTCGCAGCTGAAGGCGGAAGCCGCGCAAAAGGCCGGCAAGTTCAAGGACGAGATCATCCCGATCGAGATCGCCTCCAAGAAGGGCACCACCGTGTTCGATACCGACGAGTATCCGAAGCACGGCGCCACGCTGGAAGGCCTGGCTAGCCTGCGTCCGGCCTTCAACAAGGAGGGCAGCGTCACCGCCGGCAACGCCTCCGGCCTGAACGACGGCGCCGCCGCCGTGATCATGATGTCGGCCTCGAAAGCGAAGGAACTGGGCCTGACCCCGATCGCCCGCATCAAGGCGTATTCGTCGGCCGGCCTGGACCCGGCCATCATGGGCATGGGCCCCGTCGACGCCGCCCGCCAGGCGCTGGAAAAGGCCGGCTGGAAGCACGAAGAAGTCGACCTGATGGAAATCAACGAAGCGTTCGCCGCCCAGGCCGTCGCCGTCAACAAGCAGATGGGCTGGGACACGTCGAAGATCAACGTCAACGGCGGCGCGATCGCGCTGGGCCACCCGATCGGCGCCTCGGGCGCGCGCGTGCTGGTGAGCCTGCTGCACGAAATGGTCCGCCGCGACGCCAAGAAGGGCCTCGCTGCCCTGTGCATCGGCGGCGGCATGGGCGTTGCCCTGGCAGTCGAGCGCGATTAAACACCGCACGGCGCCATCGTTGGGGCGCCGTGCCGGTAACCGTAGTTAACAAGTGTGTGCAAAAACTAGGAGAAGACAATGGCTAGAGTGGCATTAGTGACCGGCGGCATGGGCGGCCTGGGTGAAGCGATCTGCATCAAGCTGGCGGCGCTCGGCTACAAGGTCGTGACGACGTACTCGCCGGGCAGCAAGAAAGCGGAAGGCTGGCTTGCTGCGATGCGCGAACAGGGCCATGACTTCAAGGCGTACGAATGCGACGTGTCCGATTACGACTCCGCCCAGGCCTGCGTGGCCAAGGTCGTGCAGGAAGTCGGCGCCGTCGACGTGCTGGTCAACAACGCCGGTATCACGCGCGACATGACTTTCAAGAAGATGGACAAGGTCAACTGGGATGCGGTCATGAAGACCAACCTGGATTCCGTGTTCAACATGACCAAGCCCGTCGCCGACGGCATGGTCGAGCGCGGTTGGGGCCGCATCATCAACATCTCGTCCGTCAACGGCCAGAAGGGCGCGTTCGGCCAGACCAACTACTCCGCGGCCAAGGCCGGCATCCACGGCTTCACGAAGGCCCTGGCGCTGGAAGTGGCGCGCAAGGGCGTCACCGTGAACACCATCTCGCCGGGCTACATCGGCACCAAGATGGTCACCGACATCCCGGCCGAAGTGCTGGAATCGAAGATCCTGCCGCAGATCCCGATGGGCCGCCTGGGCAAGCCGGAAGAAGTGGCCGGCCTGGTCGCGTACCTGTCGTCGGACGAAGCCGCCTTCGTCACCGGCGCCAACATCGCCATCAACGGCGGCCAGCACATGCAGTAAGCGGCCGCGCTTGCGACGCATCGACACCGCCTCCGGGCGGTGTTTTATTTTGTGCGCCCAGCATGGGCGCACTCCTGCGGGTGCAAGTCCCGCCGCAAGCTGACCACGGCGAGCGAAGTGAAGCGCAACTGCGGAAGGGCGACCGACCGTGGAGAGGAAGCGTGGAGCGAAATTGCGAGCCGATGAACAAGAATCGGATAGAAGGCGCCGCTGAGCAGGGCGAGCGGGCAAACGACCGCGAAGCTCTTGTGGTCAAGGCGAGGTGGCGTAGATCCGGCGGTTGTGCAGTGAAGGAGTGCGTTCTTACCTG
>NZ_JASNRB020000020.1:0-127018 GCF_030411975.2 Massilia orientalis | reverse complement strand
CAGGAAAGCGCGGAAGCGGCCAGCGCGCAATGGCGAATCGTGGCCGACCAGCTCCGGCCGAAATTCCCGAAACTGGCCGCCATGATGGACGACGCCGAGCACGAAGTCTTGACCTTCATGAGTTTTCCGAAGGCCCACCGCGTCCAGATCCACAGCACCAATCCATTGGAAAGACTGAATGCCGAAGTGAAGCGCCGTACCAATGTCATCGGCATTTTCCCCAACGACAAAGCCGTTATCCGCCTCGTCGGGGCGATGATGCTCGAGCAAAACGACGAATGGTCCTTGCAGCGCCGTTACATGCAGCTTGAAGGATTACTGTCCCTGAGCGACAATCAACCCGCACGGCTCTCCGCCGTGATTAACTGATCGGGGACCCAGCCCCTCGAGAATCACTTCTCATACACCACTTCTGGGGACATCATCCTAACACAGCTATGCATGCACCAGCTTTTTTCACCGGAAGCTAACAGCAACCCCGTCCACCTACAAGAAAAATATGTGGGGAAGGGTCAGGCTCTGACCCCGGTTTGTCAGAAGTCGTACCGGGCCGACAATTTCAGCTGACGTCCATCGCTCGGGTAGATGCCGCCCTTGCACGAGAACGCATTGCTGAAGTAACGACGGTCCGCCAGGTTCAGCCCCGTCGCGGCGACGTCCCATGCGCCCAGCTTGATGCTGTAGCGCGCGTCAAGCGTCGTGTACGACGGGATGCGTGCGCCGCAGGCGTTGCTGAAGTCGCCGCCGTAACGCTGGCTGTCGACCCATTGCACGCCCACGTCGGCCGACTGGCCATTGCCCGGCACCCACGCCAGGCGCGCCGTCACGACGTTCTTCGGCACGAGCGCCAGTTCGCGGCCGGCGTTGGGGCCGTCCGTGAAGTGCGCGATCACGTGCTGCAGGTGCGCGCTCGCGCGCCAGCCCGCCGCCAGCGCCGCCTCCGCATCGATCTCGACGCCCTTGCGCTCGGTCGGATCGAGGTTGGTGTTCGCGCCCCAGCCGCCATTCAGCGTCGGATCATAAAAAATCTCGTTGTCCAGTCGATGGCGGAATACGCGCGCCGTCAGCGTGCGGCTGTCGTCGCCCGGCGCGTGGCGCAGGGTCGTACCGAGTTCCAGGTCGTGCGACGTCTGCGCCTTCAGGATATCGAGGCTGGACCGGTAGCCGTTCTCGTCGACGTTGGCCACGCGGTAGCTCTGCCCCGCCTTGGCGTACACCTGGACGAGCGGGTGCACACGGTAGCTGGCCTGCGCTTCCCACGCGTTCTGCGATTGCGAACGGTCTTCCGGCGCGACGCCGCCCACGACGTCCACGACGTTCTTGTCGAAGTTCTCGTGGCGCGCGCCCAGCGCGATGCGGCCGTCGTGGGCCGGATCGAAGCGCAGCTCGTCGCGCAGGTACACCGCCTTCGACGACTGGCTCGCGTCGGCGCTCGAGAACGAGGCCGTCGTCTTGCGCTTCCAGCGCGTGAAGTCCACGCCGCCCACCAGTTCATTGAGCATGCCGCCGACGTCGGACAGCCAGCGCGCGCGCGGCGAGAACTGGTCCTGGCGGCCGTCGTACGCGTTGTTCGAGCCGAAGGACAGGTAGTTCGAACGCACGTTGCGTTCGCGGTGCGACAGGTCGGCCGCCAGGTCGACGGCGCCCAGGCGGTATTCGGCGAAGACGTTCGCGCGGTCCGTGTTGAGCGAGCCGAAGTCGTTCGGCGTCGACGCCTGGCGCGGATCGGCGTCGAACTGGGCCAGCGACAGCGAACCCGGGAGACGCGAATCCTGGCGCGCGCTCTCGACGTGGATGCCGGCGCGGCCGCCCGTGAAGCGGGTCTGCAGGTTCAGCGAGGCGGTCGTCTGGTCGAAATCGCTGTTGCGGCGGTAGTTGTTGGAACCCTGGCGCGCGACGGCGATGTCGGCGCTGACGTTGCCCGCCGTCTGCGACAGCTGCGCGCGCAGATCGTGTTCATGGAACGAGCCGCCTTCGGCAAACACGGAACCGTGCAGGCCGCCGGCCACGTTGCGGCGCGTCGTGATCTGGATGATGCCGCCGGTGGCGCCTTCGCCATACAGCACGCTGCTGCCGCCGCGGGTGATCTCGATGCGTTCGACCGTGTCGATCGGGATCGTCGACAGCACGGTGTTCGCCAGTTCGTTCTCGTTCAGGCGCACGCCGTCGACCATGATCACCATGTTCTGCGCGCTGTTGGTGCCGAAGCCGCGCAGGTCGAGCGCGAAGTCGGGCGAGGAGTCCAGGCTCTGGCGGCCGAACACGCCGCCGATCTTGCGGATCGCGCTGTTCACGTCGTTGACGCCGGCGCGGCGGATGTCGTCCTGCGTGATGACGGTGGCGCCGATCGGACGCAGGGTTTCCACGCTCGGGAAACGGGCACCGGTGATGACGACGGTCGATGGGTTGCCGTCCTGGGCGCGCACGGCGCCGGTGAAGAGGGACAGGACGATGGCACAGGCCAGCGCGATCGGCTTGATAGCCGGCGCGCCGCGGGTGGAGGCGGCAGTATGCATTGGATGTTCAGTGTTCGTTTGGCGCCGGCAAGCGTCCCCGCACGCCGGCGTACACAAAAGCGCGGCGTAACGCCGGCTTCCCCTGTCTGGCCGGTCTCCGGGCTCCAAGACGGACCGTCCCACCTTCCTATGCAAGCACAGTGGCTGTCGGGGCGGCCTGTCGCCGTGCGGCGACGCTTGTTTACCGTTGCGGGGGCAGCACACGTTGGCACGCCGCCGGAGGCGACGCCGCTTCGTGTTTCCCGTTTAACTGCACGCGCAGACGCGCATGCGGGCACCAGAACCCCGAGATTATAACCTGTATAGTGTACGCACAAAAATAACAGCCACGCCCGGGATCCCGCATGCTTCCTCGTTTCCGATTTCGCCTCGCCCTCGCCGCGGTGCTGCTGCTGGCGGGCGCGGTGTTCGCCGCACCTGCATCCGACGGCATCGCCCTCGCCCCGCCCGATGCCGCCGCCGTGCGCGTGCCCAGCAGCCCGGATGCCTGGGGCGGCCCGCGCACGGGCCGCGAACCCACGCTGTCGGACCGCGTCGTCCATTACGACATCGCCGCCACGCTCGACCCGGTAAAGCACACGGTCGCGGGCCGCGAACGCCTCACGTGGCGCAACCGCAGCAATGTCGCCGTCAGCAGGGTCTACCTGCACCTGTACATGAACGCGTTCGAAAACGCGGGCAGCACGTATTTCACCGAGCGGCGCACGCGCGACGGCACCTTCCGCTCCGGCGTCGACATCAAGGATGCGTGGGGCCACATCGCCCTGCGCCGCGTCGCGCAAGGAAGCGCCGGTGTGCCGTGGACCTTCGTCCATCCGGACAACGGCCCGGCGACGGACCATACGGTCGTGCGCTTCGACCTGCCGCAGGCCGTCGCGCCGGGCGCATCGACGACGCTCGACATCGACTTCGTCACGCAACTGCCGCGCGTTGTCGCCCGCGCCGGC
This sequence comes from Massilia orientalis, assembly GCF_030411975.2. Classification (NCBI taxonomy): domain Bacteria; kingdom Pseudomonadati; phylum Pseudomonadota; class Betaproteobacteria; order Burkholderiales; family Oxalobacteraceae; genus Massilia; species Massilia orientalis. Next base: position 123,555 of record NZ_JASNRB020000020.1, on the reverse strand, counting down.
TACTTCGGCACGTTCCACCTCGTCGCGCAGTGGTTCCCGAAGATCGGCGTGCTGGAACTGCCGGGCGAACGGGGGGCGACGTCGCCGCGCTGGAACGTGCACGAGTACCACCTGAATTCCGAGTTCTACGCGGACTTCGGCAGCTACGACGTGAAGCTCACCGTCCCGCGCGGCTACACCGTGGGCGCGACGGGCGAACCGCAAGGCGCCCCCGTCGACAAGGACGGCATGCGCACGTGGCGCTTCGCGCAGGGCGACGTCCACGACTTCGCCTGGACCGCGGACAACCAGACAGCCAGGCCGCTCGTCGACACGTGGTCCGGCCCGGGCAGCCCGACGGTGACGGTGACCGTGCTGTACCCGCCCGAATTCGCGGCGAGCGCGGCGCCCGCGCTGAAGGCGGCAAAAGAATCGCTGACGTACTTCTCGAACACGCTGGGCCCGTACCCGTACAGGACGCTGACCATCGTGATCCCGCCCTACAACGCGGAGGAAGCGGGCGGCATGGAATACCCGACGTTCTTCACGGCCGAGGCCTACCGCACCGTCGAACCGCGCACCGTGAACCAGTTCGCCCTCGCCTTCGTCACCATCCACGAATTCGGCCACGGCTATTTCTACGGCCTGCTCGCGTCGAACGAATTCGAGGAACCGCTGCTGGACGAAGGCCTCAACGAATACTGGGACAACCGGATGATGCGCGACCAGGGCCAGCTCGCGTACATCGCGACGCCGCTGCTCGCCCGCCTCGGCTTCGCGCCCGGCTATCCGACCTTCGACGCCGAGCGCACCGCGACGCCGCGCCACGACCCGGCCGACCCGCCCGGCGCCAACGCATGGCACCGCCTGCAGGACATCGGCCCCGTCTACACGCGCACGGCGATCCTGATGCGCGACCTGGAAGCGCGCATCGGCCGCGCGCCGATGGAGCGCGCGTTCAAGGAATACTACCGGCGCTGGAAGTTCCGCCACCCGAGCACCGCCGACCTGCGCGAGACGCTCGCCGAGGTGACGGGCCAGCGCGCCGTCATCGAGGACGCGTTCGAGCGCCAGGTCTACGCCGTCTCCCGCGTCGACGACAGCATCGCCGACCTCGCGAGCACGGAACTGGTGCCGCTCCCCGGCGCGCACGAGAGCCAGTCCGCCGTCGACAAACGCATCGACGCGGCGCGCGCGGCATGGCGCAAGACGCATCCGGACGGCACCGGGCCGTACCCATACCGCACCGATGTCACGGTCCGCCGCCACGGCGCGCCCGTGCCGCAGACGCTCGTCGTGAAATTCGCCGACGGCAGCAGCGAGACCGCGCGCTGGGATGCCAACGAACGCTGGCACACGTTCACCTGGACGAAGCCGGCGAAGGCCGTCTCCGCCGAACTCGATCCGCAGCGCCTGCACTACCTGGACGTGAACAAGCTCGATGACAGCCGCACGCTCGCACCGGATGCGCGCGCCTCGCACCGCTGGGGCTTCGAGTTCGCCGCCGTCGTCAACTACCTCCTTGCCCTGATCGCCACCTTATGACGACCGAAACGACCCTCGCGCCCCCTTCCCTCGTGCCGCGCGCGGCCGGCCTCCACGGCGGGCTGCCTGCGGCGCGCGCCGCGCTGCAATGGCGTTTGCTGCTGTGGTGGGCCGTGCTCCTGCTGCTGCCGACCGTCGTCGCCGCGCTGCCGGTGTGGGAGCTGCTGGCCGCCAGCCTCGATCACTCGGTGTACGCGGGACGTCTGGCGGAACGCCTCGACATGATCGCGTACGCCGACATCCTGCACGCCGCGCGCGACCAGTACGCGCCGGCGCTGGGCGCGGGCAGCCTCGTCGCGCTGGTGCTGACGTTGTTGCTGTCGCCGCTGCTGGCCGGCATGGCGCTCGCCGCCGCGCGCGCGCCGGAACGGCTGGCGTCGGGCGCGCTGCTGGCCGAAGGCGCGCAGTGTTACCCGCGCCTCGCGCGCATGCTCGCGTGGTCGGTCGTCCCGCTGGGTGTGGCGGGACTGATCGGCAGCTCGGCCCACCATGTGGCAGGCCGGATCGCCGAGACGGCGCGGCTGGAAACCGACGCCGAACGCGCCGCGCACCTGGCCACGCTCGCGACCGTCGCGCTGCTCGTGCTGGCCCACGCGACGGTCGACATCGGCCGCGCCATGCTGGCCGCCGACCGCCGCCGCACGTCCGCCATCGGCGCGTGGTGGCGCGGCTGCGCGCAGCTGGCACGCCGGCCGCTCGCGCTGCTGGGCACCTGGCTCGGCATCACCGCGGCCGGTCTCGCGCTCGCGGCCGTGCTCGCGTTCGCGCGCGTGCACGTGCCTGCACTGGGGACGGCCGGCACCATCGGCGCGGCCGTGCTGGCCCAGTTCGTCGTGCTCGTGCTCGGGTGGATGCGGATGGCGCGCCTGTTCGCGCTGACGGCGCTGCTGCGCTGATCCACGCGGGCGGCGCGGATCGGCTACCATGAACGCTTCGATTGCCGCCCGAAGGAGCCTGCCATGACCCGCCTGCCCACCTATTTCGTCTCGCACGGAGGCGGCCCATGGCCGTGGATGAAGGACCAGTACGGTCCCACGTATGCCGAGCTGGAAGCGTCGCTGGTCGACATCAAGCGCCAGGTCGGCGTACGTCCGACGGCCGTGCTCGTCGTGACGAGCCACTGGGAGACGGACGACTTCACGGTATCGTCCGGCACGGCCCCCGGCATGATCTACGACTACGGCGGCTTCCCGCCGCACACGTACCAGATCCGCTATCCGGCGCCGGGCGAACCGCAGCTGGCGGCGCGCGTCGTGCAACTGCTGAACGATGCCGGCCAGCCTGCCCGCCTGGATGCGGAGCGCGGCTTCGACCACGGCACGTTCTCGATGCTGGCGCCGATCTATCCCGAAGCCGACATGCCGGTCGTGCAGCTGTCGATCCGCCACGGCTACGACCCGGCGGTGCACCTGGCCGCCGGCCGCGCGCTGGCCCCGCTGCGCGACGAGGGCGTGCTGATCCTCGGCAGCGGCCTGTCGTTCCACAACCTGCGCCAGTTCGGCCCGGGCGGCGCGCTGGCGTCGAACGCGTTCGATACGTGGCTGCAGCACGTGCTGCTGGAGCTATCGCCCGCCGACCGCGAGCAGGCGCTGCTGCACTGGAGCGAGGCGCCGTATGCACGCATGGCGCATCCGCGCGAGGATCATCTCGTGCCGCTGTGGGTGGCGCTGGGCGCGGCCGAGCAGGAGGCGGCCGCGTGCGTGTATCACGAGGAGAGCTTCTTTGGGGCGTTGACGGTGTCGAGTTTCAGGTTCGGCGACGCCGCGGCCTGACTCAGGTTCCGCGCTTCCCGCGCGCCGCCTCTTCCGCCTTGCGCGCCGCCTTCTCGGCCGCGATGCGGGCCTTTTCTTCCATCTCGATGCGGTGGCGCTCCAGCGCCTCGGCGCGGGTCTGCGGTGTTTCCAGGCTGATGCGGCCCAGCGCGCCCTGGCGGTAGTCCTGCAGCAGCACGTGCGCCGCCTTTTCGTAGTCGTAGTCGCCGCCGCGCACGCGGAACGCTCGACGCTGGGCGACGCCTTCGATTACGCCGAAGCCGTCCAGCCCCTCCGTCTTGATGCCGTAGCGAGCCGTCAGCAGTTGCGGATAGCGCTGCAGCAGCAGGCCGCCCAGGTATTCCGCCACTTCTTCCTCGATGACGGCGTTCGTGCCGATCGCGTGGCTGGCGGCCAGCATCAGGCCGTCGCTTTCCATGTCGATCTTCGGCCACAGCATGCCCGGGGTGTCGACCAGCACGGTGAACTTGTCCAGATAGAGCTTTTGCTGGGACTTCGTGACGGCCGGTTCGTCGCCGACCTTGGCCACGCGCTTTTTCAGCAGCGCGTTCATCAAGGTCGACTTGCCCACGTTCGGGATGCCCATGATCATGATGCGCAGCGGCTTCGTCGGCACGCCGCGGTGCGGGGCCAGCGTCTTGCACAGGTCGGGGATCCGCGCCACGTCCGACGGCTTCTTGGTCGTCATCGGGTACGCGGTCACGCCTTCCTGGGCGTCGTACCACGCGGCCCAGGCCGCGGTGGCGGCGGGGTCGGCGAGGTCGGTCTTGTTCAGCACCTTCAGGCAGGGACGCTGGCGGAACTTGCGCAACTCTTCGACCATCGGGTTGCTGCTCGCCTGCGGCAGGCGGGCGTCCAGGACCTCGATGACCACATCGGTGTTTTCCATCTGCTCCGCGGCCTGCTTGCGGGCGGCGGCCATGTGGCCCGGGAACCATTGAATCGACATGCTCTACCTTCAAAAATTTGCGTGCAACCGGGTATTTTACCCTAGTCCACGCAAATCGACGACACCCTGGGCGATGCTGCAGCGGCCGTCCCGGTCGACGGCCCTCCTGCCGACGGCGCTTCAGTCGAGTTCCGCGAGGGCCTTGACGTGGGCCACGACACTGCGTCCCAGCGCCGACAGCGCGTAGCCGCCCTCCAGGCAGCTGACGATGCGTCCGCCCGCGTACCGGCGGGCGATGTCGGCGACCTGGTGCGTGATCCACGCGTAATCCGCCTCGACGAGGGCCATGCCGCCCATGTCGTCTTCCTTGTGGGCGTCGAAGCCGGCCGAGATGAAGATCATCTGCGGGCGGAACGCGTGCAGCGCGGGCAGCCATTGTTCGACGACGAGCTTGCGCACGACGTCGCCGCCCGAGTACGCGGGGACCGGCACGTTGACGCAGGTCGGCGTGATCGGTTCCGGTTCCGTGTACGGATAGAACGGATGCTGGAAAAAGCTGGCCATCAATACGCGCGGGTCGTCCTTGAACGACTCCGCCGTGCCATTGCCGTGGTGGACGTCGAAGTCGACGATGGCGACGCGCTCCAGCCCGTGCACGTCGAGCGCGCGGCGCGCGGCGATGGCCACGTTGTTGAAGAGGCAGAAGCCCATGGGCTCCGCCGGCCGCGCATGGTGGCCCGGCGGGCGGACGGCGCAGAAGGCATTGTCGACGGTGCCGGCGATGACCGCATCCGTCGCGGCCACGGCGGCGCCGGCCGCGCGCAGGGCGGCGCGGTAGCTGTCCTTGCACAGCAGGGTGTCGCCGTCGAGCGGATAGAGTTCGCCCGCCTGCGGCAGGTTGTCGCGCACGAGGTCGAGCGCACCCTGCGTGTGGTTGCGCAGGATGTCGGCTTCGTCGGCCAGCGGCGCGCTCACCCGCTCGACGAGCCCCTCCAGGCGCGCGAGGATCAGCTGGTCCTCGATGGCACGCAGGCGCTCGGGGGCTTCGGGATGCCAGCTGCCCATCTGGTGCAGGGCGCAGTCCGGGTGGCTGTAAATGGCTGTACTCATGATTCCTGGTTGATGCTCATCGATACCGCAAGTCCCTCCGTTCTCGCATAGAATCGATGCGAAAGGCAACCGCAGGCATATCAGGATTGCTAACAGCGTTAATCTACCACGCCTGGGTGCCCCGCCGCCCCGGAACGACCATCGGAAGCCATCCATGTTCAATCAATTGCACGCCGCCGCCCGCCAGGTCAGCCAGATCGTGGTCGGCAAGGACCGGCAAGTCCGCCTTGCGCTGACCTGCCTGCTGGCCGGCGGCCACCTGCTCATCGACGACGTGCCCGGCGTCGGCAAGACGACCCTCGCCCATGCGCTCGCGCTGGCGCTGGGCCTGAAGTTCAACCGCGTCCAGTTCACGAGCGACCTGCTGCCGGCCGACGTCGCCGGCATTTCCGTCTACGAGCGCGAAAAGAGCGGCTTCGTCTTCCACCCCGGCCCGGTCTTCACCCAGGTGCTGCTCGCGGACGAGATCAACCGCGCCACGCCCAAGACGCAGTCGGGCCTGCTGGAAGCGATGGAAGAGCGGCAGGTCACGGCCGACGGCGTCACCCGCGCGCTGCCGGAACCCTTCTTCGTCATCGCGACGCAGAATCCCGCGCACCAGGTCGGCACGTTCCCCCTGCCGGAATCCCAGCTCGACCGCTTCCTGATGTGCCTGTCGCTCGGCTATCCGGACGCCGCCGCCGAACGGGCCCTGCTGATGGGCGAGGACCGGCGCGCGATGCTGAAAACCATCGAGCCCGTGATGCGGCCGGAAGAACTGCTCGACGCCCAGCGCTCGCTGCGCGCGATCCACGCCTCCGACAAGCTCATCGACTACCTGCAGGCCCTGGCGCAGTCCTCGCGCTCGGGCAAGCTGTTCGCGGAAGGCCTGTCGCCGCGCGCCACGCTCGCGCTGCTGCAGGCCGCGCGCGCGTGGGCCGCGCTGGAAGGCCGCGACCACGTGATCCCGGAAGACGTGCAGGCCCTGCTCGTGCCCGTGTGCGCGCACCGGTTGCGGCCGCTGCGTTCCGCGCAGGGCGTGGCGATGGCCAGCCGCGACCTCGTGCTGCAGTTGCAGAAATCGGTCCCGGTCTGATGGCCCCCGCAGCCGATCCGGCGATGGCACGACCCGATGGCTGGCTGAACCGCAAGCGCGTCCAGTGGCGCACGAAGACGACGGCCCACGACAAGGGCAGCGTGCTGCTGAACCAGCGGCGCGTCTACATCCTGCCCACGCGCGCGGGCCTCGCGTTTTGCGCGCTGCTGCTCGTCCTCCTGGTCGGTTCGATCAACTACAACCTGGGCCTCGGCTTCGGCCTCACGTTCGTCGCGGGCGCCTGCGCCATCGTCGACATGGTGCAGACGACGCGCAACCTGGCCGGCCTCGTATTGAGTCCCGGCCGCGCGCCCGACGTGCATGCGGGCGAGGACGCGCCGTTCGAGCTGCGCGTCGAAAACCCGACACGCCTGGCCCGCTACGCCGTCTGGATCGATTTCGAGCACGTGCCCGAGCCGCGGCAAGCCATCGACGTGCCGGCCGGCGGCAGCACGACGCTCGTGCTGCGCACGGCCACGCGTGCGCGCGGATGGATGCGTCCGCCGCGCGTGCGCCTGGCCACGCACTTCCCGCTCGGCCTGTTCCGCGCGTGGAGCTGGTGGCAGCCGGACAGCCGTGCCCTCGTCTACCCGTTCCCCGAGCAAGACGCGCCGCCGCTGCCGATGCTGGGCCGCCCCAGCCCCGACGGCGCGGGCAGCACCGGCAGCGATGATTTCGCCGGCGTGCGCAGCTACCAGCCGGGCGATCCGCTGCGCCACCTCGCATGGCGCCAGATCGCGCGCCTCGATCCGGAGCTGGGCGGCCAGCTCGTCACCAAGCATTTCGAGGGCGGCACGGTCGACGAACTCGTGCTCGACTTCAACACACTGCCCGCCCAGCTCGACGTGGAGCTGCGCCTCGCGCGCATGGCCCGCTGGGTGCTGGAAGCGGAGCAGCGCGCCCTGCCCTATGGCTTCATCCTCGGCCGCATCCACTACCCCGTGACGCTCGGCACGGCGCACCAGGCGGCTTGCCTGCGCGCGCTGGCGCTGTACGGCTTGCCGGAGGAGCCGGCGTGACGGTGCTCCTGTCACGGGACAAGCAGGATACCTTGCTGCTGATCGCCAGCAGCCTGCTCGTGCTGGCACCGCACGCGGCCCACCTGCCCGTGTGGGTGAGCCTGCTGTGCGGCGCCACGCTGGCCTCGCGCGCCGCGATCACCCTGCTGGGCCGGCGCATGCCGTCGAACGTGCTCCTCGTGCCGATCGCGGCGGCCGCGATGTTCGGCGTGCTGCAGAGCTATCACACCCTGCTGGGACGCGACGCGGGCGTCGCCATGCTCGTCCTCCTCGTCGCCTTCAAGATGCTGGAGATGCATGCGCGGCGCGACCTGTTCGTCGTCGTGTTCCTGTGCTACTTCCTGGTACTCACCAATTTCTTTTATTCGCAGACGATCCCGACGGCCCTGCTGATGCTGGCTTCGCTCGTCGCGCTGCTGGCCACGCAGTTGTCGTTCCAGCTGACGGGCGCCGTGCCCCCGCTGCGTACGCGCCTGTGGATGGGCGCGAAGCTGCTCGGGCTGGCGCTGCCGCTTGCGGGCGCCGCGTTCGTCCTGTTCCCGCGCATCGAAGGGCCGCTGTGGGGCATGCCGGACGCGTCGCACGGCGCGCAGAGCGGCCTGTCCGACACGATGGCGCCCGGCCAGATGTCGAACCTGGCGCAGTCGGAAGACGTCGCGTTCCGCGTGAAATTCGACGGGCCCGTGCCCGCGCAGCCGCAACTGTACTGGCGCGGCCCCGTGCTGGGCAGCTACGACGGCCGCACCTGGACGCGCGTGCGCCCGTCCCGCCACACGCGCCCGCAGGCACTGTCGCTGTCCGTGGGCGGCACACCGGTCGGCTACCAGGTCACGCTGGAACCGTCGAACACGCGCTGGCTGTTCGCGCTCGAGATGCCGCGCGCCATTCCCGAGCTGCCGGGGCATGGCGTGACGCTGTCCGGCGAACTGGAATTCCGGTCGCTCGACCCGATCGGCGAGCGCGTGCGCTACGACCTCGTCTCCTTCGTGCACTACAGCCTGCAGACCGACGCGTCGCCCGTCGACGGGCAATGGCTGATGCTGCCCTACGGCCTGAATCCGCGCACGCGCGCGGCCGGCCAGGCGCTGGCGTCCCAGCCCGATCCGGCGCGCCGCGTGGCGGACGTGCTGCGCCTGTTTGCGGAAGGCGGTTTCGTCTACACGCTGCAGCCGCCGCTGCTGCCCGGCCGCGACTCGATCGACGATTTCCTGTACGGCACGCGCGCGGGTTTTTGCGAGCATTACGCGGGCGCCTTCGTGTTCCTGATGCGCGCGGCGGGCGTACCGGCGCGCGTCGTCACGGGCTACCAGGGCGGCGAGATGAACCCGATCGACGGCTACCTCACCGTGCGCCAATCGGACGCGCATGCGTGGGCCGAGGTGTGGCTGCCGCGGCGCGGCTGGGTACGTATCGACCCGACGGCCGCCGTGGCGCCGGAGCGCGTCCAGCGCAGCCTGGCGCGTGCGCTGCCGCCGCCGGCGCCGTTCGGCCTCGAAGGCCTGGGCCGGCTGCTGCAGCCCGATCCCGACTCGCTCCTCGGCCGCATCCGGTACATGTTCGGCGCCGTCAACAATGGCTGGAACCAGTGGGTGCTGAATTACACGCCGCAACGCCAGCGGCATCTCGTGCAACGCTTACAAGAAGGATTGTCCCATTGGCAAAGCCTGGCGCTCATTGCCATGCTCTGCGCCATGTTGTTCCTGGTAAGAAAATTCTCGCAGAGGCGGAAAGCCGACCCCGTCGATGCGCTATACTCGCTCCTGTGCCAGCGCCTCGGCCAGCTTGGCATGCCGCGTGCGCCGGACGAAGGGCCGACCGCGTACGCGCAGCGCCTCGCCGCCGCCGACCTGGCTCCCGAGACTGGCGCGGCCGCGACGGAATTCCTGCGCCGCTACAGCGCTTACCGCTACGGACCGCAGAGTCCGGGCACCGGCCTCGTTCCCATCCTGAGAGATTTGCTGTCCCGAGTTCGATGAAATCCTTCGCTCCCCTGCTGCTTGCCCTGGCCATCGGCGCCGGGCCGGCGGCGGATGCCCTCGCCGCATCCTCGCTCCATCACACCAAGGCCACGGCGAAATCCGCCAAGGCCGCCAAGGCGGCAAAAAAGGCCGGCAAGAAGGCGAAGGCCGCCGCCCCCGCCCGCCCCGCCATCGATTACGACGGCGAGGCCGTCAACTTCAGCGACTGGCAGGCCGTGCGCGATTTCGAGGACGACATCGTCGCCCGCAACGGTTTCGAGCGCGCGCAGGTCGAGGATGTGATCAAACGGGCACGCTTCATCGATTCCGCCGTCCAGCTCGTAAAACCGGCGCCGCCCGGCAAGCCGAAGAACTGGCAGGCGTACAGCGACCGCTTCATCGAGCCGATCCGCATCAACGCGGGTGTGCGCTTCTGGAACGAGAACGCCGACCTCCTCGCGCGCGCGGAGGCGACGTATGGCGTGCCGGCCGAGATCATCGTCGGCATCCTCGGCGTGGAAACGATCTATGGCCGCGACACGGGCCGCTTCCGCGTCGTCGACGTGCTGGCCACCCTCGCCTTCGCCTATCCGGAAACGCCGAACCGCGCCGACCGCATGGCGTTCTTCCGCGGCGAACTGGAAAACACACTGCTGCTGGCGCACAAGGAAAACATCGACCCGTTCTCGCTGCTGGGCTCGTTCGCGGGCGCCGTCGGCATGCCGCAATTCATGCCGGGCAATATCTTGAAATATGGCGTGGACTTCGACGGCGACGGCATCGTCGACCTGCGCGGCTCGGCCGCCGATGCGATCGGCAGCGTGGCCAACTTCCTCGTCGAGCACGGCTGGGATCGCAACAACACGGGGCCGGCCGTGTTTCCGGCCAACGTGGCGCCCAGTCTCGCCTGGCAAGGGCTGCTCGGCGGCCTGGAAGCGCGTTACCGTCCAGGCGAGCTGGACGGTGCCGGCGTCGCCACGCGCACGGCCCTGCCGGATGGCCGCCTGTACGGCCTCGTCGATTTACAAAACGGGGCGGACCCGACGGAGTATTGGGTGGCGAACGCTAACTTTTTTGCTATCACTAAATACAATCGCAGTTATTTCTATGCCATGTCCGTGGTCGAATTAGGCCGTGCGGTGCGGTTGGCGCGCGGGATCTAGTGTCCTCGAACCAACAACTTTGTATCAGTTTGTAACAGCATTGTCATAAATACGGCCGAGTCATGCCCTCGTGACAACCTCATACTCCCCGGGGGTATGCTTATTTCTCATGGACAGTTCTCCTGAGAAACATAGCATCCTCCCCGATACCCCCTCACAAGTTGTCATTCCGCTACTCAATTCCTAATTGTGCGGCAGCGCATCGTTAATTGCTCTACACTTAAGTTTAAATAAAATACAATGATGTTCTCAGTGAGTTTGTGAGAGAATTGCATTGCGGCTATTGTTGCGATGGGACAACGAACTCAACGAAAGCCACTGATCTTATTGCTCTTAAGTACTAAATTGGAAATTAGTTGTATAATTTAGTAGAAACTTTCATATCCTTACAGGAGTGGAAGTTCCGCCGCGAGCTCTGACAAACCCTCATAGGAATAGTGAATCATGACGAACCAAGTCGGTATCGATATGAACAGCGATTCGGAAAACGACGAACTGCTGCAATACAACCCGAATCGCCTGCTCGACACCCTGATCGAGAACCTGCGCCTGAAGAACGACGCTGCACTGTCGCGCGCCCTGGAAGTTGCGCCGCCGGTGATCTCGAAGATCCGCCACCACCGTCTGCCGGTCGGCGCTTCGCTGCTGATCCGCATGCACGAAGTCTCCGATCTGTCGATCCGTGACCTGCGCTACCTGATGGGCGACCGCCGTGCCAAGTTCCGCATCAGCGACAAGCAGTTCAAGCCGAAAGACAAGGACGGCAACGCAGGCGGCAGCGAGTAATAATGGCACGCACCGGACCGGACGGCGGCCACTGACGCCGCCGCACCGCCCGACTCTGCCGGCCTCCCGAACGATCGGATTGCCGAGTCAGGCATAGTATTTCCCCGCAGCGGATGCGGGATGGGGAAGACCCAGCGCCGAGAACCCGCGCCGGGCACACAAGCAATCAGGCGGGGAACACACCCGTCGACAGATAACGATCACCGCGGTCGCAGACGATGAACACGATCGTCGCATTCTCCACCGTTTGCGAGATACGCAAGGCGATTTCGCAGGCGCCGGCCGCGGAAATACCGCAGAAAATACCCTCTTCGGCCGCCAGGCGGCGTGCCATCTGTTCCGCCGCGGCCTGGGTCACATTCTCGACCTGGTCGATGCGCGATTTATCGAAGATCTTCGGCAGATAGGCTTCCGGCCATTTGCGGATGCCGGGGATCGACGATCCTTCCTCCGGCTGCGCGCCGATGATGCGGATCGCTTCGTTCTGTTCCTTCAGGTAGTGCGACACGCCCATGATGGTGCCGGTCGTGCCCATCGCACTGACGAAGTGGGTGACGCGGCCTTCCGTGTCGCGCCAGATTTCCGGTCCCGTCGTCTCGTAGTGGGCGCGCGGGTTGTCCTGGTTGCCGAACTGGTCGAGGATGATGCCCTGGCCATCTTTCTGCATCTGCTCGGCCAGGTCGCGCGCGTATTCCATGCCGCCCGTCTTCGGCGTCAGGATGATCTGGGCGCCGTACGCGGCCATGCTCTGGCGGCGCTCGATGGACAGGTTGTCCGGCATGACCAGCACCATCTTGTAGCCGCGGATCGCGGCCGCCATCGACAGCGCGATCCCCGTGTTGCCGCTCGTCGCTTCGATCAGCGTGTCGCCGGGCTTGATCTGGCCGCGCGCCTCGGCCCCGCGCAGCATCGACATCGCCGCGCGGTCCTTCACGGAACCCGCCGGGTTGTTGCCTTCGAGCTTGCCGAGGATGATGTTGTTGCGGGCCGCCGCTTCCGGCCCGGGGATGCGCACCAGCCGCACCAGCGGGGTATTGCCGATCGTGTCTTCGATGGTCTTGTATGCCATTGCCTACTCTTTTGCGAACGCGAAACCGACATTCTAATCCGAGTTGACGGGGCGCGTATGGGACCGGCAACCGAAATACTTTTGTACAAAGACAAAACCCCGCGCGGGGCGGGGTTCTCATGCGGCAGGGCCGGATCAGGTCGCCGATTTGGCGGCCTCGGGTTTGGCTTCCGGCTTGGCCTTCGCGTCGGCCGGCTTGGCGCCGGCCTTGGCGGGTTTGGCGGCCTTGTCAGCCCCCGCGGCGGCCATCGGCGCGCCGTCCTTGGCCTGGCCATTGACCTGCAGGCCGGCCTTCGACAGCTGGGTGGCGCGTTTGTCGGCCACACCCTTCACGCGCTTCTGGAAATCGGCCCAGTCCTTGAACGGACCAGCCTTGGTGCGCTCGTCGATGATTGCCTTCGACATGGCCGGACCGACGCCCTTGACCGAATCCAGCGCGGCGGCATCGGCCTTGTTGACGTCCACCTGGGCGAATGCAAAGCCCATCGACGCCACCAGCGTGGCGACTGCAAGCATCAGCTTCTTGATCATCTCGTATTCTCCGTTATCGTTGGCTTGGTTGGCGGCCGGGGATGGCCGCCTGTTGCCTTAACGGATAAATACGGCGGTAGGTTGACGCCCTGGTTTGCGACCACGCAATCACGCGTGGCCGTCGTCCTTGCGGCGCTGCGCGAACAGCTCGTCGCGCGTGACGGTCGCGGTGCCCAGCTTGCCGACGACGATGCCGCCCGCGCGGTTCGCCGTCGCCAGCGCTTCCGGCAGCGATACCCCGGCACCCAGCATGGCGGCCATCGTCGCGATGACGGTGTCGCCGGCGCCGGAGACGTCGAACACCTCGCGCGCGTCCGCGTGCACGTGCAGGACCTCGTTCGCCGTGTACAGGCTCATGCCCTCTTCCGAGCGCGTGAGCAGCAGCGCTTCCAGGCCGAGGTCCGTGCGCAGCTTCTGGGCCTTTTCCGTCAACTGGTCTTCCGTCTTCCAGCTGCCGACGATGCGCTTGAGTTCCGACTTGTTCGGCGTGAGCATCGTGGCGCCCGCGTATGGCGTGAAATCGTCGCCCTTCGGGTCGACCATGACGGTCTTGCCGGCCGCGCGCGCGGCGCGGATCATCTCGGCCACGTCCACGAGGCTGCCCTTGTTGTAGTCGGACAGGATGATCACGTCGTAGTCCGGCAGCAGCGCCTTGAATTGCGTGAGCTTGTCGCGCAGGATCGTTTCGGTGGGCGCGTCCTCGAAGTCGATACGCACCATCTGCTGCTGGCGGCCGATCACGCGCAGCTTGATGATCGTGGAGATCGCCTCGTCGCGCTTGAGGTAGCTGTGGATGCTCGATTCGCGCAGGATGCGTTCGACGTGGTCGCCCGCCTCGTCGGCACCGACGACGCCCAGCAGGCCGCAGTGCGTGCCGAGGGCCGCGGCGTTGCGCGCCACGTTGGCGGCGCCGCCCAGGCGCTCTTCGCGGCGCTCGATGCGCACGACGGGCACCGGCGCTTCCGGAGAAATGCGCGAGACGTCGCCGAACCAGTAGCGGTCGAGCATGACGTCGCCGACGACGAGCAGGCGCACGCTCTCCAGTGGGGGCGCTTCGGCCTGGCGGTAGCTGTCGGTCGGCAGCAGGCGGCTGGGGATCGTTGCGGTCATGCGCGCCTCACTTCCCCGTGAGGACCGAACGGCCGATGCCGTGGTACTCGATGCCCAGGCCCGTCATCAGCGGCGGCTCGAACAGGTTGCGGCCGTCGATGATCACCGGGTGCTTCAGGCGCGCCTTGATCTGCTCGAAGTCCGGGCTGCGGAACGCCTTCCATTCGGTGACGATCACCAGCGCTTCGGCGCCGTCCAGCGCTTCCATCGGCGTCTTCTTGAAATCGACGCGCGCGAGTTGCGCTTCGGAGAGGTCCAGCGCCAGCACGCGCTGCGCTTCTTCCATCGCGACCGGATCGTGCACGGCGACGCTGGCGCCCCGCTCGATCAATTCCTTCAGCAGCACGCGCGACGGCGCTTCGCGCATGTCGTCCGTGTTCGGCTTGAACGCGAGGCCCCAGACGGCGAATGTCATGCCCGTCAGGTCGTCGCCGAAGCGCCGCACGACCTTGCGGCCCAGCACCTGCTTCTGGCGGTCGTTGACGGCTTCCACGGCGCGCAGGATCAGCAGTTCCTGGTCGTACTGGCGCGCGGTGCGCTCGAGCGCCTGCACGTCCTTCGGGAAGCACGAGCCGCCGTAGCCGGCGCCCGCGTACAGGAAGCTGTGGCCGATGCGCGGGTCGGAGCCGATGCCGTGGCGGACGGCTTCGATATCGGCGCCCACCTGGTCGGCGAGGTTCGCCAGTTCGTTCATGAACGAGATGCGGGTCGCGAGCATCGCGTTGGCCGCGTACTTCGTGAATTCGGCCGAGCGCACGTCCATCCAGTAGACGCGTTCGTGGTTGCGGTTGAACGGGGCGTACAGCAGCTTCATGAGGTCGCGCGCACGCTGGCCCGCGGGGCTGTCGTCGTGGCCGATGACGATGCGGTCCGGGCGCATGAAGTCGTCGACGGCGGCGCCTTCCTTCAGGAATTCCGGGTTCGAGACGACGGCGAATTCCATGCTTTCTTCACCACGCGCACGCAGCTCTTCGCGCACGGCGGCGGCGACGCGGTCGGCCGTGCCGACGGGCACCGTGGACTTGTCGACGATGACCTTGTAGCCATCCATGTGGCGGCCGATGTTGCGGGCGGCGGCCAGCACGTACTGCAGGTCGGCGGAACCGTCTTCGTCCGGCGGGGTGCCGACGGCGATGAACTGGAGCTGGCCATGCGCGACGCTGGCGGCGACGTCGGTCGAGAACTGCAGGCGGCCGCTGGCGCGGTTGCGCGCGACGACTTCTTCCAGGCCCGGTTCGTGGATCGGGATGCCGCCGTTGTTCAGCAGGTCGATCTTGCGTTGGTCGACGTCGAGGCAAAAGACGTCGTTGCCGAGTTCCGCCAGGCAGGCGCCAGTCACGAGGCCGACGTAGCCGGTGCCGATAATCGTAATCTTCATGGTTCGCTTTAGCTTAGTTCATCACGTTCAGTTCTTCGGTACGGCGCGGTGGATAGGTCTCCCACTTGCTGCACCCCGGGCATTGCCAGTAATACTGACGCGCCTTGAAACCACAATGGCTGCACTGGTAGCGCGCCAGCTTCTGCGTGTAACCGTGCACCAGGTTCTTCACCATCGACAGCTCTTCCCACACGTTCGCCGGCGCATCCATCAGGCGCGCTTCCAGCAGCTTGTCGAGACCGAGCAGGGTCGGATTGCGGCGCAGCTCTTCCACCACCAGCTGTTTGGCAGCCTCCACGCCGTTGAGTTCAATGACGGCCTTGAAGACGACCTCGATCAGATCAATCGACGACGCTTCTTCCAGGTAGGAGCGCAGCAGGTTGACGCCTTCCTGCGGGCGGCCGACGGCGCGGTAGCCATCCATCAGGCGCGCGGCGACGAGGGCCACGTGCGGCACGCTTTGCTGCTCCACGCGGCGCCACGTCTTCAGCGCGCCCTCGATGTCGCCTTCGGCCTTGAGCGCATCGCCGCACAGCATCGTCGCGCGCACGTTCTTGCGGTCGGCCTGCAGCGCCTTGTCCAGCAGCGCCTTCGCTTCCTCGGACTGCATGTGCACGAGGGCGTCCTGCGCCAGCTCGCAATAGAACTGCGCGATTTCCTTGTGGTGCGCCCCGGCGCCGGATTCCATCAGGCCCTCGGCGGCGGCGATCGCGCGGCGCCACTCCTTTTCGCGCTGGAAGATCTCCAGCAGCGCACGGCGGGCCTGCACGCCGTACTGCGTGTCGACGAGCAGGTTGAACGTCTCTTCGGCGCGGTCCAGCAGGCCCGCCTTCAGGTAGTCCATGCCGAGTTCGTACTGCGCGTGCACCTGCTGCTCGATCGGCAGGTCGGGACGCGACAGCAGGTTCTGGTGGACGCGGATCGCGCGCTCCGTCTCACCACGGCGGCGGAACAGGTTACCCAGCGCGAAATGCATGTCGGCGGTTTCCGGATCGAGCTTGACGATCTCGATGAACGCGTCGATGGCCTTGTCCGGCTGTTCGTTGAGGAGGAAATTCAGGCCCTTGAAATAGCCGCGCGGGAGGCTGCGCGATTCGGAGACGAGCTGCTTGATGTCGACGCGGGCGGCGATCCAGCCGAGGGCAAAAAAGACGGGGATGCCGAGCAGCCACCAGATTTCAAATTCCATATGTTGTTCTTATTGATTACTGAATGACGTTCACGCGCGCGGCGCGACGCTGTCCGGCTGCGGCGCGTTGGCGGCGGTACCGGCCGCGCTCTGCAGGGCCTGGATCGTATGCTTGTGCTGCGAGCTTTCGCGCCGGTGCCGGAACACGGTCGGCGTCACGGCCAGGATGCCGAGAAAGGCGCCGGCGATGAAAAACGCGAGCAGCATCAGCACCAACGGTCCCCGCACCTCGTAATTCAGGAAGAAATGCAGGTCGACCTGGTGCGTGTTCTTCAGCGCGAAACTGAAGAACAGGACGAACAGCAGGCATCCGACGATGGTGGAGACGAGTTTCATCAGCAGGTCCCGAGTGGTAAGACGGCAAAGGCGCAGTGTCGCATATTTGAAACGATATTCCTAGAACGGCCAACCCGGCCGTTGCTCGCGTGCGGCGTGATTATACGTGGGTTGCACGATTCGGGGTCAGAGCTCATTTTTAGGGAAATTCGGGGTCAGAGCACTTTTCAGGTCATTATCTCTGCAGCAAATTTCTCGTGAGTCCGGTAGCAACTATCGTCTGTGGTTGCTGATGCGCGCGACGCCCGTGCGTTGCGATTGTTCATCAGTAAATTGATCGAAAAAGTGCTCTGACCCCGAATTTGCGCCCATGCTGGGCGCACCAATAAAAAACGGCGCCCCGAGGGACGCCGTTTCGTGAGTCTGTCGCAGACGGATCAGTCTTCGATGATCGGTTGCCCGACCATCGCATCCACCCGCTCGCGCAACTGCTTGCCCGGTTTGAAGTGGGGTACCCGTTTTTCGGGCACCATCACTTTGTCGCCGGACTTCGGGTTGCGGCCGATGCGGGGCGGCCGGCTGTTCAGGGCAAAGCTGCCGAAACCCCGGATCTCGATGCGCTGGCCGCTCGCGAGAGCATTGGTCATCGCATCGAGGATGGTCTTGACGGCGAACTCGGCGTCTTTTGCCACCAGCTGAGAATAGCGCTCGGCCAGGCGGTTGATCAGCTCGGACTTGGTCATCTGCTCACTCTAAGGTTGTAACCTTTGCTTAGTTCTTGTTATCGAACTTGGCCTTCAGCAGGGCGCCCAGCGAGGTGGTGCCGGTTGCTGCGCTGTTGTCCGAAGCCAGCTTCTGCATGGCTTCCTGGGTGTCGGCGTTGTCCTTGGCCTTGATCGACAGCTGGATGCTGCGTGCCTTGCGGTCGATGTTGATGACCAGGGCTTCGACCTTGTCGCCCACTTTCAGGTGGGTGCCGGCATCTTCCACGCGGTCGCGGGCGATTTCCGAAGCGCGCAGGTAGCCTTCGACTTCCTCGTTCAGGGCGATCACGGCGCCTTTCGGCTCGACCGACTTCACGGTGCCGGTGACCAGGGTGCCCTTGTCGTTCAGCGAAGCGAAGTTGTTGAACGGGTCGCCTTCCAGCTGCTTGACGCCCAGCGAGACACGCTCGCGCTCGACGTCGATCGCCAGGACGACGGCTTCCAGCTCGTCACCCTTCTTGAAGCGGCGGACCGCTTCTTCGCCGGCTTCCGTCCACGACAGGTCGGACAGGTGCACCAGGCCGTCGATGTTGCCCGGCAGGCCGATGAACACGCCGAAGTCGGTGATCGACTTGATCAGACCTTTGACCTTGTCGCCCTTCTTGTGGGTCATGCCGAAGTCGTCCCACGGATTCGCCTTGCACTGCTTCATGCCCAGCGAGATACGACGACGCTCTTCGTCGATTTCCAGGACCATGACTTCGACTTCGTCGCCCAGCTGGACAACCTTGTTCGGCGCCACGTTCTTGTTGGTCCAGTCCATTTCCGAGACGTGCACCAGGCCTTCGATGCCCTGCTCGACTTCCACGAACGCACCGTAGTCGGTCAGGTTCGTGACCTTGCCGAACAGGCGGGTGCCTTGCGGGTAGCGACGCGACAGGCCGGTCCACGGATCGTCGCCCAGTTGCTTGACGCCCAGCGAGACGCGGTTCTTTTCCTGATCGTACTTGAGGACCTTAGCGGTGATCTCTTGACCAACCGACAGGACTTCCGACGGGTGACGCACACGACGCCATGCCAGGTCGGTGATGTGCAGCAGGCCGTCGATGCCGCCCAGGTCGACGAACGCACCGTAGTCGGTGATGTTCTTGACGACGCCGGTGACGACGGTGCCTTCCTTGAGCGTTTCCATCAGCTTCGCACGCTCTTCGCCCATCGATGCTTCGATGACGGCGCGACGCGACAGCACGACGTTGTTACGCTTGCGGTCCAGCTTGATGACCTTGAATTCCAGGGTCTTGCCTTCGAACGGGGTCGTGTCCTTGACCGGACGGGTGTCGACCAGCGAACCCGGCAGGAATGCGCGGATGCCGTTGGTCAGGACGGTCAGGCCGCCCTTGACTTTGCCGTTCACGGTACCGGTGACGATCTCGCCCGATTCCATTGCTTTTTCCAGAGCCAGCCACGATGCCAGGCGCTTGGCCTTGTCGCGCGACAGGATGGTATCGCCGAAACCATTTTCCAGCGATTCGATGGCCACGGAAACGAAGTCACCCACGTTGACTTCCAGTTCGCCCTGGTCATTCTTGAATTCTTCGATGGGGATGAAAGCTTCCGATTTCAGGCCGGCGTTGACGATCACGAAGTTGTGATCCAGACGCACGACTTCGGCGGAGATGACTTCGCCCGAACGCATGTCTTGACGCGCCAGCGACTCTTCGAAGAGTGCTGCGAAGCTTTCCATACCGGTATCTTGATTTGCTGCAGTAGCCATAAGTTTTGAGATGTTAGCCAGCAGATCGGCTATATGCGATCTGAACTGGGTCAAGTTGAACCACACCCGGGACACCCCGGGCACCTATAAACGCCGTTCTCACGGCAGTCCCTACAACATCAGGGATAAATTCTTGTTAGGGGTGCGCATACCAGGCGAGCACCTGTTCGACGGCTTCGTCCGCCGTCATCTGCGAGGTATCGAGGATGTGCGCCCCTTCAGCCGGCACCAGCGGGGCCACGGCGCGCTGGGTATCGCGCGCGTCGCGGGCCTGCAAATCCGCCAGCAGATCGTCCATATTAGCAGAAAATCCTTTGTCAATCAATTGCTTATACCGGCGTTGCGCACGTGCCTCAACACTTGCGGTCAGGAACACCTTCAGCTGGGCGCCGGGAAAGATCACGGTGCCCATGTCGCGGCCGTCGGCCACGAGGCCGGGCGTTTCGCGGAAGCTCAGTTGCAAGCCGTATAACGCCTGGCGCACGGCCGGCAGCGCCGCGATCTTCGACGCGGTATTGCCGACTTCTTCCTGCCGGATGGCGTTGCTCACCTCTTCCGTGCCGAGGTAGATGTGGCCGCCGTTGAAGCGGACGGGCAGGTGTTCGGCGACCTTGGCGAGCGCGTGCTCGTCGCGCAGGTCGGTGCCGCGGCGCAGTGCGGACAATGCGGTCAGGCGATACAGGGCGCCGGAATCCAGCAGGTGGAAGCCCAGGCGGTCGGCGACCTTGTGGGCCACCGTGCCCTTGCCCGAGGCGGTCGGGCCGTCAATCGTAATGACGGGAATATTCGAGTTCGGCATGTAGTGTGTGTGGTTACCAGTTATCCCATCAGGATAATGTGTCTTGCGCGATTCCGGAAAACGTTTCGAAGTAGTCCGGGAACGTCTTGGCCACACACTTCGGATCATTGATGCGCATCGCGTTGCCGCGCCGCGCCGCGCCATCCAGCGATGCCAGCGAGAAGCACATCGCCATACGGTGGTCGTCATAGGTGTCGATCGTCGCATGCGACAGCGTGTCGGGCGGGGTCACGCGGATGTAGTCCGGGCCCTCTTCCACCGTCGCGCCGACCTTGCGCAGCTCCGTCGCCATTGCGGCCAGGCGGTCGGTTTCCTTCACGCGCCAGCTGGCGATGTTGCGCAGCGTGCTCGTGCCGTCCGCGTACAGCGCGGCGACGGCGATCGTCATCGCGGCGTCCGGGATGTGGTTGAAGTCCGCGTCGATCGCTTTCAGCACGCCGTTCGACGTCGCCTCGATCCAGTTGTCGCCCTTCGTGATCGTCGCGCCCATCTGCTCCAGCGCGTCGGCGAAGCGCACGTCGCCCTGGATGGAATCCTTGCCCACGCCTTCCACGCGCACCGGACCGCCCGCGATGGCGCCCGCGGCCAGGAAGTACGACGCCGACGACGCATCGCCTTCGACGTGGATGCTGCCCGGACTCTGGTACGTCTGGCCCGGCCGCACGGTGAACGACGCCCAGCCGTCCTGGCCGACCGTCACGCCGAAGCGGCGCATCAGGTTCAGCGTGATCTCGATGTACGGCTTCGAAATGAGCTCGCCCACCACCTCGATCGTGACCGGCTTGTCGACCGCCATCAGCGGCGCGGCCATGAGCAGCGCAGTCAGGAACTGGCTCGACACGTTGCCGCGCACGGCGATGCGGTCCGGCTGGACCTTGCCCGCGCGGATGTGCAGCGGCGGATAGCCCGGATTGCCCGTGTATTCGATGTTGGCGCCGACGGCGTTCAGCGCGTCGACCAGGTCGCCGATCGGACGCTCGTGCATGCGCTCGACGCCGTGCAGCGTGTAGTCGCCGCCGATCACGGCCAGCGCCGCCGTCAGCGGGCGGATCGCGGTGCCCGCATTCCCCATGAACAGGTCGGCCCGGCCGACGGGCAGGCGGCCGGCAGCGCCATGCACGACGTGCGTGCGCTCGTCGACCTGCTCCCACTGGATGCCGAGCTTCCTGAGGGCGTCCAGCATGACGGACGTGTCGTCCGACGCGAGCAGGTCGTGGATGGTCGTCGTGCCTTCGGACAGTGCGGCCAGCAGCAACGTGCGGTTCGAGATGCTCTTCGAGCCGGGCAGGCGTACGGTGCCCTGCACGCGCATCACGGGTTCGAGGTCGATGTGCTGGGGATAGATTTTAGCTTGGGTCATTTTCCAGATTCCTGATCGGGCGCCGGCGGTTTTTCCGCGGCTTCGATCGCTTCGGTCCACGCGCGGCGGGCGCGCTGGGCGTTGGCGTAGGTCGCCTCCAGCGCGGGTCCGTCACTGGCGGCGAGCCGCGCGCGAAGGTGAGTCAATTGAGCGAGATAGGCGTCCAGTTCGCCGAGCAGCGCGTCGCGGTTCGCGAGGCTGATGTCGCGCCACATTTCCGGCGACGAGCCCGCGATGCGGGTGAAGTCGCGGAAGCCGCTGGCGGCGTACTGGAACAGCAGGTCCGCGTGCGGCTTGTTGGCGATGTCGTCGACGAGCGCGTACGCGAGGAGGTGCGGCAGGTGGCTGACCGCGGCGAACACCTTGTCGTGTTCCTGCGGCGTGAGCATGTGGATGATGGCGCCGCACGTGCGCCACGCGGCGGCCACTTTCTCGACGGCTTCCGGGGCATTTTCCGGCAGCGGCGCGAGCACGGTCTTCTTGCCGCGGTACAGGTCGGGGATCGCCGCATCCGGACCGTTCGATTCACGGCCCGCGATCGGGTGCCCCGGCACGAACTGGTGGACGCGATCGCCCAGCGCGGCGCGTGCGGCCGCCACCACGTCGGACTTGGTGCTGCCCGCGTCCGTGACGATCGTCTGCGGCTCCAGGTGCGGCAGCAGCGACGCGAGAATCGGTCCCGTCTGCGCGACGGGCGCCGCCAGCAGCACGAGATCTGCGCCACGCATGGCTTCTTGCGGTGACGTCGCGGCCTCGTCGATGATCCCGAGTTCGCGCGCACGCGCCAGCGCCTGCGCGGAGCGTCCCAGGCCCACGATGTGGCCCGCGGCGCCGGCCGCCTTCAGGCCCAGCGCGAACGAGCCGCCGATCAGGCCGACGCCGACGATGACGACTTTCGTCAACATCAGCCGAGAGCCTTTTCAAGGGCTTCGACGAAGCGGGCATTCTCTTCCGGCAGGCCGATCGAGATGCGCAGCCATTGCGGCAGGCCGTACGCGCCGACCGGACGCACGATCACGCCCTGCTTCAGCAGCGCGAGGTTCACGCGCGCGCCGGCGCCGTCGTCGTCGCCCACTTTCACGAGCACGAAATTGCCGTAGGACGGGACGTACTCGAGCTTGAGCTCATCGAACGCCGCGGTCAGCTGCCGGTAGCCGGCGCGGTTGTTCTCGGCACCCTTGCGCAGGAATTCTTTATCGTTCAGCGCCGCGATGGCGGCCGCCTGCGCGAGCGAATTCACGTTGAACGGCTGGCGGATGCGGTTCATCAGGTCCGTCACGGCCGGCTGCGCGATGGCGAAACCGACGCGCAGGCCCGCGAGGCCATACGCTTTCGAGAACGTGCGCGAGACGATCAGGTTCGGGTATTTGCGGACCCACTGCGTCGATTCGAACTGGTCCTTCTGCTCGAGGTATTCGTTATAGGCCTCGTCCAGCACGACGACGACGGACGCCGGCACCTTGGCCAGGAACGCCTCGATCTCGGGTGCGGAGATGAACGTGCCGGTCGGGTTGTTCGGGTTGGCGATGTAGACGAGACGGGTGTCCGCATCGATCGCGGCCGCCATCGCATCGAGGTCGTGACCGTAGTTCCTGGCCGGCACGACGATGCCGCGTGCACCGACGCCCTGGGTGGCCAGCGCGTACACGGCGAACGAATACTGCGCATAGACGACGGCCTGGCCCTTTTGCACGAACGCGTGCGCGGCGATCTCGAGGATGTCGTTGGAGCCGTTGCCGAGCGTGATCCAGTCGGCCGGCACGTCGTAGCGCTTGGCCAGCGCAGCCTTCAGCTCGAAGCCGTTGGCGTCCGGGTAGCGGCCGAGTTCAGTGGCGGCAGCAAGCATCGCGGCCTTGGCCGATTCGGGAACGCCGAACGGGTTTTCGTTGGACGCCAGTTTGACGATACTGGCTTCATCGAGACCGAACTCGCGGGCGACTTCGGAAATGGGTTTGCCGGCCTGGTAAGGGGCGATGGCGCGGACGTAATCGGGACCGAATTGCGACATGGGATTCTCTTGGCTGTAGTGTGAATGATTCAGAGGCCGACGGGATAGGATCCCAATACCTTGAAGAAGGCGGCGTTGTCCTTGAGCTCTTCGAGCGCGCGGCCGACGGCGGCATCGGCGATGTGGCCTTCGACGTCGACGTAGAAGTAGTACTCCCACGTGCCGATGCGCGCGGGACGGGATTCGAAACGCGTCATCGACACGCCGTGCTTCGCGAGCGGCGCGAGCAGGCTGTAGACGGCGCCGGCCTTGTTCGGCACGGCCAGCACGATCGACGTGCGGTCCTTGCCGGACGGGCCCGTGGCCTGGCTGCCGATGATCAGGAAGCGCGTGCGGTTGTGCGGGTCGTCCTGGATGTGCGCCTGGACGACGCCCAGCTTGTACTGTTCGCCCGCCATCTCGCTCGCGATCGCGGCGATGGTCGGATCCTGGCTCGCCAGCACGGCCGCTTCCGCGTTCGACGCGACGGCGCGGCGCTCGATGCCGGGGTGATGCAGGTTGAGCCACACCTGGCACTGGGCCAGCGCCTGCGAATGCGCGCACACGACCTTCACGCCGTCCATGCTGCCCGTCTTCGTCATGAGGCTGTGGTGCACGGGGATCGAGACTTCGCCGCTGATGATCGTCGTCGTCGCGAGCATCAGGTCGAGCGTGCGGTTGATGGCGCCCTCGGACGAGTTCTCGACCGGGACGACGCCATAGTCGGCGGTGCCGGCCTCGGTGGCGCGGAAAACTTCGTCGATCGACACGCACGGCAGGCCTTCGACGGCGCTGCCGAACTGCTGGAACACGGCCTGTTCGCTGAACGTGCCGGTGGGACCGAGGAAGGCGACCGTCACGCGCTTTTCCAGCGCGCGGCAGGACGACATGATCTCGCGGAAGATGGTCTGCACGTCCTGGTTCTTCAGCGGGCCGGGATTGCGCTCGGCGACGCCGCGCAGCACCTGCGCTTCGCGTTCGGGGCGGAACACGGGGGCGTTGGTCTCGGCCTTCACGTGGCCGACTTCCTGCGCGACCCTGCCGCGGCGTGAAAGGAGTTCGAGGATTTGCGCGTCGATCGCATCGATCTGTTCGCGCAGGGGTTTGAGTTTGTCTGTCATCGTCTGCTCATGGGTTTCGGTTCGCCCGTCATCCCCGCGGACGCGGGGATCCATGCTGATTACCCGAAGTCGCGGTATGGGCATCGCCACGTTGCCGACAAGGGTACGCTCAGCATGGGTTCCCGCCTGCGCGGGAACGACGAGGATGCGGCGACTCAGCGCCCCGCGAACTCGTTCAAATAATCGACCAGGGCTTGCACACCCTCGATCGGCATCGCGTTGTAGATCGATGCCCGCATACCGCCGACGGACTTGTGGCCCTTCAGTTGCAGCAGGCCGCGCGCTTTGGCGCCGGCCAGGAATTGTTCGTTCAGTGATTCATCGCGCAGGTAGAACGGTACGTTCATGCGCGAGCGATATTCGGGCGCCACACGATTCTGGTAGAAGTCGTCGGCGTCCAGCGCCGCGTACAGCAGGCGCGCTTTTTCGATGTTGCGCCGTTCCATCTCGACCACGCCGCCCTGTTTTTTCAGATGCGCGAACACGAGGCCCGCGATATAGATGCCGTACGTCGGCGGCGTGTTCAGCATCGACTCCGCCTCCGCCACCGCGCGCCAGTTGAACACGCCGGGGCAGATCGGCAAGGCGTGGTCGAGCAGGTCCTCGCGCACGATCGTGATCGTCAGGCCCGCCGGGCCGATGTTCTTTTGCGCGCCGGCGAAGATCACGCCGTACTTCGACACGTCGACCTGGCGCGACAGGATGTGCGAGGACATGTCCACGACGAGCGGCGTATCGCCCTGCACCGTCGGCACGTAACCGATCTCGACGCCGTCGATGGTCTCGTTCGTGCACAGGTGCAGGTAGGCCGCGTCGGCGCTCAGCTGCCACGTCTCCTGCGGCGGCACGGTCGTGAAGCGGCTCGCCTCGCCCGACGCCGCCACGTTCACGTTCGCATAGCGCTTCGCTTCCTTGATCGACTTGCCGGACCACGAACCCGTGTGGACGAAATCGATGGTCGCCGGCTGCGGTTTGCGGCCCACCATGTTCATCGGGATGATGGCGTTCTGGCCGAGGCCACCGCCCTGCAGGAACAGGACCTTGTAATTGTCCGGCACGCCCAGCAGTTCGCGGAAATCGGCTTCGGCCTGCTTGGCGATCGAAATGAATTCGGGGCCGCGATGGCTCATCTCCATCACGGACATGCCGCTGCCGTGCCAGTCGAGCATCTCGTCGGCTGCCTGGCGCAGCACTTCTTTCGGCAGGACGGCCGGGCCGGCGGAGAAGTTGTACACCTGAGTCATCGTCCGCTCCTTACTTGCCGACGATGCTTTGCGCGCTCTGCGCCATCATTTTCTGCACGCGCGGCATCATCACGCGGTTGCTGATCTCCATGCTGCGGGTCATCAGCGTCGGCATGTTCGCCAGCATCTTCTGGCCCAGCGGCGACGCGTAGAACGCGGAGAGCTGGCGGATCTCGTCTAGCGTATAGGTCTCGGCGTACAGCGGCACCATCTCGGCCAGCATGTCGTCGACGAGGGTCGGGTCGCTGAATACGCCGTGCATCTGCGCGGTCAGCGTGGGCAGCGCTTCCTGCAGCTTCTTGTGCGCCTCGGCCTTCTTCTCCGCGGAGAGCGTGGCGTCGCTGTCGATCATCGCATTCATCGACGCGGCGATCTGGGTCGGCATCTGCTGGTCCGCCTGCTTCAGCGACGCCTGCATCACGTCGCGGATCTTCATCGACGCCAGCATCTGCTTGGTGGCGGCGACGACGGCCGGATCGGCTGACGGCACCGGTGTCGCGGCGAACGCGGCAGGAGAGCAAATGACGAGGGCGGAGGCGATGGCGACGAGAGATTTCTTCACGGATGTCCTTGATGATGGCTGGTGCGGGGGCTTGCAATCCCGGCATGACAATGCGGGTTCCTCGATTTTCGCACGAAACTTGCAAAAAATCCTCAACAGGTGCCATTTCGACGGAAGATGAACCGTCGTCCCCGCGCAGGCGGGGACCCATGCTGAAGCCCCGAAGTCGGTCTATTTCATTACGTCGCGGCACTTCCAAGATACCGAATTCTGCACCTCGGTATGGATTCCCGCCTGCGCGGGAATGACGTTTTGAGGGAACGGATCAAAAAAAAGCCGCCGAGATGCATGGCATCAGGGCGGCTTTATCGCGGCGCATCCAAATTACTCCGGCGCCGGCTCCAGTTCCGTTTCCTCGAGGTCGGTCTCGACCACGCGCTGCAGGCCGGACAGCTTGGTGCCGTCTTCCACCGCGATCAGGGTCACGCCCTGGGTGGCGCGGCCCATCTCGCGGATCTCGGCCACACGAGTCCGGATCAGCACGCCGCCGGTCGTGATCAGCATGATCTCGTCCGTCTCCTCGACCAGCGTCGCGGCAACGACCTTGCCGTTACGCTCGGACGTCTGGATCGCGATCATGCCCTTCGTGCCGCGGCCGTGGCGCGTGTACTCCGTGATCGGGGTGCGCTTGCCGAAGCCGTTTTCCGTCGCGGTCAGCACGGACTGCTGCTCGTTCTCGGCGACCAGCAGCGCGATCACGTTCTGGCCCTCTTCCAGGTTCATGCCGCGCACGCCGCGCGCCGTACGGCCCATCGGACGCACGTCGTTCTCGTCGAAGCGCACGGCCTTGCCGGCGTCCGAGAACAGCATCACGTCGTGCTTGCCGTCCGTGAGCGCGGCGCCGATCAGGAAGTCGCCGTCGTCCAGGTCGACCGCGATGAT
Organism: Massilia orientalis; assembly: GCF_030411975.2. Taxonomy (NCBI): domain Bacteria; kingdom Pseudomonadati; phylum Pseudomonadota; class Betaproteobacteria; order Burkholderiales; family Oxalobacteraceae; genus Massilia; species Massilia orientalis. The sequence goes on along the minus strand of NZ_JASNRB020000020.1, from coordinate 96,273 downwards.
GCCGGCCTTGCGCGGATTGCTGAAGTCGCGCAGCGGCGTCTTCTTGACGGTGCCGAGGCTCGTCGACATGAACACGTAGTGGTCTTCCGGGAACGTCGAGTTCTCGCCCGACAGCGGCAGGATCACGGTGATCTTCTCGCCGTCCTGCAGCGGGAACATGTTCACGATCGGCTTGCCGCGCGAGTTGCGCGAACCCTGCGGCACTTCCCACACCTTCAGCCAGTACATCCGGCCGCGGTTGCTGAAGCACAGCATGTAGTCGTGCGTGTTCGCGATGAACAGCTGGTCGATCCAGTCCTCGTCCTTCGTCGCCATCGCCTGCTTGCCGCGGCCGCCGCGCTTCTGCGCGCGGTATTCGGAAATCGGCTGCGACTTCATGTAGCCCGTGTGCGACAGGGTCACGACCATGTCCTGCGGCGTGATCAGGTCTTCCGTTTCCAGGTCGGACGCATTGTGCTCGATGGCGGAACGGCGGGTGTCCTTGCCGTTGTCCGCGTAGTCCGATTTGATCTGCGCCATCTCGTCGACGATGATGCTCGTGACGCGCTCCGGACGGGCCAGGATGTCGAGCAGGTCGGCGATGTGCAGCATCACTTCCTTGTACTCGTTGACGATCTTGTCCTGCTCCAGGCCGGTCAGGCGCTGCAGGCGCATCTGCAGGATTTCCTGGGCCTGCTCGTCCGACAGCTTATAGAGGCCGTCCTGCTGCATGCCGTAGTGCTTCGGCAGGTGCTCGGGACGGAACGCCTCGATGCCGCCGGATGCGCCGAGTTCGGTGCGCGACAGCATTTCGCGCACGAGGGACGAATCCCATGCGCGCGACATCAGTTCCGTCTTCGCGACCGGCGGCGTCGGCGCGGCCTTGATGATCGCGATGAAGTCGTCGATATTCGCCAGCGCGACCGCGAGGCCTTCCAGCATGTGGCCGCGTTCGCGTGCCTTGCGCAGCTCGAACACGGTGCGGCGCGTGACCACTTCGCGGCGGTGCGACAGGAAGCACTCCAGCATCTGCTTCAGGTTCAGCAGCTTCGGCTGGCCGTTGACGAGGGCCACCATGTTCATGCCGAACGTGTCCTGCAGCTGGGTCTGCTTGTACAGGTTGTTCAGCACGACTTCCGGCACTTCGCCGCGCTTGAGCTCGATGACGACGCGCATGCCCGATTTGTCGGACTCGTCGCGGATGTCGGAAATGCCTTCCAGCTTCTTGTCGCGCACGTTTTCGGCGATGCGCTCCAGCAGCGACTTCTTGTTGACCTGGTACGGCAGCTCGTCGACGATGATCGCGATGCGGCCGCCGTCCTTGCCGTATTCCTCGAAGTGCGTCTTGGCGCGCATCACGACGCGGCCGCGGCCCGTGCGATAGCCGTCGCGCACGCCCGAGACGCCGTAGATGATGCCGGCCGTCGGGAAGTCCGGCGCCGGGATCAGCTCGATCAGCTCGTCGATCGTGCAGTCCGGGTTCCGCAGCACGTGCATGGCGCCGCTGATCACTTCGGACAGGTTGTGCGGCGGGATGTTCGTCGCCATGCCGACCGCGATACCGGACGAACCGTTGATCAGCAGGTTCGGGATCTTCGTCGGGAGGACGGTCGGCTCTTTTTCCTTGCCGTCATAGTTCGGCTGGAAGTCGACGGTGTCCTTGTCGATGTCGGCCAGCAGCTCGTTCGAGATCTTGTCCAGGCGGCACTCGGTGTAACGCATCGCCGCGGCGGAGTCGCCGTCGATCGAGCCGAAGTTGCCCTGCCCGTCCACGAGCGTGTAGCGCAGCGAGAAGTCCTGGGCCATGCGGACCAGGGTGTCGTAGATCGACGCGTCGCCGTGCGGGTGGTACTTACCCATCGTGTCGCCGACCACGCGCGCGCACTTCAGGTAAGGACGGTTCCACACGTTGTTCATCTCGTGCATCGCGTAGAGCACGCGGCGGTGCACGGGCTTCAAGCCGTCGCGCACGTCCGGCAGAGCACGGCCCACGATCACGCTCATGGCGTAATCGAGGTAGCTCTTGCGCATCTCTTCTTCCAGGGAAATTGGAACTGTTTCTTTTGCGAATTGATCCATTGTGCGGGTCGGCGCCTTCAGGCTGATAAGTGATATTTCAAGCCCATGATTTTACCACGGCAGCCCTAGCAATCACCTATTTCAGCGGCAAGCGGCCGCGATAGCAAACTGGCACAATTAGCCCTTTGACACATGCCTGTCATAAACATTCGTCAAGCTTGCGTGCGACTCCCGACACCTTGTTGCGCAGAAACAACGCGACAAATAGCATGCACGGCAATTGGTCGCCGGTCGGTCGTGCGGATGTGGCGTATGTGGCAAAATGGCCGAGACGTTAATTGCTTGTTTCACAATGCGGAACTGACGTGCTGTCTCGAGTGTTAATATTATGCTCACGTCTTATTGCCCTGGGGCAGTTTCGCCGCTAGAAGATTTTACCGAAAGGAAGAAAAAATATGAACAAATTGGCAACCCTCGTATTCGCAGCTACGGCCGCGATGGCGGGCAGCGCATCCGCGCAAAGTGCGCCTCCGTATGCGCCGCTGACCACCGATATCAAGGCGCCGACGCCGTACAGCGCTTACGTGCAGGATGCCCGTGGCGTCATCGCCCGCAATCCTTTCGGCCTGTGCTGGCGCACGGGCTACTGGACCCCGGCCGACGCGGTCCCGGGCTGCGACGCACCGCTGTGCGTGGAACCCGAGCGCCTGGAAAACGGCAAGTGCGTCGCTCCGCCGCCGCCGCCGGTCGCCGCTCCGGCACCTGCCACCCCGGCTCCGGCCCCGGCACCGGTTCCGGTCCCGACCTCGGAAAAAGTGAGCTACTCGGCTGACGCGTTCTTCGACTTCGACAAGGCCGTCCTGAAGCCGGCCGGCAAAGCGTCGCTGGACGACCTGGTCTCGAAGCTGAAAGACATCAACCTGGAAGTCATCATCGCCGTCGGCCACACCGACTCGGTCGGCACCGATGAGTACAACCAGAAGCTGTCCGTCCGCCGCGCCGAAGCCGTCAAGGCCTATCTGCAGAGCAAGGGCGTCGAATCGAACCGCGTCTACACCGAAGGCAAAGGCGAGAAGCAGCCGGTCGCCGACAACAAGACCGCCGCCGGCCGTGCGAAGAACCGCCGCGTGGAAATCGAAGTCGTCGGCACCCGCGGCAACAAGCAGTAATCCGGCTTAACGGCTGAACAACCCCGCTGCGGCGGGGTTTTTTTATGGCCCGGTTTTTTTCACGATCCCATCCGTGCCGACTACCCATTTCCGCTATCATTCCGTCCTATGACTACGACGACCAATGCCGATCCCTTAGAGATCCAGAAGTTCAGTGAACTGGCCCACCGCTGGTGGGATCCGACGTCCGAATTCCGTCCGCTGCACGACATCAACCCGTTGCGCCTGGAATGGATCAACGCGCGCGTGCCGCTGGCTGGCAAGAACGTCATCGACATCGGCTGCGGCGGCGGCATCCTGGCCGAATCCATGGCGCGCAAGGGTGCCAAGGTCACGGGCATCGACCTGTCGAAAAAGGCACTGAAGGTGGCCGACCTGCACAGCCTGGAATCGGGCGTGGAGGTGCGCTATAAACTGATCGCGGCCGAGGACATGGCCGCGGAAGAGCCGGGCCAGTTCGACGTCGTCACCTGCATGGAGATGCTCGAGCACGTCCCGGACCCGGCTTCCATCGTGCGCGCCGCCGCGGCCCTCGTCAAACCGGGCGGCCGCGTGTTCTTTTCCACGCTGAACCGCAACGTCAAATCGTATCTGTTCGCCGTCGTCGGCGCGGAATACGTGCTGCGCATGCTGCCGCGCGGCACCCACGATTACGCCAAATTCATCACGCCGGCCGAGTTGTCGAACTTCGTGCGCGATGCCGGCCTCATCGTCGACGGCTTGAAAGGCCTGACCTACAACCCGCTGACCAAGATCTACTCGCTGAACCAGGACACCGACGTCAACTACATGGTTGCCTGCAGTAAGCCGCTCTAAGTATCGACACATGACCTTTTCTTCCTCCCTGTCCGCGCCGCGCGCCGTCCTGTTCGACCTCGACGGCACCCTTGCCGACACCGCGCCCGACCTCGCGGCCGCCGTCAACTGGATGCGTACGGAGCGCGGCCTGGAACCGACGCCGTACGCCATCCTCCGCCCGACCGCATCGGCCGGCGCCCGCGGCATGATCGGCGCCGCCTTCGGCCTGGCGCCGGGGGACGCGGGCTATGAGGAGATGCGTCTCGAATGGTTCGAACGCTACCAGTCCAACATGGCCGTGCACAGCACCCTGTTCGACGGCGTGCCCGACCTGCTGGACGGCCTCACGGCATCCGGCATGGCCTGGGGCATCGTCACCAACAAGCCGGCCCGTTTCACGGACCCGCTCGTCCCGCTGATCGGCCTGGCGCACGCCGGCTGCGTGATCTCGGGCGACACGACGCCGCACGCCAAACCCCACCCCGCCCCGCTGCTGGAAGCGGCGCGCCGCCTGGACATCGACCCGACTCACTGCTGGTACGTGGGCGACGACCAGCGCGACATCGAAGCGGGCCGCGCGGCCGGCATGGTCACCGTGGCCTGCAACTGGGGCTATTGCGGTTCCATCGATCCGGCGACGTGGGGTGCTCATTACCAACTGGACACGCCGCGCCACCTGCTGGACATGCTGCGCGAGCTGGCGGGCGCTGCGGTAACGACTGCCTGATCCGGCTTTCATCATTGCTTCATCCTGGCCGCCTTCTGCCCTGGCGGCCCGGTTTTTTCTCGGGGCCGCCCGTCGGTTAGTTGCAGATGTTGCGCTCTCGTCTTCGTCTTCGTTAGATCGCGATCCCGATCGGTCAACTCGTCATTTACATATCTTTACGATTGATACAGGGATACGTCTATCTCTCGACAATGCCTCTGGGTAATCTACAGCCATACGACAACAACGTCTCAGGAGCAGAAAAAATGGAAACGATCAAAACCGCCACCTCCCGTATCCACCCGCTGGTTGCAGCTGCCGCAGTGTCCGTCATCGTCGTCAGCCTCGCCGGCACGGCCGCGATCACCGGCCTCCTGCCGAGCTCGCACAGCGCTCCCGAGGCTGCCCCGACCCAGGTAAACCCGGCCTACGCCGCTGCCCCGGCGGCCGCACCGGCCCTGCCGATGGCTGCGGATGCCACGGCACCGCAAGGCCTGCAACCGGTCCAGGGCGCCTATGCACAGCCGGCCGTCGCGAGCGCCCAGCCGGCCCCGGCACCGACGGTGATCAAAGAAACGATCATCAAGGAAGTTCCGGCGAAACCGGTCCCGCGCCACACGACGCACCACTCGAGCTACGCCCAGAACGATGCGCCGTCGTATCGTGAACCGGCACCTCGTCCGGCTCCGCAGCCGGCACAACCGAACTACGTCGCCATCGGCACGGGCGCCGTCGTGGGCGGCCTGCTTGGCAACCAGGTGGGCAGCGGCAATGGCCGCAAACTGGCGACGGTCGCCGGCATGATTGGCGGCGGCATGCTGGGCAACCAGATCGCCAACCAGAACCAGGGCCGTTAATTCCACCTCAGCCCTTGATACTCCGCACCTCGCACCCATATCGGGTGTGAGGGCACGACAGGGCTCTCCGCTCAGAGGCCGATTGCGGTACAATGAGCGTTCCTATCTGGGGGCGACCTGGCTTCGACGTGGGTTGCAAAGCAGAACAGGGCATACCGAGGACTGGTTACCTCGTAAATACATCCAGAAATCAATAACTGCAAACGATAACTCGTACGCACTCGCAGCCTAATCGCTGCTAGCTCTACACCACCTCGCCTCTGGGGTGTGCCGCAAGGCAAGTAGAGTCATTTACAGAGGCTAGGATTCAACCGGGTTACCTGGTTGCTTCCGAAACTTTAGGTAACTCGCTTGGTTGCAGGGTGCACGTCCCCGTCAGCCAGGTTAAATTAAAAGACAGTGCTAAGTATGTAGAACTGTCTGTAGAGTGCTTGCGGACGAGGGTTCGATTCCCTCCGCCTCCACCATAATTCTAAAAAACCTCTGATTCGTCAGAGGTTTTTCCTTTTGTGCGCGTCCGACTGTGGCTTTACCACAAAATCAATATTCAAAAGACAGATTAACCGGAGAAATTTACCGTAGCCTTCAGACCGCAAACGTGCGGGATGTGAACCTTACGTGCAATGCCGAACCTTGCGGATACGAGCTGTGCATAGGCCTGATTTTTAACCCTTCCAATCACCCAGAAAGGCGAAGATAAAGCTCTTACCTTATTGGAAAACGATGTAAAAACTTCTGCCAAACATGAACAAGATGTCGGCCTGGCTCTGGCGAACAGCACTCGTCCGAACAGTCCTTCTACGAAACATCAACCTCATGGTGAAGTTGACGTATCCGACTTCAACATGCGCGAAGTCGGTGAACTATGTGAGTTACGCTAGACAAAATACTTAAGCTGCAATCTCAACATTGCGTGCAGAGGTGTTCTCGACTATGGTGCGCATCGGTCGTAGACCTCCAACGACCGGCGATGCCTTCAAAAAAGAAGAACACGTCGTCTGAGTTTATGATATGTTGCATAATTACAAAATTATCAAATGGCAAAGTATAAAGTAATTTCGCTGTTCTCAGGCGGTATGGGCCTTGACCTTGGTCTCGACAGCACCGGGCACTATGAGCTGGTAGCTTGTGTAGAAAAAGAGAAGGTATTTTGCGACACGATCCGAGTGAACATAGCCGCAGGAAAAGTGAACCCAAATCTTAAGGTTTTTGAAGGGGACATCTCAAATCTTGATCCCGCTGATGTTCTCGCCGCTGTTGGTCTTAAGCCTGGCGAAGTAGACGTTGTTGTGGGCGGCCCGCCGTGCCAAGCGTTCAGCACAGCTGGCAAGCGGGAGAGCGTCCAAGATCCTCGTGGTACTCTGCTCTGGCAGTTCCTTCGGTTCGTTGAGTATATGCAGCCCAAGTTCTTTTTGATGGAGAACGTGAGAGGTCTGGTCTCAGCTGCATTGAGTCACAGGCCGATTGCCGAACGTCCCGAAAACGGTGGCCCAGAACTAACAGATGATGAATTGCCGGGTTCCGTGTTACGCCAGTTCTCGCATGATCTTCAGTCCATACCTAATGCTGCATATCACTTCGACGTCTTCGAAGTGAACTCAGTCAATTACGGTGCGCCACAGATCCGTGAGCGGGTTATTTTTATTGGAAACCGGTTCAATATGCAGGTCGATTTCCCTAATCCGACTCACGGACCTGCTGCTGCCATAAAGCCGCAGTCTGATCTATTCGGCGGGCGAAGCTTACAACCCTGGGCGACTTTGCGCGACGCCATCGGCAACTTGAGGGAAGACGACCCTGTAGTGCTTGATTTCAGCCCTCGGAAAAAAAGCTTCCTATCTTTAGTGCCGCCAGGAGCAAACTGGCGTAGCCTACCTATCGACCTGCAGATGGAGTCGATGGGAAAGGCATGGCATGCGAAAGGCGGGCGCTCTGGATGGTGGCGTAGGCTGACGTTTGATCTACCCTGCCCTACTTTGGTGACGATGCCAAACCATGCAAGCACCGCTTTGTGCCACCCGACCGAGACTCGCGCACTGAGCTTGAAAGAATACGCACGTATTCAGGAGTTCCCAGATGATTGGGAATTTTCCGGAACAGTCTCAGAGCGTTATAGACAAGTCGGCAATGCAGTCCCCACCCGACTGGGGAAAGTTGCCGGTGAAGTAGTGGCAGCGTGCCTTGACATCATGAAAGCGCGCGAATGGAGAGCTTTCCCTAATGTCCCCGATGCATTTAGAATTGTTTATATCCAGTCACATGTCCGTACTCGCCAGTGGTTCAAGGATGGGCAGACAATCGTCTGGGAAGATGGGGGGGAGACCGAAAATGCGCAGTATACACCCAATAAAACACAACGCCGAACGCGTAAGATTGCGTAACGAAAGGGATTGAATGGCAAGGCGACACGTCGGACTGCCGCGTGCAACTGAAGTTACACTCAGCAAAGTCTCGCTTTTGAATACGCTTCACCAGATCGATAGGGATCCTCGCGCTCAGCAGCGAGTGCTTGACATTGAAACGGCTTTCCGGCGAAAAATCGGGAACCACGTTTCCGCACTTCCTATCGCAGAATCCATTTTTTCAAAGTTCAGTACGAGTCCGTTTGTGCTGATGATGCAATCTCTTAGAAATCAGTATTCGCGTATAAGTGAGATAGAGGACGATATCTTACCGGCAAAGCTTTTCTCATCAATGGAAACGTCGGCTGGCCGCATGATTGAAGAGATTATGCTCCCGATCTACGGTTGGGAGTGTGTGTTGAGCGAGATGCATACATCTAATTCAGCATTGGATGGGAAGAAGATAGAGGAAGGGCAACTTAAGGTAGCGACATTGAAGAGCGGCCCACGTTGCTTGAACGATGAGATGAGCGAGAATTTTGCTGACGCGATCATCAGTCATGCATCTTCGTGGGCAAGGGAGGCGAACGTTACAGAGATTGACTTCACGTATGGCGTTCTATACGGAACGCAGAAGCAATCGAACAAAAAAGATTGGCATATCATTCGAAATCTGTACGACAAGCTTGGGTCGATGTGCTTCTACGATGCGCCAGCCGGGCAATGGCACTGTCGCTTTGAGCATGACGAGATCGGAATCACTGCCACGATCCGGATTGGTAAAGACTGGTGGGATTTCCTCGGCGGCCAAACTTGCCTAGTGGAGTTATGCATAGCCCTCATTCGGGCATGCGTGCGCCCAGGGGCGATGGATCCAGAGAATCATCAATATACGATCTCGGATTTGGCCCAAATCGTCTCGATGAGCAGCGTGCCTGACCATTTCAATTCCGCGCTACTTCAACGAAGCCAAATCCCTTGGTTGTTCTTTCTTGCTCGACATTTTGGAGATTCATTGACGTAGAGAGGTTTTTGCTAATCATGCCAGGGCCGATGCTACAGCCCATCCTCGCCCCCCAAGTGGGAAGCGTTTCGGCCTCTCCGGGGGCCGCACACAATAGGATCAAAGAATTAACGGACAGACGGTGGAGGTTGAAGACCTCCTCCGCCTCCACCAGTATTCAAATAAAAGCCCCGCCGGCGCAAGCCGGTGGGGCTTTTGTTTTATGCGATACCGGACCCTCACGCCTCCGCAATTTCCGCATTGCGCATCAGCCAGTGATAACGGAATGCGTCGGCGATACTCGCACATAACGCGTCGTCGTCCCAAGGCTTCGCGTGGAACCGGAATACGGCGCCGCTATTGGTCGCTTCGATGATCGCGTCGACCGCCGTGTAGCCCGACAACATGATCCGGATAATCTTCGGGTGAATCTGCTTGACGCGCGACAGGAATTCGATGCCCATCATGCCGGGCATGCGCTGGTCGGAAATGACGACCTGGACGTCGTTCAAGGCAAGCAGGCTCAAACCTTCGTCTCCGCTTGCCGCATGCAGTACCCGATAGCCCTGGCGGCGCAGAAGCCGGCGCAATGCCGCGCTGACGCCGGGGTCGTCGTCGACGACCAGGACCGTCCGCACCTGTTCGTCAGGACACGCCACCGGCAGCGCCCGCTCCTCGCCAAGCAACTGCTCGAATGCCGCGGCCGGTATCGGACGACTGAAATAGTAGCCCTGGATCTGGTCGCAACGATAAGTCGTCAGATAGCTGAGCTGCTCCTGGGTTTCCACGCCTTCCGCGATGACTTGCAATTGCAGGCTTTGGGCAAGCGAAATGATGGACCGCGCGATCGCCGCCGCGTCCGGATCGGTGGTAATGTCCCTGACGAACGATTTGTCGATCTTCAGCACATCGATCGGGAAGCGCTTCAGGTACGACAGGCTGGAATAGCCGGTGCCGAAGTCGTCCAGCGACAGCTGTACGCCGAGCCCCTTGAGCGTGTTCATGATCGCGAGTGCGTGGTCGATGTCGGTCATGACCAGGCCTTCCGTCAGCTCGATGTCCAGGTAGCGTGCCGCGAGCCCCGATTCCGCCAGGACCCCTGTCACGACCTCGATCAGATCCGGCTGGTAGAACTGCTTGCCCGACAGATTGACGCCCACTCGCAGGCCTTCCCAACCGGCATCATGCCAACGCCTGGCGTCCGCGCACGCGGTCCGCAATACCCACGTGCCGATTGGGACAATGAGCCCGGTTTGTTCCGCCAGGTCGATGAACCGGTCGGGCGACATCATGCCGAGTTCGGGATGCGCCCACCGCAGCAGGGCTTCCACGCCAACGATCCGACCGGTGCGCACGTCGACTTGCGGCTGGTAATGCAACAGCAATTCGCCCCGCTGGACGGCATGCCGCAGGTCGCCCTCGAGCCGCAGGCGTTCCATCGCGCGCGCTTTCATCGACGCCGTATAAAACTGCAGTTCGCCACCGCCTGCTTCCTTGGCGCGCTGCATCGCGATGTGGGCATTCTTGATCAAGGCGTTCGCCGTGTCGCCGTCGGCCGGGAATACCGATAACCCGGACGTGCAGCTCAGGAAATGCTCGTGCTCCCCGACCTTGATCGGATCGCCCAGGGCGGCCATGATGCGCTGGACGGTATTGATCGCGGCGTGCTCGTCGGGCGTATCGGCGAGCACCAGCACAAATTCATCGCCACCGGTGCGCGCAGCCGTATCGTTCGGCCCCAGTGCCGTCCTCAGGCGGGCCGCTGTCTCTTGCAGGACCAGGTCGCCGGCTTCGTGGCCCAGCGTTTCGTTGACCAGGGCGAAGCGGTCGAGATCGATACAGACCAGCCACGCCTGTTCGCCCCGGCTCACGGCCCGCGCCATCGTCTGACTTGCCCTATCGCAAAGCAAATTGCGGTTGGCAAGTCCGGTCAGGGTGTCGTAATTCGACTGATATTCAAGCTGGTCCTCGCTTGCGCGTGCCTTGCGTTCGATGTGAAGCCGTTCGACCGCGATGCTGACCGTGTGGGCGCACAGGCCAAGGATCTCCATTTCGCCTTGATCGGGCACACGTCCGGCTTCGGTGAATACCGCAAGTGTACCGAGCAGCCGGTCCTGCCCGGAGCGAATTCCATACCACCAGCAGGCACGATCCCCATGCAGTGCGGCCGCATCGTGCGCGCCAGTCCAGCTCGGATCTTCCCCCACGTCGGCAACGAAGACCGGCCCGGCTTGCAGCCGTGCGCGTCGGTCCGGTGGCAATACCTCATCGACGTCGAATTCGTTCAGGATGCCTCGTAGCGAAGCCGGAAGACTTGGCGCGACAACGTGTTCGAAGGGGGCGCCGTCCGCACCCAGCAACATCACCGCACAGTGCATGGCATGTCCGGACGACTCGACAATGTGCGTGGCGAGTTCCAGGAGTTCGGGCAGCGGCGCCCCCAGTGCCATCCGTTCCAGCAATTTCATCTGCTCATTCTTGAACTTCTGCAGACGCCGGCTTGCGCTGATGTCGCGGCAATATACGGCAAGGCCTTCCGATGAAGGATAGGCACGAACCTTGAACCAGCGATTCAGCGGCGGGAAGTAAATATCGAACTCGACCGTGCAATGTTCATGCATGGCCCTTTGAAATTCTGTATCGGCGATGCCGCCGACGAGCGCCGGATATTCCTGCCATAACATTCGTCCAAGCAATTGCTGGCGATCACGCTGAAGCAGGCGCTCGGTTTCCTTATTGACGTACGTAAATCTCCAGTCCAGATCGACTGTGAGGAATGCCTCCGTGATGCTTTCGAGCGTGGTGCCGAGACGGTGTGCGAGCCTGCGGATTTCGTCGTTCGCCAACCGCGTGTCATGGTTGTCGGTGGTGGTGCCGTACCACTTTACGATCGTACCGTGTTCGTCCCGGATCGGTATGGCACGCGCCTGATGCCATCGATAGCTCTGGTCGGCGCTGCGAAACACGCGGTATTCGGTCTCGAAGATGGCGCCCGAATCAAGCGACGCCTTCCAGATGCGCAGCGTCGGCGCAACGTCGTCCGGGTGCAGTATCGTGACCCAGTTGTCGGCATCGATCTCCTCGACCAGTCCCGTGTAGGCGTGCACCCAACTGTTGGCGTAATCGATCGCACCATCGGGGTCGGCAGTCCATACGATTTGCGGCATCGCATCGGCAAGCTGGTGAAAACGCTGTTCGCTTTGAAACAGGGCCTGCGCGGCGTGCATCTGCTCCATCTGATGGAGCGCCTCTTCCCGCAGCTTACGATCGGTCAAGTCAGTATGGGTCCCGATCACCCGCGCCGCCTGTCCGCCCGCATCGGTACCGACGGCCATGCCGCGACTGAAGATCCAGCGCCAGCTTCCATCCTTCGCCCGCATCCGGTATTCCATCGCGTAGGTCGGCACCAGCCCGGCCACCAGCCTCGCCGTTGCGTCGAGAACCCGTCCACGGTCCTCCGGGTGGATCAGGTTTTCCCATTGTTTCCCGGTCCGGATCTCGGCGTCGCCATAGCCGAGCATCTCGCGCCAACGTTGAGAGAAGTACACCGTATCGGTCCGGCCGTCCCAATCCCAGACACCATCGCCCGCGCCTTCGAGCGCATATTTCCAGCGAAACTCGCTTTCCTCGAGCGCGGCCCGGGCGCGGGCACGGTCGCGCATTCCGGACAACACGCTGTAACCGATCAGGACAATCAGGATGGACAGCCCACAGGCGCCGCCCAACACCAGGTTCCGCTGCCGGACATACGATTCGAGGATTTCATCGCGGCTACGGCCGACCGCCACGGTCAAGGCCTTCTTCGGCAATACACGCCAGGCATAGAGTCGAACGACACCGTCGATCTGCGAGGCGCGTGAATACATCAGTGTTTCCGTGCCCATCGACGCGAAGTCCGGCATGGTCTTCAGTACGTTGCGCGGCTCGGACGACACTGCCGGCTCGCGCGCGACAATGGTACCGTCAGAGCGAACAAGGGCGACTGTCCCGTGCTCGCCAAGTTGCAGTTTTCCTGAAAACCGGGTGAAGTACTCCGGTGCCACCGACAACACGATCACGCCGGCGAAACGATTCCCGCGGGCCAGCAATGGACGGGTGAACTGGATACTTCCCCGTCCCGACACCCGGCCCTTGACCGGGCGGCTGACGAACAGCTTGTCGATCCCGCCGAGATGGGTGCGAAAGTGCTCGCGGTCGCTTAAATCGAGCTGCGGCGCCGAGCGGTCCACGCTCGAATATGCCAGGTGCCCTGTGGCGTCGATGATACTGACCTGAAATGCCACAGGGCTTTCGAGAATCGCCTGCCGCTTGCGCACGTGGTCGTCAAACCTGTCCGGGTCGTCGAGCCATCGTTCGCGCAGGTCGATCGCCGCCAGGTCGATCATGTTGATGGAAGAATTGACTTCTTCAGCGAACAGACGCGCAATGTTATTGCTGTCCTTGGCGGCCTCGGCCAAGGTTTTTTCATAGGTGCCGTGCAACGACGCGATCACGACGGCCCACAGGCAAGGCAGGATAATTGCCGCAATGAGAGCGAGTTGTCCCGGCAACGGAAGTCGGGAAAAAACCTGCAATGGCAGGCCGATCGATTTGGAGCTCACTCAGCGACCTTCTTATCCGGAAGGGCATCGCCGGCGCAACGACCACGCGATACCGTTAGATAGCCTTTGATTGGACCGGCGCTATCCAGGACGGCGGCGGCGCAGCCCAGTCACGGACATCTTGCATGGCATTCCCGACCACGTCATATCGTCAACAACAGCACATTGCCCGCCAAAACCACGGCTTACATTTACATAGATTCCCAAGGGAAACATAATTGCGTTCCCATGAAGAAGAAAAATGTCGCATTTATGCTCAATATTATTCTTGCAAAGGATGAAACCGCTGGGGAGACACCTGCTTCATCAGACGAGTTCGCGATAAAAATACGTCGTATCGCACAACCCGCCTTCCGGCAGCAACGCAAAGCCGGGCACCACACCCAACCGCGTCCACCCCATGCGCGCGTACAGGCGCTCCGCTTCGGCGCTGGCCGTATCCAGTACCAGCAGCGTCTTGCCGAGCGACCGCGCTTCCCGCTCCGCCGCATCCATCAGCGCCGCGCCGACGCCCTGCTTGCGCGCCCGCCGCATCACGAGCATCTTGCACAGGTCCGCCCGATGCGGCTGGTTGTCCGGCATCGCCAGCACGAGGTGGACGGTGCCCACGATGCCGTGCTCGTCCTCGGCGACGAGCAACGCGCGCCGGCCAGACTCGACGTCGGCCGCGAGCCCACGCCACCAGCCGAGCGCCTGGCCCAGCGTGTACGGCTGCATGAACCCGACGGACGCGCCTCCCTCGACACAGTCGAAGAGAACGGCCGCCAGGCCTTCGATGTCGGCATCGGTCAGCGAATGGATACGGCGTACGCGGCAACTCATGATCAGCTCCTGCTAAGCGTGGTAAGGACGACGGCGTAGCGCGCGGGCACGTCCCCGGGGTTGTGGAAGGAATTCGGTGCGTCGAGGGGTATGACGAGGCAGTCGCCCGTCTCCAGCAGCCAGGATTCGCTGCCGTACGTGATCTGCATGCGGCCTTCGAGGATCCAGATCTGTTGCAGCACGGCGGGCGTGCGAGGGCCGGCCTCGTACGTCACGCGCGTGCGCGGCGGAAACGTCACGTCGACGATGCGTGTCGGCGACTGGAATCCTTCGGGCGATACATTGCGGCGCAGATAGCCGGAATGCGGATCCTGCCACGTGACCTGGTCGGCATGGCGTGAGACAGGCTCGGCCTTGCGCGCCGGGTCGTCGAACAGCGATGCGAGCGGCACGCCGAGGCCCGCAGCCAGCTTGTCGAGCACGACGGCGGTCGGGCTCGTCTCGCCCCGCTCGATCAGGGACAGCATCGAACGGCTCACGCCGCACTGGGTCGACAAGGCATCGAGCGACAGGCCGCGCTCGCTGCGGAGGAGGCGCACCTGCTGGGCGATGCGTTCGTTAACGGTGGAGTCATCTTTCATAATGGATACATTCTCCAATATGAAAGATAAGACGTCAACTATCCTGGACTACCTCTCCAGTTTATTGGACACACCGACTACGATGTCGGCCCAGGGTCCGTCCCTGGCGCCACGAGCAATTCCTTCAACAACATATCGTTGAAGGCGGGCAGATCATCCGGCTTGCGGCTCGTAACCAGTCGGGCATCCAGCACGACTTCCTCATCCGACCACTCGGCGCCCGCATTCAACAGGTCGCGCTTCAGGCTGGGCCAGCTGGTGAGATGCTTGCCGGTAGCGATGCCCGCGTCGATCAGCGTCCATGGGCCGTGGCAGATGGCCGCGACCATCTTGTCCTCGGCATCGAAGTCGCGGATGAAATCGATGGCCTCTTTGCTCAACCGCAGTTGATCCGGATTGGCGACGCCGCCCGGCAGCACGAGCCCGTCGAAGTCGGCAGGTTTCGCGTCGCGCACGTTCATCTCGACCTTGAAGCGGTCGGCCGGCTGCATGTGGTTAAAACCCTGCACTTCGTCGCCCGCCGCCTTCGGCGACAGCAACACGACGGTGGCGCCCTGCTCTTCCAGGAAAGAGCGCGGGCTCGTGTACTCGATCTGTTCCACGCCATCCGTCATGAGCATGGCGACGCGCTTGCCCTGCAAAGGCTTGTTGGCAACTTGTTCCATATAAACTCCCTTTGGTCGAACGTATGGGGACGACAGCCCATTCTAGGCAGGGCTTGCGGGGCGCGTCGCACGCGGCGAATCAGGTACGAGGAATGGCCGGATCAGCCGAACAGCGCCTGCCACACCATCCATGCGTTGGCGGAGGAAATCACGACGAACAGGAACCACGACAGCACCGTCGTCCACCACTTGTTGCCGAACTGCCCCATCAGGTCGTTGCGGCCCGTCAGGCGGATCAGTGGGTACATGGCGAACGGCAATTGCAGGCTCAGCACGACCTGGCTGCCGACGAGCATCTTGCCGATGGCGTGGTCGCCCAACGTGAGCACGCCGATCATCGCCGGCCCCAGCGCCAGGCCGCGCGTGATCAGGCGACGCTGCCAGCAGGGAATCCTGAGTTTCAGGAAGCCTTCCATGATGACCTGGCCGGCGATGGTGCCGGTGAACGTCGAGCTCTGGCCGGACGCCAGCAGCGCCAGGCCGAACAGGATCGCCGCGGCCGCCGTGCCCGCGACGGGGGCCAGCAGGTAATAGGCCTGGTCGATCTCCATCACGTTGCCGCCGCCCGGTTTATAAAACGCGGCCGCGGCCAGCACGAGGATGGCACCGTTGATGAATAGCGCCAGCAGCAGCGACACGACCGTGTCGACGCGCGACAGCCTGATCGCTTCGGCCAGGTGGGCGCCGTCCTGGTTGAGGTCGTGGCGCAGGACGCGCGTCTGTACGACGGACGAGTGCAGGTACAGGTTGTGCGGCATGACGGTGGCGCCGAGGATGCCGATGGCGAGGTACAGCGCGTCGCGCTGGCCCACCTTGTCCAGCGACGGCACGAGACCCGCCAGGACGGCGCGCGGGTCCGGGGCGACGAGGAACAGCTCCGTGAACAGGCAGATGGCGATCGTCGCGATGAGGCCCAGCACGATCGCTTCCAGTTGCCGGAAGCCCTTCCCTTTCAGGCCCAGCACGATGATGGTATCGAGGGCCGTCAGCGCGACGCCAACGGGCAGCGACACGCCCAGCAGCAGATGGAACGCGAGCGCGCAGCCGAGCACTTCGGCCAGGTCGCACGCGATGATCGACAGCTCGGCGAACGCCCACAAACCTTTCGCGTGTACCGGCGAATATTGTTCGCGGCAATGTACGGCGAGATCCTTGCCCGTGACGATGCCGAGCCGCATGCTCAGGCATTGCAGCACGATGGCCGCCAGGCTGGACAGAACGACGACGAACAGCAGGTCGTAGCCGAACTGCGAGCCGCCCTGGATGGCGGTCGCCCAGTTGCCCGGGTCCATGTAACCGACCGACACCAGCAGGCCGGGGCCCGCATAGCGCAGGATCTTTTTCCACAGCGGATCGTTCTCCGGCACATTGACGGTACCGGAGACTTCCGATGGGCAGAACGGTGCGGTCGCGTTGGTCGGTAGTTTGAGCATAGCGGGCAAGATAGCACGGTGAGTCCAGCGCACACCGTGCCCCGCCGCGCCCGCCATAAGACCGGTGCCCGCAGGCGGCCGGACCTTCAGTCGATGCCGAGCACGCGCATGCGGGCGCGCAGGCGGCGGATCTCGTCGGCCATGTCGACCACGAGCGCGGCGAGGTCCTCGTTGGCGTCGAAGTCGCGTTCGACGCGCAGCAGGCGCCGGGCCCGGGCCAGGTCGCCGCTACGGAAACGCCAGCTCGTCACCTGCACGCTGGTCTCGCCGCCCAGCACGCCCGCCTGCACGTGGCGCACGACCCACTCGGTCTCCACGTTGCAGGCGCGCGCCAGTTCGTCGAGCGTCAGCGCCACGTCGTCCAGCAGCACGCCGGTGAGAATATCGTCATGCATCGTTCAGGCTCCTATGCGTTCGCGTGGATTGAAGGCAAGGTCGCGCGCCATCGCCTCGTACAGCTCGCGCGCACGGTCGCTCGTGGCGGGCGGCAGCACCACGTTCAGCATCAGGTACAGATCGCCCGGCGTCCTGGCCGGAATGCCACGCCCTTTCAAACGCAGCTTGCGTCCGCTCTGCGACCCCGGCGGCACCGTCACCTCGACCGTGCCGGACGGCGTGGACACCGAGATGCTCGCACCTAGCGCCGCTTCCCACGGCGCCACCGGCACGTCCTGGTACACGTGTGTCCCTTCGACGCGATAGCGCGGGTCGGGGTTCAGCTGGATTTCCAGATACAGGTCGCCGGCCGGCCCGCCGCCGAATCCCGGATGCCCCTGCCCCCGCATGCGCAGCTGCTGGCCCGGCGTGACGCCTTTCGGAATGTTCACGCTGAGCGTCTTGTCCTGCATCGTCGTGCGGCCCTGCGCATCGTGCTGCGGGATACGCAGGCTGACCGTGCGCGTGGCGCCCTGGTAGGCGTCGCGCAGGTCGATGGAAATCGCCGCATGGATGTCCTCGCCGGGCATCTGGAACCCGCCGCCGCCCGCATGCGCGCCCCCGCCCGCGCGCGCGCGCCGGCCCACGTGGGCGAACAGGTCGTTAAAGAAATCGTCCCCGCCGGCACCGCCGAAATCGAACTGCGTGCCCCAGTCCGGCGGCGGCTGGAAGCCCTGGCCGGGCCGGTGTCCGCGGCCCAGTTCGTCGTAGGCCGCACGCTTCTCGGCGTCGCCCAGCACGTCGTAGGCCTCGTTGATTTCCTTGGTCTTCGCGTCCGCGTCCTTGTGCTTGCTGACGTCGGGGTGGTACTGCCGCACCAGCTTGCGGTAAGCCTTCTTGATGTCGTCCTGGGTCGCGGTCTTCTCGACACCAAGCGTCTGGTAGTAGTCCTTGTATTCCACGAGCTTGCTCCTGGATCGGTTGGATAGTTGAATGTCCCGTAAGTTGTGGCGGGAGGCTTGCTTTTCAACTACTCATCGTCTTGCCGCGGCATGACATGAAGCTCAGTATCCGGCATGCCTCCCTTAAAAATCAGTTTTTGAAATGTGGCTCTCTACCTTAACCACACGATTGCTCAACAGTGCCTGAATATGCACTCTAGTGACGAATCTTGTCGCGTCTTTTCGATCCGCGCTCACGATGATCGATTTTGCACTTCCGTCGTAGGAACACCGTGTATCGGTCTCGGGCGGGCAAATAAAACCGAGTTCCTGCAAGGCTTTGCGGCGGTCGACTTGATTCACGACTCGAGGGGAATTGACCAGATTGCCAATCGTATGATCTACAGCCACCTCACCCAAAAAAAGTGAGTATTTTAGCTGTGTCGCGACTTCACTATTACCGAGTCCGCTGTAATCGTTAGTCGCAGCCGGATCAATAGCACATGCGGAAATCAACAGCGGGAAAATATATCTGATAATTTTCATCGAGAGAAATTTAGGTATTCGGATCTGAAAACCCTCTTGCCTGCGTCGGAGGGTCCATAAAAACAAACATCTACGATACATCGGCCGTGTTGAGAACACACATTCTGGAACTTGCTAGCTAGTCACCCCTCAGTAATTTATTTTAATCGGCGCTTACTGCTTGCTTTCCATCACATTGTCACAAATGTAAAATTTTCTGCGCGCATCCGGCGACCGCTTCCGCAGCCAGAACAGCCTGGACGGCCCCTGGAACAACGGCACGGCGAACTGGAGCAAGGACGCCAACCTGCAGTGGCTCACCAGCTTCACCACCCAATAAATCAATGACGCACGCTTGATACATGCCTCATCAAGCCTCCTTGGCCGTCATTAGCATTTCAACCAGTATCCGGCCATGAACGGCAGTGCTAGATTCCTAGTGTTGCCGTTCGTCCAACAAGGAGGGAGTCATGGTGAGCAAATGGGTCAAGCGCACGAGCATCGCATTGGCGGCACTCGCCCTGCTGGGGGTCGCCACGGCCGGCGTCGGCAAGGTGCTGGGAGAACGCAAGATGGCGCGCAGCATCGCGCTCGACGTGCGTCCGCTCGACATCGTGCCCGACCTCGCCCGCGTCGACCACGGCCGCTACCTGTACAACACGCGCGGCTGCGCCGAGTGCCATGGCGCGGACGGCGCCGGCAGGACGGTCGTGCGCGACGGCGGCATGCTCGTCGTCGCCCCCAACATCACGGCGGGCCCGAACGGCACCACGGCGCGCTACCGCGTGATCGACTGGGTGCGTACCGTGCGCCACGGCGTCAAGCCGAACGGCAATCCCGTCATGATCATGCCCAGCGAGGATTACAGCCGCCTCAGCGACGAAGACATGGCCGCCCTCGTCGCGTACCTCGAGCAGATGCGGCCCGTGTCCGGCGCGAAGGCCGTCATCGACGTGCCGGTGCCCGTGAAGGCGTTGTACGCGTTCGGCGTGATCAAGGATGCGTCCGAAAAGATCGACCACGCGCTGGCGCCGCCGCAGGCCATGCCGGCCGCCGTCACGCCGGCGTATGGCGCCTATGTTGCCGCGACGTGTACAGGCTGCCACGGCGCGGACCTGGCCGGCGGCCGCGTCCCCGGTGCCCCGCCGTCCTGGCCGCCGGCCGCGCAGCTGGCGCCCGGCAAGGGCAGCGCGATGAATCGCTATCCGACGGCGGACGCGTTCATGGCCATGCTGCGGACGGGCCACCGGCCGGACGGCAGCGCGATCAGTCCCGTGATGCCGTTCGGGTCGTTCCGGCAGATGAACGAGACGGACCTGCGGGCGTTGTATGCCTACCTGAAATCGGTGCCGGGGACGGCCCTGGCGCAGCGGTAGAGGCCGTCGTTCCCGCGCACGCGGGAACCCATGGTGAGTTTTCGAAGTCCGTTGACTATCACATCGGCGTCACTTCCGACGTACCCAATTCTGTTGTCCAGTATGGGTTCCCGCTTTCGCGGGAACGACGGGTTGGCGGACGGGTCGTTCCGTCACACAAGCTTGTCGATTCCTCAGTAAAATGATCGGTTTCCCCAGCAAACCGATCCATGACGTCCAACCTGTCCAGCACCGGCGCCCTTGCGCTGCATCCCGTCCGCGCCGAGATCGCCACCTTGTGGCGGCTTTCGTGGCCCATGCTCGTGGGCCAGCTCGCGACCGTCGGCATGGGCGTGGCGGACGTCGCCATGACGGGCCACGTCAGCGCCGAAGAGCTCGCCGCCGTGTCGCTCGGCACGTCCGTGTGGTCGATCATCCTCGTCACCGTCATGGGCATCATGATGGCCGTGAACTCGGTCGTCTCGCACGAGATGGGCGCCGCCCGCTTCGACCGCATTTCCCACTCCGTGCGCGAATCGCTGTGGATGGGTCTCGGCGTCGGCGTCGCAGGCTGTCTCGCGGCGAACCTGTGCACGCTCGTGTTCGACCACATCGGCCTGGACCAGTCCGTCGCGGACCGCGCGTCGGCATTCCTGCACATCATCAGCCTCGGCATGCCCGCGTTCGCCTGCTACCGCGCGCTGTACGGCTATACGACGAGCATCAACCAGACCAAGCCGATCATGATCATCGCGCTCTGCGGCCTCCTGTACAACATCGGCATGAACTGGCTGTTCATCTTCGGCGAATTCGGCCTGCCGAAACTGGGCGCGCTGGGCTGTGCCGTGTCCACGGCCAGCGGCATGTGGCTGATGCTGGGCGCGATGGTCGTGTGGATCAAGTTGTCCAGCGCCTACCGCCAGACATATCCGTTCACGCACTGGGAAGGTCCGAACTGGAAAGAGATCGGCAGCATGCTGCGCCTGGGCCTGCCGATCGGCGTCACGCACTTCGCGGAGGTCAGCGCGTTCGGCATCATCAGCCTGCTCGTGGCGCGCTTCGGCGTGATCGAGGTGTCGGCGCACCAGATCGCGCTGAACTTCGTGTCGCTCGTGTTCATGGTGCCGCTGAGCTTCGGCATCGGCGCGCTCACCCGCGTCGGCCAGGCGATGGGCGAAGGCAATCCGGTACGTGCGCGCTTCGTCGCGTGGGTGGGCACGGGCATGTGCATCGCGTTCGGCCTGTTGTCCGCGATCGGCATCGCCCTCTTCCGGTGGCAGATCTCGGCCATGTACACGTCCGACGCGGCCGTCCAGGCCACGTGCGTGATGCTGCTGCTGTTCGCCGCGCTGTTCCAGCTGTCCGATTCCACGCAGGTCGCGGCCGCTTCGGCCATCCGCGGCTACAAGGTGACGCGCTCGCCGATGGTGATCCAGATGATCGCGTTCTGGGGCGTGGCCTTGCCCGTCGGCTGGATCCTGGGCCTCGCGCCGGACTGGTTCCCGTGGTCGCCGGACAAGCCGATGGCCGCCACCGGCTTCTGGATCGGCCTCGTGCTGGGCCTGACCGTGGCCGCCGTGCTGCTGGCGTGGTCGCTGAATCGACTCTCCAAGCTGCGCATCCGCGACCACGCATAAATTCGGGGTCAGAGCACTTTTTTGCGCACAATCCTTGAAGCAAGCTTTAATGGTGGCCCGGGCCCGCTTGCAATTCCTGTTGCAAGCGCCGGGTGTCCTCGCAGCGATTTTGTCCGGCGACACATTGATCGAAAATGTGCTCTGACCCCGAATTTAAAGCAAAAAAAGCCGATGGACGGGGAATCCATCGGCGTAACCCTAGGAGAGAGTTTCATCCTATTGTCGGCATTGGGGTGCCGACGAAATGATCATAGTGCATCGCAGCAGATGTAAACATTACAGTTCGTCCATCATTGCGCCCCTTCCCGCCCGCCGTCTTTACAGCTTTTACGGGACGACTCTGGTATCGTTCCGCCGTTGCACACGAATAATTTTTTAAACTTTACCCAAACCCTCCATGCGCCTTCTTCTCTGCCTTTTAGCCGCATTGTCAGCCGTTCCCGCATCGGCGGAACGGCTGACGCTGGACCGTATCCACGCCGACCCGGCGTTGGCCGGTCCAGGCGTCCGCAGCCTGCGCGTCTCGCCCGACGGCGAACGCGTGACCTTCCTGCGCGGCCGCACCGACAACCAGTTCCAGCTGGACCTGTGGGAATTCAACATGAAGGACAAGACCACGCACCGCCTGGTCGACTCCAAGCAATTGGTCCCGAACGAGAACCTGTCGCTGGAAGAGAAGGCAAGGCGCGAGCGCGCCCGCACGGCCAGCCTGTCCGGCATCCTGAGCTATAGCTGGTCGCCTGACGGCAAGCAGCTGCTCGTGCCGATCGCGGGCGACCTGTACCTCGTCGACGCGAACCGGCCTGAAGCCGCGCGCAAGGTGGCATCGGGCAATGTCGGCGATCCGAAGATTTCGCCGAAGGGCCGTTACGTGTCGTACGTGCGCGACCAGAACCTGTTCGTCATCGACCTGGCGACGGGCCAGGAGCGCCAGCTGACGACGGACGGCAAGGACACCGTGCACAACGGCGACGCGGAATTCGTCGCGCAGGAAGAAATGGACCAGCACACGGGCTATTACTGGGCCCCGGACGATTCCGCCATCGCCTACCGCCGCTACGACGAGGCGCAGGTGCCCGTCGCGCGCCGCTTCGAGATCTTCGCGGACCGCACGGAAGTCATCGACCAGCGCTACCCCGCCGCCGGTGCGAAGAACGTCGAGATCGACCTGATGATCGTGAACCCGGCGACGGGCGCGCAGAAGAAGGTCGACCTCGGTCCCGAGAAGGACATCTACCTCGTGCGCGCGGACTGGAGCGCGGATGCCAGGACCCTCGTCTACCAGCGCCAGTCGCGCGACCAGAAGCGTCTCGATCTCGTCGCCGTCGATGCGGCCACGCTGGCCCAGCGCCCGCTGCTGACGGAAACGTCGAAAACCTGGGTCAGCATCCACGACGACCTGCGCTTCCTCGGCCGCCAGAAGGCGTTCATCTGGGCCTCCGAGCGCAGCGGCCGCAAGCACCTGTACCTGTACGACCTGTCGGGCAAGCTGCTGCACCCGATCTCCAGCGGCGAATGGGGCGTCGACAACATCCTCGCCGTCGACGAGCAGGCCGGCAAGGTCTATATCGCGTCGAACAAGGACGCCGTCATCGACAAGCAGACGTACGTGCTGAACCTCGACGGCAGCAACGCGAACAAGCCGGTCCGGCTGACGAAGCAGGACGGCTGGCACGAGGACGTGTTCGCCCGCAACGGCAAGATTTTCGTGGACACGTTCTCCGATCCGAACACGCCGCCGCAAGTGTCGATCCGCCGCGCGGACGGCAGCATGGTCGAGTGGCTCGAACACAACGAGTTGAACGCCCAGCACCCGTACGCGAACTACGCGAAGGACCACCTGCCGACGGAATACGGCAGCATCAAGGCGCACGACGGCCAGACGCTGTACTACTCGATGATCAAGCCGGCGAACTTCGACGCCGCGAAGCGCTATCCGGTCTTCCTGTTCACGTACGGCGGCCCGCATTCGCAGCGCGTCACGCGCCAGTGGGGCAATCTGTTCAACCAGTACATGGCGCAGCAGGGCTTCGTCGTGTTCGTGCTGGACAACCGCGGTTCGTCGCGCCGCGAGCGCGCGTTCACCGACGTCATCTACGGTAACCTGGGCGCGCATGAAGTCGAGGACCAGCTGACGGGCATCGACTGGCTGGCGCAACAGAGCTTCGTCGATCCGAAGCGCGTGGGCGTGTTCGGCTGGAGCTATGGCGGCTTCATGACCCTGCGCCTGCTGGAGGCCGGCTCGGACAAGATCGCGATGGGCGTGTCGGTGGCGCCCGTGACGGACTGGGCCCTGTACGACACGCACTACACGGAGCAGTTCGTGGGCGCGACGCCGCAGTCGGATCCGGCCGCCTACGAGCGCAGCGGCGTATTCGCGCATCTGGACGGCCTGAAGTCGCCGCTGCTGCTGGTGCACGGCATGGCCGACGACAACGTGCTGTTCACGAACTCGACGCGCCTGATCGACGCGCTCGTCAACCGCAACGTGCGCTTCGAGCTGATGACGTATCCGGGTGCCAAGCACGGCATTTCGTCGCGCGCCGGACAGCGGCACGTGTATGGCCTGATCGAGGCGTTCTTCAAGAAGCACCTGGGCGGGACCGCGCCGAAGTAAGATTCGTTTCCCAATAAAAAAATCGGCCGCAACGTGCGGCCGATTTTTCCTGGCGCCAGCTTATTTGGTGGCGTCGTGGATTTTTTCCTTCAGGTCGCCCAGCTTTTCCTGGGTCTTGCCTTCGACCTGGTTCTGCAAGCCTTTCACCTGCTGCTCGGCGCTGCCGACGATCTTGCCGGCCTCCTCCTGGATCTTGCCGCCGATGTCTTGCAGTTTGCCGTTGATCTGGTCCGAATTCATGGTGTTCTCCTTTCGTTCAAAGTTCGACACCATCGTAGCGCCGGCCCCGGTATTGCTCAGTTAGCGCACGCACATTGCATGCGCGCGACGGTCCAGTCGCGCCGCTGATAGCATTCTGTCATGAACAATGACACCTCCCCCGCCGTCAAGCCGGCCCAGCACAAACTGATGCGCCGCTTCGTCCTCGTCGACGGCATCGCGGTGCTGTTCCTCGCGCTCGTCGCGGCCGTCGTGCTCGCCATCGACGCGCTGCTGCTGCTCTTTGCCTGCGTCCTGTTCGCCGTGCTGTTGTACGAGCTGAGCGCGATCCTGTGCCGGCGCTTCGGCTGGAACCGCAAGCTCGCGCTCGTCGCCGTCGTGCTGGCGCTGCTGCTCATCATCGGGTTCGGCGGGTGGGCGATGGCGCCGCAGATCGCGGAGCAGTCGACCGAACTGGCGCAGCAGATTCCGCAATCGCTGCAGCGCCTGCGCCAGATGGTGGAGAACCAGCCGCTGCTCGCGCGCATCGCCGCCGACCTGCCGGATGCCAAGCAATTGATCGGATCGATGCAGCAGTTCGTGCCGAATGCAGGCATCTTTTTCGGCGGCGTGCTCGGCGCACTCGGCAACGTCGTTATCATCGTATTCGTCGGCATTTATTTCGCGCTGTCGCCGCGCCAGTACAAGCAGGGCATCGTGAAGCTCGTACCGCAGGGCAAGCGCGAGCGCGCCGTGCAAGTGATGGACGACATCGGCGACACGCTGGCGCGCTGGCTGATCGGCAAGTCGCTGTCGATGCTGATCGTCGGCGCGGCAACGGCCGGCGGGCTCACGCTGCTGGGCGTGCCGCTGGGACTGATCCTCGGCATCATCGCCGGGCTGCTCGACTTCATTCCCTACATCGGCCCGATCATGGCGGGCGTGCCGGCGGTATTGATCGCGCTGTCGATCAGTCCCGACCTGGCGCTGTACACGGTGCTGCTGTTCCTCGGCATCCAGACGGTCGAAGGCTATGTGCTGCAGCCGCTCGTCGAGGCGCGCGCGGTCGAGATGCCGCCTGCGCTCACCATCGTCATGCAACTCGTGTTCGGCACGCTGTTCGGTTTCGCGGGCATCGCGCTGGCGACGCCGTTGACGGCCATGTTGATGGTGCTCGTCGACAAGCTGTACGTGGAAGACATCCTCGGCGACCGGCCGACGGGCTGACGTAAAAACGGCCGCACGAGGCGGCCGCTTCTACGTCAGGTAAGCAGATCGCCGGTATCAGCGGTTGCCCTTGTTGATCGCGTCACGCAGATCACCGGCCTTTTCCTGCACCTTGCCTTCGACCTGCTTCGACAGGCCTTTGGCCTGCTGTTCGCTGCTGCCGACAGCCTTGCCGACTTCTTCCTGAATCTTGCCGCCGATATCCTTGGCTTTACCTTTGATTTGGTCGTCGTTCATGTCGGAATCCTCCTTGATGAGTAAAACCGCTTGCGAATCAAGCGGGATGCATTCAGGATAATTGGATGGCGCCCTTCATTCTGTTCGCAAACTAACAAACCATTAACTCGCCTTGCGCCACACGCTCGCGAGCCAGGGCTGCTGGTCGCGCGGCAATCCTTCCGGACGGTAATAGTGGCGCAGCGGCACGAAGCCGGCATCAACCACGTAGCGCTCCCAGGCGGCGTAGTCGTGGAAGCAGCCGTAGCGCGGCCCGTTCCACCCTTCTTCGTTATGGCCGCGTGGATTCGAGCTGAACAGTACGCCGCCCGGCTTCAACGCCGCGCACAATGCCATCAACACGTTGGGCAGCAGCTCGCGCGGCACGTGGAACAGCGAGGCGTTGGCGAAGATGCCGTCGAACGCCGCGGCCGGCAGGTGCAGGTCGATGAAGTTCTGGTGCCATACCTCGCAGCCGCTGTACGCCCGCGCCATCTCGACGAATTGTTCACTGCCGTCCAGGCCGATGGCATGGTGGCCCAGCGCCGTGAACGTCTTGAGGTCGCGCCCCGGGCCGCAGCCGAAGTCGAGAATGGTGTACGGGGCCGGCGCCTCGATCGCGCTCAGCAGCGCCTCGATGTTCTGGCTGACGTCGTGGTCGATCGTGCCGGCGAAGAACCGGCGCGCGTTGTCGTCGTAATGGTGCAGCGTGCGCCGCGTGATGTCTTCGTAGTCGTCGTCTTCGATCATGTGTGCAAAGTGGTGGATGATGCGCCGGTCGACATCAAGATAGTGCTGTTTCATAAGCAAAAACCACGCTGAAAGAAGTCCGAACCATTCTAGTTCGGGCCTCTTTCCGGCCGGCGCAGCTTACCCGCTAGACATAAAATGCTGCTTACCAGACGCGTACGCGCTGCTCCGGCGGCAGGTACAGCGCCTGTCCCGGCTGCACGTCGAACGCCTCGTACCAGGCGTCCAGGTTGCGCACGGTGGCCGTGCGGTATTGCGGCGGGGCGTGGCCGTCCGTCAGGATACCGCGCCGCTCGGCCGCCTCGCGCGCCTTCGTGCGCCAGCTCTGCGCATAGCCCGTGAAGAACTGGCGGTCGCTCTCCGCCGACGCGTTCTTGCCGGCGGCGGCGCGATAGGCATCATACGACGCTTCCAGGCCCGCCAGGTCGGCGAGGTTTTCGGACAGGGTCAGCTGGCCGTTGACGGCGAGGTCCGGGTACGGTTTATAGGCGTTGTACTGCTCGACGAGTTTCCGGGACGCGGCCTTGAAGTGCTCCATGTCCGCCTTCGTCCACCAGTCGCGCAGGCGGCCCTGGGCATCGAACTGCGAACCCTGGTCGTCGAAACTGTGGCTGATCTCGTGGCCGATGATGGCGCCGATCGCGCCGTAGTTGACGGCGTCCGGCGCCTTCGGGTCGAAGAACGGCGGCTGCAGGATCGCGGCCGGGAAGTTCAGCGCGTTCTGCAGAGGCAGGTTGACAGCATTGACGAGCTGCGGCGGCATCGACCAGTCCGTGCGGTCCGGCTTCGCATGCAGCTTCGCGAATTCCTGGTCCGTGTGGAACGCCTCGGCGCGCAGCGCGTTGCCGAACGCATCCTTGGCATCAACCTTCAGGCCGGCATACGATTTCCACTGGTCCGGATAGCCGACGCCCACGTACAAGGTCTTGAGTTTTTCCTTCGCCTGGGCGCGGGTGGCGGGCGCCATCCAGTCGAGCTTGTCGACGCGCTTGCCGAAAGCCGCCACGATGTTCGCGACCATTTTCTGCAGCTGCGCCTTGTTCTCCGCCGGGAAATATTTCGCGACGTACAGTTTGCCGACCGCCTCATCCATCGCCTCGTTCGTCGCGCCCAGCGCCCGCTTCCAGCGCATCGATTGCTGCGGCGTGCCGGACAGCGCCTTGCCGTAGAACGCGAAGCGCTGGTCCACGAAGGCCTTCGGCAGCACGTTGGCCATGCGGTTGATGGTGTGGAAGGCGAGATAATCCTTCCACGTCGCGACGTCGATCTTGTCGACCAGCGCCGCCTCGCCTTTCACGGCGGACGGATGCCAGACGATGAACTTGTCCTGGTCGCCCAGCCGCGCGGCCTTGAAGAACGCATCCCAGTCGAGGCCCGGCGCGTTGGCGGCGAAGTCCTTGCGGGTCCACGTGTTGTCGGCCTTCAGCACGTCGGCCGAGTCGGCGCGGGTGCCGTGGGTGTTGGCGATGTCGACTTCGAGCGCGAAGATTTTCGCGGCGCGGGCGTCGGCGTCCTCATCCGTAGCGGCGTAGCCGGCGAGCTTGAGCATTGCCGCGATGTGTTTCTGGTACTGCGTGCGCAGGCCGGCCATCCGTTCGTTATTGTCCAGATAATACGCGCGGTCCGGCATGCCCAGGCCGCCCTGCAGCAGGTACGGCCAGTTGTGGGCGGGATCGTGCAGGCCGGGCGAGATCCAGACGCCGAAGATGTTCTCGGTCGCAAAATGCGTATTGTTCAGCGGGTCGACGTCCGCGCGCACGGACGCGCCCAGCGCGCGCACGAGGCCCGCCTTGTCCTTGATGGCGCCGATCTGCGCCAGCAGCGGCTTCAGCGGCGCGATGCCGCGCGCCTCGATCGCGGATTCGTCCATGTAGGCGTTGTAGTAACCGGCGACCTTGCGCGCTTCCGGTCCCGCTTTCTTGTTGGAGTCGACGCCTTCGATCAGCTTGACGATGCGCTGGTTCGTGTCTTCCGCCAGGTTGTCCATCGCGCCCCAGCGGCTGCGGTCCTCGGGAATGGTCGTTTTGGCAAGCCAGTCCTTGTTGGCCCAGGCAAAGAAATCGTCGCCCGGCCGCAAAGCGGCCTGGGCGGTCCCGGCCGCGTTGACGTCCTCCTTGGCCGCGGGCGGGGTCTGCCCGGATGCCGCCGCGCCCGTGGTAACGAGCGCGGTACCGCACATCGCGAGGACGATGGCGGTCCTGATCGGAGTCCAGCTGATGTTCATGGTGCCTCTCCTAAAAAAATTTCAAAAAAATCTTTCGACAACCCTAAAGTTCTCCAAAACGCTGCCGTAAAAGGCAGACAACCGGCAATCCGGCCGGAGTTTGCCTCAATGGTGGAGCGCAGTCATGACGTCCAACGAAGTCCTCGCAATGTATGAAAACATCGCCGCCCTCAGCAGCCGCATGGCTGTCGCTGCGCGCGAAGGGGATTGGGACGGCCTGGCGCGCCTGGAAACGCAGTGCGCCCTGCAGTCGAGCGCGGCAAAGAGCGGCGTCCCGCCGCTGGAAGGCGCCGCCCGCAAGCGCAAGGTCGACCTGCTCAAGCAGATCATGGCCAACGACCGCGCCGTGCGCGACATTACCGAGCCGTGGATGGGCCAACTGGACCGCGCACTGAGCCCGACCCACTGATCCGCCCTACTCCGCCTGAAGCCCCTTCGACTTGCCGTCCAAGGGGCTTTTTGCTTTCTGCGCGGCCAGGATGCCATCCATGTTCCCTTCGATCCATGCGGCGAGGTCGCCGAGCTTGTGCCCGATCTGCTCGCCGAGTGGCGTCAGCCGGTATTCCACGTGAGGCGGGACGACGGGATGGGCGATGCGCTGCACGAACCCGTCCTGCTCGAGCCAATACAGCGTCTGGGCCAGCATTTTTTCGCTGATGCCGCCCACCTTGCGGCGCAGTTCGCCGAAGCGGTGCGTGCCATCCATCAATGCGACGAGCAGCAGCACGCCCCAGCGGCTCGTCACATGTTTCAGCACTTCACGCGACGGGCAGTATTCGGAGAATAAGTCCGCGCGCACAAGCTCGTTCATGTCCCCTCCTCGATCGATGATCTGCCGCTATGGTAGCGATAACCCGAGCGGGAGGCCAACGCGCGCCGCGCAAACAAAAACCGCGCAGCGACGTGGGTCATCTGCGCGGCTCTCGGGAATGGGGAGCGCGACTACCAGGCATCCCCTGGCGTCGCCTCTTGCCGGTTGCCTCCGGCGTCCGTCTGCCACTGTTGGCAGCGAACCGCTTCCGGCATCAGGCGCTTCCTCAGCGACCGTCCGACCCCGCGCCACGCTATCGGTGGTGGCTGCGGCGGACCCTGATCCGTGTACTTCGGGATTGAGTATAACGCAAAATCAGCACTTGTGTAGACGACTCACAGGAAGATTTTGAACGCTATTCCAGCGTCGGCTCGGCGGCCTCGCCTGCCGCCGGCGGCGCCTTGCGGCGACGGACGGCATATGCCCCCGCGCCACCCAGCGCCAGCACGCCGATGGCGGCGCCGATCCAGCCCCAGGGCAAGCTTTCGTCCGGCGCCGGCGCCTTCGGCTTGTGCGGCACGAGCGGCTTGATCGACGAGATCGGGCGCGGCCCGGCGGGCTTCGGCGGAGGCGGCGCCGGCTTCGCCTCGGCTTCCTTCGGCGGCTCCGGGTTGGCCTCGGCTTCCTTCGGCGGCGCCGGCTTGCTCTCCGGCATGGTCTCGGGCTTCGGCGCCTCGTGCGCCACGGCCGGCGCGGCCAGCGACACCTGCAGCTTCTTCATCCGGTCCTCGACCTGGCCGAGGCGGGAACGCAATTCGTCGTTCTTCGCGCCGAGGGCCGCGCAGGCCTGCACTTCCTCGGCCCGGGGCGCACAGGCGGGCGGCGGGGTCGCCGGCCTGGCGATGGGCGCCGGCGGCGGACGGCGCACCACCGGCCTGGGCGGCGGCGTTAGCGGCTTTGCGGCTTCGCGCCGGACCACCGGCGCCGCATGCGCCACGCGGGCCCGTTCCACCTGCGCGAGCAATACCGCGTCGGGGTTGGCCGGAGGCACCTGCGCCGGCACAGGTGCCGCCACGCGCACGGGCGCGGGCGGCGGCGCGGGATTCGGATCCGGCGTCAGCCACAGCGTGGCCAGGCGCACGGCACGCTGGCCCTTGTCGACGAGCTCCAGGTACAAGTGCACGTGGTCCGCGTCGACGGGACGCAGCGACGTCACGTGCAGGAACTGGCGGCCGTCGCGCCGCATCACCGACAAATTCAGGCTGGACAGCAGGGGCGGCACGGCGATGCCCGCGCCGTTGTAGACCTCCGGACTGGCCACGCGCACCTGCACGGGCGCGGCGGCATCGTCGAGCATCGTCAGCTCGACGTCGGCCACGAGCGGCTGGCCGATGTGCGACGACACGCGCGGGTCGCCCAGCTCGGCCGCGTGGGCGGATGCGAACGCGGCAAGGGCAAGGCTGGAGAATAAAAGGCGGGTGCGGCGGGCCATGGCGTGGGAAAAATGGGGGCTTCAACGTGGTTAACGGCCGTTGCGGTACACTCTTTAATTCCATTGTCAAACCAACAGGATGCATCCATGGAAAACCGGATTGAGAAGGACAGCTTCGGCCCGATCGACGTACCGAACGATCAGCTGTGGGGTGCGCAGACCCAGCGTTCGCTGCACCACTTCCACATTTCGAGCGAGAAGATGGCGCCGGAACTGGTCGCCGCATTGGCGCAGGTGAAGCGCGCGGCCGCCGCCGTCAACCGCTCGCTCGGCAAGCTCCCGCAAGACAAGGCCGATGCGATCATCCGCGCGGCCGACGAAGTGCTGGAAGGCCGTCATCCGTCCGAATTCCCGCTGTCCGTGTGGCAGACCGGCTCCGGCACCCAGAGCAACATGAACATGAACGAGGTGCTCGCGAACCGCGCCTCGGAACTGCTGGGTGGCGAGCGGGGCGAGGCGCGCCTGCTGCATCCGAACGACCACGTCAACATGGGCCAATCGTCGAACGACATGTTTCCTACCGCGATGCACGTGGCGGCCGCGCTGGCCGTCGCCAAGGACGTGCTGCCGGCGCTGGCAAAGCTGCGCGGCACGCTGGAAGTGAAGTCGCGCGACTTCGCCGACATCGTCAAGATCGGCCGCACGCACCTGCAGGATGCGACGCCGCTCACCCTGGGCCAGGAATTCTCCGGCTACGTGGCGCAACTCGAATTCGCCGAGCACGCGATCAAGAACACGTTGCCCGGCCTGCTGCTGCTGGCCGCCGGCGGCACCGCGGTGGGCACGGGCCTGAACGCGCATCCGGAATTCGCCAACCGCATCGCGGCCGAGATCGCGTCGCGCACCGGCCTGCAATTCAAGTCGGCGCCGAACAAGTTCATGGCGCTGGCCGGCCATGACGCGATGGTGCTGGCGCACGGCGCGTTCAAGACGCTGGCCACGGCGCTGATGAAGATCGCCAACGACGTGCGCTGGATGGCGTCCGGCCCCCGCTCCGGCCTGGGCGAGATCACGATCCCGGAAAACGAGCCGGGCAGCTCGATCATGCCAGGCAAGGTGAACCCGACCCAGTGCGAGGCGCTGACGATGCTGTGTTGCCAGGTCTTCGGCAACGACGTCGCGATCACGGTCGGCGGCGCGCAGGGCAACTTCGAACTGAACGTGTTCAAGCCGATGATCGCCCATAACTTCCTGCAGAGCGCGCGCCTGCTGGCGGACGGCATGCGCTCGTTCGACGAGCATTGCGCGCAGGGCATCGAGCCGAATCGCAAGCGCATCGGCGAATTGATGGAGCAGTCGCTGATGCTGGTGACCGCGCTGGCCCCGCATATCGGGTATGATCGCGCCGCGCAAATCGCCAAGACGGCCCAGCACAACGGCCTGACCTTGCGCCAGGCAGCCCTGCAATCGGGCTTCGTCGACGAGACGCAGTTCGACCAGTGGATCGTGCCGATCGAGATGACGCGGCCCAGCCCGGCCTGACGGTACCGCATCGGATACATGACGTCGCCCCGCTCGCGTGGAGGCGACGTTGTTTTTTTGAAAAGTATTGTCTAAACGAACACAACAGTACGGCGCCCATTTTTAACAGAGGATAAAATGCAAACAACAACTTTTGAACTGACTTCGGAGTTCATCGAACTGAACCAGCTGTTGAAACTGGTCGGCGTGGTGGACAGCGGCGGCGCCGGCAAGCACGTGGTGGCGAGCGGCGACGTGTCGGTCGATGGAAAGAAGGAACTGCGCAAGACGGCCAAGATCCGCGCGGGCCAGGTCGTAACGCTGGGCGATATTCGTATTCAAGTGCGCTGAGGCGCACCCGGCGCACCCCGCGGTCGCACCGCGCGAGCCGTCCCCGACGGTAGGGTTGACGTTTGCGCGCTGACAAACTTGGGCAGTCCCCCTTCTCTATATTGAAGTCGTAACATTCGGCCCAAAGGTGAGGAAGATGGAAACCCCAGAATCAAGCCCCATGACGCAGCAGCGCTTGATCGGCGACCTGCGTCTCGTCATCGAAAACGCGGAAGAACTGCTCAAGAATACCGATCACTACACCGGAGTCGTGTACCAGAACGCCCGCGCCAAGCTGGCCGTCGCGCTCAATGCCGCCAATGAGGAACTGGCCCGCTTCGAAGAGGACCAGTTGAACCGGATGATGGAAGCGACGCGTGCGGCCAACGAGCTGCACCACGACAAGACCGGAGAAGAACGCATCCTGCGCGCCTTCTACCACTGACCGCGCGGCGCCACCGTCTACGGCGCCGCGTTTGCCCCGTTTTTGATTCCCGCCACCATTCCCCGATCGAGCCAGCGCCGCAGGTGCACGGCCACGTCGAAGTCCTCGTCCACATCGAATGCCGCATCGAGCGCCGCGCCGAAGGTGTCGCCGTGCGCCAGGCACGCCAGCGCCGCATGTTCCGCCGCGCCGATGGCTTCCACTTCCACGTCGAGCCGGGGCCGCAGCACCAGCGCGTGCGCGGCCGTCCGCAATTCATCCGGAAAGTCCGGACCGTCCGCCTGGTGCGCGCGCCACAGCGCCACGGTGGCCCACGGCGACGCATGCAGGCGCAGCGCCGGATGCAGCACGGCGCGCGCCGCCTCGAAGGCATCCGGCGCGAGGCCGGCGAGGCTCGCGGGCGCCGCATCCGCATCGGGCGCGTACCACGCCTCGTGCACGCACCATTCGAGGCGCGCGACGTCGGGCAGGTAGGGATGATCGGCCGCCGGCGTAAAACCGGCGAGGAAGTCGGGCAGCGCGGCGCCGAAACGATTGAGGTCCGGATCGCGCGCCGGATGCGCCTGGCCGTAGACCCGCGCGAGCGCGTCGAAAAATTCCTCGCCCACGAGCTGGCGCAGCACGGGGTACGCCGACGCCAGCGCGCGCGTCCAGTGCGCGTGCAGGTTGCCCCGGTAGATGCCGACGCGGCGCGGATCGCCTTTCAGCAGCGGAGCTAATGCGGCGTCGTGCGTGCTGTCGAACAGCGCCGCGCCGAAGGTTTGCTGGAGGGCGTCCAGGCCGGCGGCCGGTGCCGGGTCGACAGGCGCGACGGCGCTGTCGGCGACGACGCCCCGCCCCGCCGTCGCGGCAATCGCATCCGCCTGCGCCACCTCGTCGAGCAGCACGTCGAGCGGCGGCAGGTCCGTGTCCCATTCGACGAGCGTGGGCACGGCGCCGAAGCGGGCCAGCGCCGCGCGGTACAGGTTCCACACGGGCGGCGCGACGCGGGCGCCGTGGTGGTCGATGAGGCCATCGTCCGTGACGAGATGGCCGCCCAGGTGGATCTCGCCCACGCAGCCGGCCGGCAGCGCGGCGATGGCGGCATGCGCATCCTCGCCGTGATTGCGCTCGTTGACGTACAGGTTGTTCACGTCCAGCAGCACGCCGCAGCCCGTGCGGCGCGCGAGTTCGGCGAGGAAGTCCGCCTCGCTCATCGCGTCGCCCGCGAAGCGCACGTAGGTGGAGACGTTTTCGACGAGGATGCGCCGTCCCAGCACGTCCTGCACGCGCGCGACGCGCGCGGCGACGAGGTCGAGCGCCTCACGGTCCAGCCGCAGGGGCAGCAGGTCGTTCAGCTGGCGGTCGCGCAGCGCGCCCCAGGACAAGTGTTCGGAGACGAGCACCGGCTGGAGTGTACGCACGAGGGCGGCCACGCGGGCCAGGTGGTCATCGGAAAAGCCGTGCACGGACCCGAGGCCGAGGCCCACGCCGTGCAGGCTGACCGGATAGTCGCGGCGCACCGCGGACAGCACGCGCCAGTCGTGGCCGGCGCGTGCGAGAAAGTTTTCCGTGTGGACCTCGACCCAGCCAACGTCGGGCCGGCGTTCGAGGAACTCGCGGTAATGCGGCGCGCGCAGGCCAAGGCCGGCACGGCGGGCGGCGGCCATGATGAGGCTTATTTACCCTGTTTCGGCGGATTCAGTTTGCCGCCGTCTTTTTCACAGGTGCCCTTCGGGACGAATTTCCATTCTCCCGGGTCCTTGTCGGCCGTCGCCATGCCGGCGCAACCGTGGGTGGCGGTACCGCAATCGTTCTGGCCGGCCTTGGCGACGCCGTAGCATTTTTCTTCGTTGCCGGATTGCGCATCCATCTGGCCGGCGGCCGTGGCCTGGGTGGCGCAGACGCTCGCGAGCGCGGCGGCGATCAGGGCTTGTCGTTTGTTCATTGGGGATTCTCCGAAATGCAGGTCAGTACACGGCAGGCATTCTATCCCGGCCGGAGCGTAACGAGTGGAAAAGTAACCCGGCCGGGGCGGCCGTTGTCGGCTGCGCGCCGGACGTCGTCGTCGCTGGCGGCAGCCCGATGGTGGCGGCTGAGCGGATGGTATTGTGTGGCCGCCCCCGTCGCGCCGGGTACTGGGCCGATAACGCGGGCGGCGGGAATTCCGTTGACGCGCGCGCGTCAGGCCGTCGTGTTGATGTGGTTGCCCAGGTGCGGCGGCAGGTTCGGCGCCGGCGCGGCGGACTGCACCGCTTCCAGCAACTGGGTGGCTGCCGAGGCCTGGATGTCCTGCGTCTTTTTCAGCACGGCGACGGCGACGTCCTGGCGGATGCCGGTGTCGGCGATGCTGGTGGCAAGCTTGGCGATACCTAAGGCGTCCATATGCGCTCCTGGTGGGTGTGTCGACGGTCGGCCAGCACGGGGTTCGCCCGCACGACCGCTTATCCCGTGTTAACGACACGACCGGCAGGAACTTTAGGCGGGCAAACCATTAAATTGCCTGACCCAGCGCAAGACCGCGTCCGCGTCGAGCAGGTCCAGCCACGCCACCTGCGGCGCCAGCCCCTGCGGGCGCGCCATCGTGGACGCGACGGCCACGATGTGCGGGTCGCCCGGGAACATCGGCGGCTTGCCGACGTCGGGCCGGTACACCTCCAGCTTGGGCAGCGCCTCCCATTTATAGCCTTCCACCAGGGTCAGGTCCGCCGGCGCGAGGCGTGCCAGGTGTTCGGCCAGCGACGGCTCCGCGGCGCCGCGCAGCTCGCGCATGATGGCCACGCGGTACGGCGATGCGATCATGACCTCGGCCGCGCCGGCCGCGCGCATGCGGGCGCTGTCCTTGTGCGGCGGTTCCAGCATGACGTCGTGGTGGCTGTGCTTGACGACGTTGACGCGCAGCCCGGACGCGGCCAGCCGCGCGACGACGAGTTCCAGCAGCGTCGTCTTGCCGCTGCCGGACCATCCGATGACGCCCAGCACGGGCCCGCGGCCGGCGAAATCAGTAGGCGACACGGTAGCGGATTCCCCGGAAGTTCATGACGGCCGCCTTGGGCAGCAGCTTTTCCAGCACGAGGCCGGGGGCGACCTCCTCGCCTTCGTGGCGCAGCGCCTTGTCGACGATCAGCAGGCGGTCGGCCGCGTTGGCGGAATACATGTAGCCGCCGAACGTGACGCGCGGGATGTCGCGCTGCTGGGCGTCGGGCAGCTGCTGCAGGAACGGCAGGCTGTCTTCCGGCGCCGCCTTCGCGACGGGCGCCGGCGCGGCGGCCGGCACCGGCACCGGGGCCGGGCGGGAGGGTGCGGGCGTGGGCGCAGGTGCGCGTTCGCGCACGGTCACGGGCGGCGGCGCTGGCGGCGCGCTCACCACCAGCGGCTCCGGCGCGGGTGCTGCCGGCGCGGGCGCAGGCGCGGGCGCGGGTACGTGTTCGCGCACCGTCACGGGCGGCGGCGCTGGCGGCGCGCTCACCACCAGCGGCTCCGGCGCGGGTGCTGCCGGCGCGGGCGCGCGCTGCGCGACGGTCTGCGGCGCCGGCCGCCCCAGCACCAGCGCCCCCACGACGACGACGAGCGCCCCGGCGCCGAGGCCGACGAACAGCGGCTTGCGGCTCGCCGCGGCGGCCGCCGGCGCGGGCGTCGACGCCTGCGGCGCGTGGATCGTCGGCGCGTTGCCGAGCTGGCGTTCGGCCTGGGCCTTCTTCAGGGCTTCGAGGATGTACGACATATCACTTCCCGGTGGCTGCCAGCAGGCGCGGTTCGTCGACGCCCGCCAGCTGGTTCAGGCGCATGTAGGTGCGCGGACCGGCCAGGCCGTCCGCCTTCAGGTTCTGCTTGACCTGGAACGCGCGCAGCAGGCGCCGCGTGGGCTCGTCCAGGACTTGCCCGGCCGGCGGCGCGGCGCGCCTGCCGTCCAGTTCCGCGAGGCGGGCAGCGATCCAGTCGACGTCCGGCCCGCTGTCTCCCGGCCCCACCTGGTCGCGGAAACCGCGCGGCACCTTCCACAAGGTCGTGTACTCGCCGTCGATGCGGGTCGCGAGCAGCCCCAGGCTCACCGTGTGGCGCTGGCCGTTGATCGCGAGCGTGGCCGTGTCGTCGTCCATGCCGGTCAGCACGGCGTAGCCGACCCGGGCGCCGTCGTGCAGGCCGACGATGGCCGGCCGGTCGAGCAGGCGCAGTTCATACAGGCCGCCGCGGCCCTGGTAGCAGCGCAGGCCGGCGCGCGGCGCGGCATCGCACGCGGCGGCGGCCGGCAGTTGCTGGCCCCACAGCGCGCCCAGTTCGCGCAGCGCGTCGTCCTGCGTGGACAGCGCCAGCGGCTTCGGCTGCATGCCCGCCTTCGCGGGCGCGGGCTGCGCTTTCACGGCCACGGGCGCAGCCGGCGCAGGCGTCGGACGATGCGGCACCGCCTGCCACGCCGCCGCGCTGATGGCGGCGCCGGCCAGCACGCCGCCGGCCACGAACGGCCAGCGCAGCGGCTTGCGCGGCGCACCGCCGGCGATCGCATCGTCGCCGGCGAACACCTCGCGCGCGGCACGGCGCAGGATCGCCGGCGTGACGTCGCGGCTGTTCTCGACATAGGCGCCGAGCAGCGCGCGGTCGCACAACAGGTTGATGCGGCGCGGTACGCCTTCCGTCAGGCGGTGGATCGATGGCGCCAGCGCGGCGGGAACCGGCGTCGTGCCCTGCACGCCCGCGACGGCCAGGCGGTGCGCGACATAGGCGCCCGTTTCGTCGGCGGACAACGGACCGAGATGGTAGCGGGCGATGACGCGCTGGGCCAGCTGCTCCAGTTCGGGCCGCGCGAGCATCGTGCGCAGTTCGGGCTGGCCGATCAGGATGATCTGCAGGAGCTTGCGCTCGCTGGTCTCCAGGTTCGTCAGGAGGCGCAGCTGCTCCAGCACCTGGGCCGACAGGTTCTGCGCCTCGTCGATCACGAGCACGTTGTTGTGCCCTTGCGCGTGGCTGTCGAGCAAATAGGCGTTGATCGCGTCCACATAGGCCTTCACCCCCGCCGCGGACGACACGGTGATGCGGAATTCGTCGCAGATCGTCTGCAGCAATTCCTCGACCGTCAGCTTCGGGTTGAAGATATAGGCCAGGCGGCAGTCGTCCGGCACCTGCTCGATGAAGCAGCGGCACACGGTCGTCTTGCCGGCGCCGATCTCGCCCGTGAGCAGCACGAAGCCCCCGCCGCTGCCTATCCCATAGAGCAGGTGCGCGAGCGCCTCGCGATGGCGTTCGCTCATGAACAGGTAACGCGGATCGGGCGCGATGGAAAACGGCGCCTGTTTTAAGTGGAAATAGTTTGTGTACATGTCAATACCAAAAGCTTACCGGCGCGGTGGCAGCGGTTTGAACTTCGCGCAGTATATTTTGCTTTTGGCATTGTAGTAAGCGATCGTGCTGCCGGGGACGGATACGCGCAAAGGGTAAGGCGACGCATCGGCCGCCAGGTGGCGCACGCCCGCCGCCTTGCGGACGGCCTGTTCCAGTTCGTCCGGCGCCACGTCGGCGACGGCGCCCACGAACACCCATTCGCTCGTGTCGTCGCTGACCATCACCTCGGTGACGGGCGCGCCCCACAGGGTCGTCTCGCCCGTGCGGAACCAGTACGCGCCGCCTTCGTGCTTGTACGCGGGGCCGAAATGGGTCTTCAGCCAGGCATAGAAATACTTGTTGTCGAGATGGTCGTGGCACAGCAGGGCCGCGCCGATGACGGGGCCGAACGTGGACGGCGGCTTGTCCTGGGTCTGCGCGTGCACGGGCGCGACGAGCGCCAGTGCGGCAGCCAGCAGGCCTACAATTTTCCCAACCATGCGCGGTTGGCGGCGATCTTCGCCTTCACCGAGGCCGGCAGCGCCTCGTAACAGCCTGGATGCTGCTTGAGCGCGTGCTCGCGCACTTCCTTTTCCATGCCGTTGACGATGAATATATAGACGGAGGCACCTTCCGCATTCTTGCGGGTGCCCATGTAGCGAATCACGATGGTCTCCTTGACGAGCGCCCATTATGACATTCGCCCTCCGTTCCGGCCACGGCCGGGCACCAGGCGTGCGCCGGGATGGCGTGCGCATAATGGCCCGGCAGGCTCCGTCGTTGCGCTCCAGCCACATCTGCAGCAGGTCGCGGTTGTCATGCTGCCAAGGCGATCCCGGCGGGCAGGCGGGCCGCGACCTATAATCGCCGGCATGACGACCGCCCGCCTCCCCCGCCTCCTCGCCTGCGCGCTCGCCCTGGCGGCCTGCACGGCGCATGCCGCCACGCCCCGCCTGTGGAAAGCCACGCACGCGGTCGAGGGCCATGGCACGACCACGCTGTACGTGCTCGCCGCGGCGCCCGCCGGCCTGCCGGCCGAATTCGACGCCTATTACACGCGCGCCGTGCTGCCCGCGCTGCGCGCGTCCGCCACGCTGGCGGTCGAAGGCGTGGGCGATGGCGAGGAAGGCCCGGCGACACCGGGGTGCGACCTGCGCCAGCTCGACGAGCAAGGCATTGCCACGCTGAACGACGCGCGCCAGCGCATCCTCACGCTCGCGCTGCAGGCCGACATGGCCCGGCGCGACGCCCTCGACGTCAAGGCGCTCGCGAAGGCGCCCGACCCGGACACCCAGGCGCAGTCCTGGGCGCGCCTGATCGAGATGAGCGACGAATTCACGCTGCTGCAATTC
Organism: Massilia orientalis; assembly: GCF_030411975.2. NCBI lineage: Bacteria > Pseudomonadati > Pseudomonadota > Betaproteobacteria > Burkholderiales > Oxalobacteraceae > Massilia > Massilia orientalis. Next base: position 56,107 of record NZ_JASNRB020000020.1, on the reverse strand, counting down.
GCACGGGTCCAGGCGGCCTCGCTCGCGTCCGCCGCGCCGGACCACAAACAAGGCGCCAACGTCGCCGAGGCCCTCGTACGCGCGCGCCCGGATATCCCCGTGCACGACATCGATTACCGCACGGGCATGATGCACGCCTACTGCGCCGCCGGGCCGCGCCGCACGATGATGCTGCTGGACGTCGTGGACAGCGCGCCGCCCTCCGCAACGGCCACGGCGCGCCTCACGCGCGACTTCGACGCCCTGCTGCGCGGCCGCGCGCCGTCCGACGGGAGCCCGCTGACCCGGCTGGCGCCGCTGGACGCGGGCCTCGTCTGCGCGCGCAACCGCGACTGGATCGCGCGCATGGGGAAGGTGGCGGATGGGCGCGCGCATTTCTACGTGGTCCCCGTGCGCAGCCTGTTCGCGGCGCGGCATGACGACGCGGATTGCGGCGGGCTGCTGGACGATCTCGCACAGGCCGGCTTCACGGTCACGGCCGTCAAGTAACCCGCCGTTCCCGCGAAAGCGGGAACCCATGCCGAGCATCCTGGTCAGCGCCGTATGGATCCCCGTCTTCGCGGGGATGACAGCGACTCCATCCACTCCTTGTTTTCCGCAGCCTGTCCCCCGTTTTCGCGCATTCGTCGAAAGCCGGCTGCGCCGGCGTCCTGCCTGCCGTATCGTGCAGTCTCCCGGCGCTGCCGCAGACAACAACGACGACACCATGAAAAACGCCCTCAAGCTCACCGTCCTGGCCGCCGCGCTCGCGGCCGGCGCCTTCGTCACGATGCCCGCCTCGTTCGCCCGGCCGCAGGACACGGGCAATGCCGTCGCCACCGAACAGCGCGCAATCACGGCATTCAATTCGATCGAGCTGGCGGGCCCCTACCACGTCGTGATCGACGCCCAGGCGAAGCCGTCGCTGGAACTGAGCGGCGAACGCAAGCGGCTGGCCGAGATCGAGACCGTCGTGCGCGGCGACACGCTCGTCGTGCGCCCCGTGCAGCGCAACGGTTTCTTCTTCAACTTCGGCAAGCGCCGCGAGACGGTCACCGTCCGCATCGGCGCGTCCGCCCTCAAACGCCTGACGGTGGCCGGCAGCGGCGACGTCGAGATCGACCGCATCGACGCCGAGCGTTTCACGCTGGCCGGCAACGGCCCGGGCGACGTGCACGCGAGCGGCACCGTGCGCCAGCTGACCGTGACGTCCAGCGGCAGCGGCGACCTGGAGCTGCGGCGCCTGAAAGCCGGCGACGTCGACCTGGCGCTGAACGGTCCGGGCGACGTGGAACTGGCCGACGTGAGCGGCACGCTGTCCGTGCAGGCCGGCGGCTCCGGCGACCTGGAAGCGGAGGGCCTGCGCGCAAGCAAGGTGACGGCACGCATGCGCGGGCCGGGCAACGTCCAGCTGTCGGGCAGCGCGCGCGAACTGGACCTGGAGATGTCCGGCTCGGGCGACTTCGAAGGGTGCGACCTGCGCATCGACGGCGGCGCGCGCAGCGTGCAGCGCGGACCGGGCAATGCCTGCCTCGCGGGCGCCATCCGCAAGTTCGACGGCGAAGTGGACGGCTCGGGCGAACTGGCCGTGCGCGGCCTGCAGGCCGGGACGGCGCAGCTGCGCATGAACGGGCCGGGCAACGTCGCGCTGGCCGGCACGGTGGGCGACCTGAACGTGGAACTGGCCGGCTCGGGCGACCTCGATGCGGCCGGCCTCAAGACGGGCAAGGCGACGGTGCGGGGCCGCGGCCCCGGTGGCGTCACGCTGGCGAACGTGGGCGATACGCTGGACGCGGCCCTGTCGGGCTCCGGCGGCCTGAAGGCGAGCATGTCCGGCAAGCGCCTGCTGCTGCGCATGAACGGTCCGGGCGACGCCCGCATCGATGGGCGTGTTGCCCAGGTCGACGCCCGGATCGCGGGCTCGGGCAGCCTCGATGGCCACGGCCTGACGGCCGCCCATGCCGACATCGTCGTGCACGGACCGGGCACCGCCTCGGTCAACGTCGTCTCCCAGCCCGACCGCGCGGACACGAAGACCGTCGCGCGCGGCCAGCTGCTGCTCGTCGACCGCAGCGGTTCGCACACGACCCGCTAAGGAGGTCGTCATGCTATCCGTCTTCGCCCGTATCAAACGCCGCCTGGTGCCGACGCTTGCCCCCGCCGTGCGCGTGTTCCCGGACTGCTTCGCCGCCGACGACACCGTCGTGCCGTGGGCGGACGTGAGCCGCGTGCTGGCCTATGCGAACGAGGACGGCTTGCGCATCGAGGTGCGCGCCGCGCATCTGATTGAAGCCATCGTGCTCCTCGAGACGCAGCCCGGCTTCGACGCGTTCGTGCGCATGGCCGACCGGCGCCTGACCTTCCCGCTCGCGTGGTGGGAAGCGCTGCCGCGCACGCGCCGCGTGGTGCTGTTCGAGGCCGCGCTGCGGGAAGTCCAGCTCGACCATCCGCACGCCGCGCCACGTACCGCCCACGGCTGAACGCCTGGTCCTTGTGCTAATGTAGCGGGCGCCGCCCACGACACGCCCAAGGATATCGATGACGTCATTCCCAGTCCGCCTCGCGCCGCTCATCGGTGCAGTGGCGCTCGCCGGTTTCGCGCACGCGCAGACGGCGCCGCAGTATGCGGAACTCCCGTCCGAGACCCCGGCCGAATTCAGGGCGCCCGACGCCGGCTTCAACTACGTGAAGCGCACGGTGATGATCCCCATGCGCGACGGGACGAAGCTGAACACCATCATCATCGTGCCGAAGGGCGTGCAGAACGCACCCATCCTGCTCACGCGCACGCCCTACGATGCGTCCAGCCTCGTGAACCACGCGGACAGCGCCGACCTGGAGACGATCCTGACGGGCTACGACAACGCGGCCGACGTCATCGCCGGAGAAGGCTATATCCGCGTCGTGCAGGACGTGCGCGGCAAATACGGTTCCGAAGGCGACTACGTGATGAACCGCCCGCTGCATGGCCCGCTGAACCCGACGCCCGTCGACCACTCGACCGACACGTACGACACGATCGAGTGGCTGACGAAGAACGTCCCCGAGACGAATGGCCGCGTGGGCATCATCGGCATTTCGTACGACGGCTTCTTGCCGCTGATGGCGCTCGTGAATCCGCACCCGGCGCTGAAGGTCGCGGTGCCGATGAATCCGATGGTTGACGGCTGGAAGGGCGACGACTGGTTCCACAACGGCGCCTTCCGGCAGATCAATATGTCGTACATGCTAGAACAGGTCGTCACGCGCGCGAACACGGCCAAGTGGCCCGTCACGAACTACGACGACTACGACATGTACCTGCGCGCCGGTTCCGCGGGCGCGCTGGGCCGCGAACGGGGCCTGGAACAGAGCGGTTTCTGGAACAAGGTCGTCGCGCATCCGGCGTACGACGCGTTCTGGCAGCAGCAGGCGATGGATACTATCCTCGCGCGGCAGCCCGTCACGGTGCCGACGCTCCTCGTGCACAGTTACTGGGACGCGGAAGACATCTACGGCGCCGTCGCCGTGTGGAAGGCGATCAAGCCGCACGACACGGAGAACAAGGTGTTCCTGTCGCTGGGCCCGTGGTCGCACGGCGGCGCGATCGGCGACGGCGCCACGCTGGGCGCTTTGAAATTCGGCAGCGACACGGCGTTGTACTGGCGCCAGCAGGTCTTGAAACCGTTCCTCGCGCGCTACCTGAAAGGCGATGAGCGTGTACCCGCGATTCCGACGGTGACCGCGTTCGAGACGGGCACGAACAAGTGGCGCAGCCTGCCCGCGTGGCCGAGCGGCGCCGTCGAACCCGTCGCGCTGCGCCTGGCCGCGAACCAGAAGGCCCAGCTGGGCGGCGCGGCCGATGCGAAGGGCTACGACGAATACGTGTCCGACCCGGCCAAGCCCGTGCCCTTCCGCCAGCGTCCGATTCCGCCGTACGGCTACGACGAAGCGAAGGGGCAGACGTGGCCGCGCTGGCTCGTCGACGACCAGCGCGAGGCGTCGGGCCGCACGGACGTCGCGACGTTCGTGTCCGACTTGCTGACGGCGCCCGTGAAGATCAGCGGCGAGCCGGTCGCGCACCTCGTCGCGTCGACGAGCGGCACGGATTCCGACTGGGTCGTGAAGCTGATCGACGTGTACCCGGACCAGGTGGGATCGCAGCCGGCGCTGGGCGGCTACCAGCTGATGGTCGCGGGCGACATCTTCCGCGGCCGCTACCGCGAAGGCTTCGACAAGCCGAAGGCGCTGGCGCCGAACAAGGCGCTGGCGTACCGCATCGAGCTGCCGACGGCGAACCACGTGTTCCTGCCCGGCCACCGCATCATGGTGCAGGTGCAATCGAGCTGGTTTCCGCTGTACGACCGCAATCCGCAGACGTTCGTGCCGAACATCTTCTTCGCCCAGCCGGGGGACTACCGCAAGGCCACGCAGCGCATCTACCACAGCAGCTACGTCGAACTGCCGCTCGTGAAAGCGGCGCAATGACGGGCGGCGTGCGCACCTGGCACGGCAGCTGCCACTGCGGCGCCGTGCGCTTCGCGGCCGACATCGACCTCGATCGCGGCACGATCGTCTGCAACTGCAGTCTCTGCACCAAGCAGCGCAATTGGGCGGCGATCGTGCCCGCGGCCGCGTTCCGCCTTCTGCATGGCGCCGGCGCGCTGACGGAATACCGCTGCAACACGCGCACGGAACGCCACCTGTTCTGCGCCACGTGCGGCATCCGGCCGTTCGGCACGGGCACGTCGCCGCGCTGGGGAGAGTACGTGGCGGTCAGCGTACACTGCCTGGACGACCTGGCGGCCGACGCACGCGCGGCGCTGCCCGTCACGTACCTGAACGGCCGCGATGACGACTGGGACAACCCGCCAGCCGACGTGCGTCAGTTATAATTCCATTTTTTCGAAGAAATCCTTCTGTTTACTTCGCTTTTCCAAGATGCCTCCTTGTCCTATCCTTCGCCTTGACCACGGCCGCTTGCGCCGCGATTCTTGTTATTGATGAGAGATACGACCATGAAACGCATCCTGCTTTTCCTTGCCACCAACCTCGCCATCATGCTCGTGCTTGGCATCACGGCGAGCCTGCTGGGCGTTAACCAATACCTGACGGCCAAGGGCCTGAACCTGGGCGCCCTGCTCGTCTTCGCCGGCCTGATGGGCTTCGGCGGCGCCTTCATTTCGCTGTGGCTGTCGAAGCCCATCGCGAAATGGTCGACCGGTGCGCGCGTGATCGCGCAGCCGTCCAACCCCACCGAGCGCTGGCTGCTCGACACCGTCGCGCGCCAGGCGCAGAAGGCCGGCATCGCGATGCCGGAAGTCGCGATCTACGAAGGCGCGCCGAACGCATTCGCGACCGGCGCGACGAAGAACGCGTCGCTAGTCGCCGTGTCGACCGGCCTGCTCACGTCGATGACGCACGATGAAGTGGAAGCGGTGCTCGCGCACGAAGTGGCGCACGTCGCGAACGGCGACATGGTGACGCTCACGCTGATCCAGGGCGTCGTGAACACGTTCGTGATCTTCCTGGCGCGCGTCGTCGCGTACTTTGTCGACCAGTTCCTGCGCCGCGACGGCGAGGAGCGCGGTCCCGGCATCGCGTTCACGATCACCTCCGTCGTGTGCGACCTGCTGTTCGGCCTCGTGGCCAGCATCATCGTGGCCTGGTTCTCGCGCCAGCGCGAATACCGCGCCGACCGCGGCGCCGCCCGGATCATGGGCACGCCGCGCCCGATGATCGCCGCGCTCCGTCGCCTGGGCGGCTTGGATCACGCCGACCTGCCGAAGAACCTTGCCGCAGCGGGTATCGCCGGCGGCGGCGTGCTGGCCCTGTTCAGCAGCCACCCGTCGTGCGAGGACCGCATCGCGGCCTTGCAGCAGGCATGACGGACCGGCGCTCCCCCAGACTTCTCGTGCCGGCGCTGTTCGCGCTGGCGCTGGCCGTCCTCCTGCAGCACTTCCTCGGCGCGCTGGCCTGGGCCGGCCTGCTCGCCGTGATCACCTGGCCCGCGCACGTCCACCTGCAGCGCCGCGGCTGGCCGCCGGCCGCCAGCGCGGCCTGCCTCGTGGGCCTGCTGATCCTCGGTTTCGTCGGCCCATCCATCCTGTTGCTGAATACGCTGGGCGGCGAACTCGCCGGCGTGCAGCGCCTCCTGGCCCGCGCCAACGAGACAGGCATCCCCGTCCCCGTCTGGATCGCGCACCTGCCGATGGTGGCCGAACACGCGGTCCAGTGGTGGAACGACCACCTTGCCCTGCCCGGCGGCTTGAACCGCCTCGTCGGCAGCGCGGCCGGCGATTTCGCCCCGCACCTGACGGGCGCCGCGCGCCTGTGGGGCTCGACGATCCTCGCGAATGCGCTGTACCTGTTCCTCGCCCTGCTCACCCTGTTCGTCCTGTACCTGCACGGCCCCGCCGCCATCCACCACGTCGACACGGCCGGCATGCGCGCGCTGCCGCGCCAGTATCCGATGCTGCGCCGCGTGTTCCCCCTGTCCGTGCGCGGCACGGCGCTGGGCCTCGTCTCCGTCGCCATCCTCGAGGGCTGCGTGCTCGGCGCCGCCTACGCCATCGCGGGCGCGCCGGCGCCGGCGCTGCTGGGCGTGCTCACGGGGTATTTCGCGCTCGTGCCGGGCGGCGCGCCGCTGTCGTTCTCGCTCGTCTCGCTGCTGCTGCTGGGCCAGGGCCATTCCGGCGCCGCGCTGGGCCTGTTCTGCTGGGGCGCGTTCGAACTGTTCCTCGTCGATAAATTCATCCGCCCGAAGCTGATCGGCCGGCGCGTCAACCTGCCGTTCCTCGCCGTGCTGTTCGGCCTTCTCGGCGGTGTCTCGACCCTGGGTGTGATCGGCCTGTTCGTCGGTCCGTTCATGATGGCGATCCTGTTCGAATGGCTGCGCGACAATACCGCCTTCAATACCAATTCACCAGTCGACATGGATGTCTACAGCAGCGCGGACGAGACCAATTCCGCCTCTGCCGACCGGACCGACAATACCAATTAAATACCTGTTGACAAGCCTATCAGTGCTGCCTATAGTGCCCTGACCTTCCCGGCACAGCACTCATATGATCGACTATCTCATCGGCGTCGACGGCGGCGGCACCGGCACCCGCGTGCGCCTTGCGCGGATTTCTCCCCACGGTGTCGTCGAACTGGCCCAGGGCGCCAGCGGCCCGTCCGGCCTCGGCCTGGGCATCGCCCGCGCCTGGGCTTCCGTCCAGGACGCCGTCGCCCAGGCCTTCGCCGCGGCCGGCATCGAACGACCTTCGCTTGACCGCATCGCCATCGGTCTCGGCCTCGCCGGCGTGCACAATCGCCAGTGGGCGCAGGCGTTCGTGGACGCCGATCCCGGCTACGCCGCGCTGCGCCTCGAAACCGATGCTTTTTCTACCCTTGTGGGCGCGCACGGCGGCCGTCCCGGCGCCATCGTCGCCATCGGCACGGGCAGCGTCGGCGAAGTGCTGCAGCCCGACGGCACGCGGCGCGAAGTGGGCGGCTGGGGCTTCCCCGCCGGCGACGAAGCGAGCGGCGGCTGGATCGGCCTCGCCGCCATCAACCATATCGAACAGGTGCTCGACGGGCGCCGGCCCGGCAGCGCGTTCGCCGACGCCGTTATCGACGCCTGCGGCGGCAACCGCGCCGCGATCCAGGTCTGGCTCGGCCAGGCCACGCAGACGACGTACGCCACGCTCGCGCCGCTCGTGCTGCAGCACGCGGACGATCCGGCCGCGCGCGCCATCCTGGTGAAGGCCGGCGAGGAAGCGGCCGCCATCGCCCGCGCGCTCGACCCGGACGAGCGTCTCCCCCTCGCGCTGTGCGGCGGCCTGGGGAGCGCCCTGCGCGACTGGCTCCCGCCCGCGCTCGCGGCCCGCGCCCGCGCGCCGGAAGGCGATTCCGCGCGCGGCGCATTACGGATGATCGAGCTGCACGTCGCGGCATGAAAGGACCCACCATGCAAGGCAATATCCTGACTCCGGACGGCTGGATCCGCGGCCGCATCGTCATCGAAGACGGCACGACGACGATCGCCGCCATCGAAGGCGACGCGGCCGATCCGGCATCGAACAGCGACGACTACATCCTGCCCGGCTTCATCGACCTGCACGTGCACGGCGGCGCGGGACGCGACATGATGGAAGGCGGCGACGCGCCGCACGTGATCGCCCGCCTGCATGCGCGGCACGGCACGACGAGCCTGCTGGCCACGACGATGACGGCGCCGCTGGACGACATCGACCGCGCGCTCGCCGCCATCGGCACCGCGTGCGAGCAGCGCGGCAAGGACGAAGCGCGCATCCTCGGCGTGCACCTGGAAGGTCCGTACATCAACTCGGGCAAGCTGGGCGCGCAGCCGCCGTTCGCACGCGAAGCGACGATGGCGGAAGTGGAGCGATTCAACGCGCAGGCACCGATGCGGCTGATCACCGTGGCGCCCGAGATCGACGGCCACCTGTCTCTCGTGCGGCAGCTGGCGGACGCCGGCATCCGCGTGCAGATCGGCCACACGAACGGCAACTACGACGACGGCGTGCGCGCGCTGGAGCACGGCGCGGCCGGCTTCACGCATTTGTTCAACGCGATGCCGGGCCTGCACCACCGCGATCCCGGCATGGTGGGCGCCGCGCTCGCGCATGCGCAGTACGCGGAGATCATTCCCGACCTGTTGCACGTGCATCCGGGCGCGATCCGCACGGCGCTGCGCTGCATCCCGCACCTGTACTGCGTGACGGATTCCACGGCCGCCGCGGGCATGCCCGATGGCCAGTACATGCTGGGCCGCCAGGTCGTCCACAAATGCATGGGCGGCGTGCGCCTCGCGGACGGCACACTGGCAGGCAGCACGCTGACGATGGACCAGGCGCTGCGCAACCTCGTCTCGATCGGCCTCGATCTCGCCGACGCCGCGCGCCGCGTGTCGACGAACGCCGCCGACTACCTGGGCGAAACGCGCCGCGGCCGCATCGCGCCGGGCTGCTTCGCCGACCTCGTCGTGCTCGACCGCGACCTGAACCTGAAAACCGTTTATATCGAAGGAGAACAGTGTGACCTCGCTGATGCTTGAAGAAGCCGTGTCCGCGGCCGACTGCGTCGCCCTGCAGCTGGCCAACGACGCCGACCGCTACGCCGCGCTGGGCCACCACCTGCGGGGCGCCTCCTTCCATAATGCGGTGACGGTGGCGCGCGGCAGTTCGGACCACGCGTCCAGCTACCTCGCCTACCTGATCATGGCGCGCATGGGCCGTCTCGTGACGTCGCTGCCGATGTCGCTCGTCACGTTGTACAAGGCGCCGCTGCAGGCGTCCGGCACACTGGCCATATCGATCTCGCAATCGGGCCAGAGCCCGGACGTCGTCGAACCGATCCGCTACTTCCGCCAGGGCGGCGCGACGACCGTGGCGCTCGTGAACGACATCGATTCGCCGCTCGCACGCGCGGCCGAATGGGCGCTGCCGCTTCGGGCCGGGAAGGAGCACAGCGTCGCCGCGACGAAGAGTTTCATCACGAGCCTGACGGCCGGCGCGCGCCTCGTCGCGGAATGGCAGCAGGATGCGGAATTGAAGGACGGCCTGGCCGCCCTGCCGGACGCGCTGCGCCAGGCCGCGCGGACCGACTGGTCGGCGGCACTCGAGGTGTTGGCGCCGGCGCGCAACATCATGGTCGTGGGCCGCGGCATCAGCTTCCCGATCGCGCTGGAAGCGGCGCTGAAATTCAAGGAGACGTCGGCGCTGCAGGCGGAAGCGTTCTCCGGCGCGGAAATCAAGCATGGCCCGATGGCGCTGATCGATGAGGGCTATCCGCTGCTGATCTTCGCGACGCGGGGCCCGGCGCAAGCGGGTCTCGTCGCGCTGGCCGACGAGATGCGCGGCCGCGGCGCGCGCGTGCTGCTCGCAGCGCCGGCCGACATCGCCTCGCGCGACCTCGACCTGCCCGTGTCGACCTGCGCGGACCTCGACCCGATCGTCGCGATCAACGCGTTCTACGTGATGGCGGCGCACTTGTCGAAAGCGCGCGGACTCGATCCGGACAAGCCGCGCCACCTGAACAAAGTCACAAAAACACACTGAGCCGCACTGATGCACACGAACGATTTGCGCCAACTTGCCGGCCGCCTGATCATGATCCGGCTGTTCGGCACGGCACTCGACGCCGACACGGCCGACTTCATCCGCGCCAACCGCATCCGCGGCGCCTGCCTGTTCCGCCAGAACATGACGGACGCCGCACAGCTCACGCGTTTCACGAGCGATTTGAAAGATGCGATGGGCGAGCTCGCGCTGATCGCGCTCGACCAGGAAGGCGGCGCCGTCGTGCGCGCGCTGTGGGTGCCGCCGCCGCCGTCCGCGATGGCGCTCGGCGCGGCGGGCGACGAACCGCTCGCGCGCGACGTGGGCGCGGCCGTCGCGCGCGCGATCCGCGCGCTGGGCTTCAACTGGAACTTCGCGCCCGTGCTGGACCTGAACAACAACCCGCGCAATCCCGTGATCGCGGAGCGCTCGTTCGGCGCCGATCCGGATCGCGCCACGGCCCTCGCGCTCGCGTGGATGGCGGGCAGCGACAGCGAAGGCGTGGCCTGCTGCGTCAAGCACTTCCCCGGCCACGGCGACACGCACGTCGATTCGCACCGCGACCTGCCCACGGTCGACAAACCCTTGCCGGAACTGGAGCGCTTCGAATTCGCGCCGTTCCGCACGGCCGCGCCGCACGCGCCGGCCGTGATGACGGCGCACATCGTCTACCCCGCCCTCGACGCCGACAATCCGGCCACGATGTCGCGCGCGATCCTGCACGACCTGCTGCGCACCGAGTGGCGCTACGACGGCGTGATCATCACGGACGGCATGGACATGCACGCGATCGCGCACCGGTACGATGCCGGCGACGCCGCCGTGAACGCGCTGAGGGCCGGCGCGGACATGGTGATGGCCATCGGCAGCCGCGACACACAGGAACGCACGATCGCGGCGATCGCGGCCGCCATCGGGGACGGCCGCCTGCCGCTGGCCGACGTGCATGCGCGCCTGGCACGCCTGGACCGCCTCGCGCGCGCCCATCCAGCCGGCGCCGTGCAGTACGCGACCGAAGACGCCGACCGCGCGCTGATGGCGGACGCGTGGCGCCGGGCGCTCACGGCGCGTGGCAATCCACAGCGTCCCGCACCGGGCAGCAAGGTGCGCCTCGTCGCGCGCCAGGACGTGGTCAGCGACGGCGTGTCGGAAGCGGGCGTGCCGGCCAGCGCCATCGCGGCGATGCTGGCGACGCTGTTCGACGTGGACCTCGTGACGTTCGCGGATGCGGAAACGTTCGACTGGCATGCGCTGCCGGACGACGGCCGCTTCACGATCCTCGCGTCGACGTCGCGCCGCCGCTACGGCGCGCACGCGCGAGCCACGTGGACGCCGGACCTGCACCTCGCGCTGTGGAATCCGTACCAGGCGCTCGACGTCGCGGCGCCCGCGCTGATGACTTATGGCTTCGCACCGCCCGCGCTGGACGCGGTCCGGTCCTGGCTGGCCGGCGACATCGAGGCGACGGGGCAGTGTCCGGTTCCCGGCTTTTGACCGCGTCGGGTAACCACTTGTAACGCCGCATACCGACGTCGCACGGCTGGGGCACAATTGCCACGCCCGTCAGCAGTTTGTGGGACAATGCACGCTTTGTCCGAGATCGGCACCAGCACCGTCGGCGTATGTATTTGAAGCCATTACAGCCACTGAGCGGTGCAATTTTATCGTCATTAAGAGAGGATTTTTCAATGTCCCAATTCCGTTTCGCCCGCCTTGCCATGATGCTGGCCGCCCTTGGCCTGAACGCCGCGCCGGCCCTGATGCACAGCGCGTCGGCGCAGGACAAGAAAGCCGAGGCGCCCGCGCCGAAGCCTGACTCCGTCCGCCCGGAACTGTACAAGCTGCTCGACCCGGCGCAGATCAAGCCGCTGATGGACGCGAAGAACTATGGCGAGGTGAAGAACCGCATCACCCAGGCCGAAGCGTTCCCGGACAAGACGCCGTACGAGACCTATGTGCTGAACCGTATGAAGTTGTCGCTGGGCACGTCGACGGGTGACGACCAGATGGCGATCGGCGCGCTGGAAGCGATCCTGGCGTCGGGCAAGCTGCCGGACGCGGACAAGGGGAACTTCACGCAGGCGCTGGCCACGATGTATTACAACGCCAAGAATTATCCGAAGGCGATCGAGCTGTACAAGCAGATCCAGGCATCGGGCAAGTCGACGGACCAGATCAACTCGGCGCTGATCCGCTCGTACTACCTGAGCGGCGACTACGCGTCGGCGCTGAAAGCCCAGGAACCGGTGCTGCAGGCAGCGGAACAGGCCGGCAAGACCCCGACCCAGGAAGACCTGCGCCTGTACGCGTCGGCCGCGAACAAGGTCAAGGATGATGCCGCCTACCTGCGCGGCCTGGAAAAACTGGCCGCCTACTACCCGACCGACGATTTCTGGACCGACCTGATCAGCCGCGGCATCGTGCGCAAGCCGGGCTTCCAGGACGCCAACATTCCTGACGTGCTGCGTCTCGAATTCGCGGCCGTCAAGCAGATGTCGTCGGACGCCTACACGGAACTGGCCGAGCTGGCCATGAAGGATGGCTTCCCGACCGAAGCGAAGAAGGTCGTCGACGCGGGCTTCGCCGCCGGCGTGCTGGGCACGGGCAGCGGCGCCGCCAAGGACCGCCAGCTGCGCGACCGCGCCACCAAGGAAGCCGCAAGCGATGCGAAAAACATCGCCGCGGGCGAAGCGGGCGCCGCCAAGGCCAAGACCGGTGCTGGTCTCGTCAACCTGGGCTGGGCGTACGTCACGATGGACCAGTTCGACAAGGGCATCCCGTTCATCCAGCAAGGTATCGCCAAGGGCGGCCTGAAGTCGCCGGACGAAGCCAAGCTGCGCCTGGGCATGGCCTACGCGAAAGCCGGCCAGAAGGACAAGGCCATCGAGACCTTCCAGCAAGTGAAAGCCGGCGGCGGCCTGTCCGACACGGCCAAGTACTGGATCCTGCTGCTGAACCACCCGACGGGTGCGATGGCGGCCAAGTAATCCCGGCCGGATCACCGGCAGACAAGGCGGCGCGAACTACGGTTCGCGCCGCTTTTTTTCGTCTGTGTGACTTACCGTACGGGCAGAGCCGGAGCATGCGGCCGATAATCGCCGCAACTCTACTGAAAAGGGCGGCCATGACGACCGTACGCAAGGGCCAGGCGCCCGCGAAGCTCACCCGCGACGAGTTCCACGTCGTTTTTTCACGCGACTTCTACGATCCCGCCTACCAGGCCGTCGCCAAGGAACTGGCAGCCGTCGAAGAGGTCGCGTGGCGGGCCTACGTCGATTCGCACAAGGCGCCGATCACGGTGAAGGCCGGCCCCGGGTTCGCCGACCCGGACTACGATTTATCCGTCGAATGGAAAGAGGCGCACGACCGCCTGCTGGCCGCCGAGGCGCGCCAGAAAGATTCCGCGACGCCGAGCCGCATCCTCTTGATTAATGGCGCGGCGCGCAACGACGGCAGCTGCCCGGGCGAGATCTCGAAGACGTGGCGGCTCGCGACGCTGTGCGAGGCCGCCATCGCGGCCGAGGGCATGGAGACGGACCTGCTCGACCTGTCGCGCCTCATTTCCGACTACGACCGCCACATCCACCCGTGCAAGGCCTGCGTGTCGACGGCGATGCCGCTGTGCCATTGGCCGTGCAGCTGCTACCCGAACCATTCGCTGAACCAGGAAAACGACTGGATGAACGAGATCTACGAGCGCTGGGTGGCCGCGCACGGGGTCATCATCCTCACGCCCACGTACTGGTACCAGTCACCCTCCGTGCTGAAGCTGATGATCGACCGCCTCGTGTGCGCCGACGGCGGCAACCCCGATCCCACCTCCACGCACGGCAAGAAGGCGGAAGAAGCGAAGGCGCTGGAGCAGGACTGGCACTATCCGAAGCATCTCGCGGGACGCGTCTACGGTCTCGTCGTGCATGGCGACGTGGCCGGCATCGAATCGACGCGGCGCTCGCTGTCCGACTGGCTCGACTGGATGGGCCTGATCGACGCGGGCCCCACCGCCCTGCTCGACCGCTACGTCGGCTATTACGAATCGTATGCGGACAGCCACGCCACGCTCGACAAGGACACGGCGTTCCAGGACGAGGTGCGCAACGTGGCGCGCTCGGTGTCGGCGGCCGTCGCGGCGGTGCGCTCGGGCAAGCTGTTGCAGCCGGACCGGAAGCTGGCCAATCCCCGGCCGAAGTGACGGGCGGTCTTTTTTTGGTATCATCCGGGGATCGCTTGCCAATGAACCCCGCCGCATGTCCCACCTCGCGCAGCTGATGCACCAGCTCTCCGCCACCAGCAACCTGCCGCTCTACCAGCAATTGCAGCGCGCCCTGCGCGACGCGATCGACCGGGGCGTCTACGGCCCGGCGGAAGCCTTGCCGGCCGAGCGCCAGCTCGCGGCCGAACTGGACGTCTCGCGCATCACGGTGCGCAAGGCGATCGACGGCCTCGTCGAGGAAGGCCTGCTCGTGCGCCGCGCGGGGTCCGGCAATTTCATCAACACGCGCATCGAAAAGAATTTCGCGAAGCTGACGTCGTTTTCGGAAGACATGCGCTCGCGCGGCCGTACGCCGCGCAGCGTCTGGCTCAAGCGCTCGGAAGGATTGGTGACGCCGGAAGAAGCGCTGCGTCTCGGTCTCTCGCCGGGCGCCGCCGTCTATCGCTTCAACCGCATCCGCTACGCCGACGACATGCCGATGTGCCTGGAATACGCGACGATTGCCGCGTCCGCCCTGCCCTCGCTGGATGCGGTGGACGTGTCGATGTACGAAGCGCTGGAAGCGAACGGCAAGCGCCCCGTGCGCGCGCTGCAGCGCCTGTCCGCGCTGCTGCTGAACGCCGAGCAGGCGAAGTTGCTGCAATCGCGGGAAGGCGATGCGGGCCTGTGCGTGGAACGGCTGGGCTTTCTGCCGGACGGCCAGGCCGTGGAATTCTGCCGCTCCTATTTCCGGGGCGACATGTACGACTTCGTGGCCGAGCTGAGCGCCGGCTGATCAACTTTTACAACAACAACGCCATGACCAACCTGACCTACGAAGCCTATCTCGACGAAGTCGCCACCCTGCTGACCGAGCTGTACGACCTCGACGACGCCACCGCCATCAAGCTCGTCGTCGACGCGCAGTCGGCCGAGTATTTTTCGCCGCACGACGACCATCCGGACATGCGGACGCTCACGCGTGCGCGCGAGGATGCAGTGGCGCTATACAAGGCACGCCAGGCCCGGGTGAGCACGCAAGCGAAGCAACAGCGCGCCACCCACAAGAAACGGTAGGCAAACGCCCGTCAGATCGCCGTCAGGCCGCCATCGATGGCCAGTTGGTGGCCGGTGACGAACGACGCCTGCTCCGAGCATAGCCACAGCGCCGCGTTGGCGATTTCGGACGGGTCGGCGATGCGTCCCATCGGATGCGCCGCCTTGAGCTTCTTGTCGCGCCCCGGCTCGCGCTCGAGCATGCGCGCCAGCATCGGGGTCTTGACGGCGCCCGGGCACACGCTGTTGACGCGGATGCCGTCCTTGGCATATTCGACGGCCGCGCTCTTCGTCAGGCCGACGACGGCGTGCTTGGACGCCGAGTAGATGGCGCGGTGCGGTGCCGCCACGAGACCGCCGGCGTCCGCGATGTTGACGATCACGCCGCCGCCTTCCTGCTTGAGCATCTGGCGTAGCTGGCTCTTCATGCACAGCCAGACACCCTTGACGTTGACGCCCATGATGCGGTCGAACTGGTCGTCCTCGCCTTCGGCCAGCGGCAGGTATTCTTCCTCGACAGCGGCGCCATTGACGGCGCAGTCGATGCGGCCGTAATGGCCGACCGCCTTGTCCATCAAGGCCTCGACGTCCGCCGCGACCGTGACATTGGATTTCACAAACAGCGCCTTGCCGCCCGCTTCGACGATCAGGGCCGCAGTCATGTGGCCGCCGTCGACCGACGTGTCGGCGATGACGACACAGGCGCCCGCGCGTCCGAATGCCAGCGCCGTCGCCCGGCCGATGCCGCTGGCGCCCCCGGTTACCAGCACTACCTTGCCTGCATACGAAATGCCGCTCGGAGTCTGCTTGGTCATGCCCTTCATCATGCTTCCTTTTCAATATCCCGACGCAAGCTTTGCTTCCTACAAGCAATACTGCGCTCAGGCAACATGATAGCGCCCGTCCCGGGCATTGACCAAGTTTCTCAGCCATTCTGCAAGTTAACGAACGGCCGAGTGTTGCAATCAGGGTGCAGGTTTCACTTTTGCCTTGTCTCCAGCCATGACGACGGACATCTTCGCGGGGTCGACCGCCTTGCGGAATGCCGCGTTCAGCTGGGGCAAGGTGACGGCCATCAAGCGCTGCTCGAACTCGGCCGACCACTCGAAGGTGCGGCCGCGATACATGTACGACGTCCAGCCGGCGGCCAGCGCGCCGTCGTCGGCACGGTTCTGGATCCTCTGTTGCATCAGACCCGACTTGGCACCGGCGAGTTCCGCCGTCGTGAAGCCATCCTTGAGCACGCGCAGGAGTTCCTCGCGCACGGCGGCGTCCACCTTGGCCAGGTTCTGCGGCGCGGCGATGGCGCTGATCGCGAACATGCCGGCACGGTCGAGGTCGCCGGGGACAAGGTTCGAACCACCGCCATACGACAGCCCCTCTTTCTGGCGGATGCGGTCCATCAGGCGCGAGCGCATGCCGCCCCCGCCGAAGATGTAATCGGCCAGCATCAGCGCCGGATAATCCGGATCCTCGACGTTGAGATCGACGTTGATCCGCGCCGTATAAAAACCGTTTTCCTTGTCGGGCGTATTCAGGAACGTATGGATGGGCGCGATGTCGCCGTTCTTGCGCAGCACGGGCGCCACGTGCATCGGGGCCTTCCACCGGCCGAACAGCTGGTCGACGAGCGGCGCGATCGCCTGCGCATCGAAATCGCCCACGATGGCCATCTCGGCCGGCACGGTGCCGTAGTAGTCGCGGTGGAAGGCCTTGACCTGGTCCAGCGTCGCGCCCTTGAGGTCCGCAAGATCTTCCTCAAGCGTCGTTTCGTGGCGGATATCGCCCTTGGGATAAACATCAAAATGCTCGTTCAGCGCGCGCGATGCCACGTTGGTCGGCTCGCTGCGGCTCGCTTCCAGCCCGACGATCGATTGCTGGCGCAATTGTTCGAATTCGGCAGCCGGAAAGCTCGGTTCGCGCAGCACGTGGGCGACGAGTTTCAGCGCTTCGGGCAGGTTGTCGCGCGTCGTCTGGAAGTGCGTGAGGCTGCCGGAAATCTTGAGCTTGTCGAAGGCGTCGGCCAGCTGCACGCGGTCGTACTTCGTCGTGCCGCGCATCAGCATCGCGTTCGTCAGCCCCGGCAGTGCCGCCTTGCCGAACAGGTTCTGCTCGTCGCCGATGTGCTGGCGCAGGTCGACGGTGACCGTCTGGCCGCGGTTCTTCTTCGGCAGCAAGGCCAGTTTCACCCCGCCCGCCGTCGTCAGCGTCGTGCGTTTCATGATGTTGGCCTGGCTCGGATCGAAGTCCTCGGCGCTCAGGGTGGATGCCTGCGGCTTGAAATCCTTGAGCAGGCTTTGCACGCTGGGCGCGGGCGGGATGACGGCGCGCTGCGGATTGTCGTCCGGGATGAACTCGCCCGTGACGCGGTTATCGCGCTTGAAATAGCGCCCCGCTGCCGCGGCAACCTGTTCCGACGTAATCTTGTTGACGCGGTCGCGGCCGACGAAGAACAGGCGCCAGTCGCCCAGCGCAATCACTTCCGACAGTGCGACGCCGACCTGCTGCGGATCGTTCAGGCTGCGCTCGAATTCGTTCAGGAAGGTGCGCTTCGTGCGCTCCATTTCTTCCGGCGTCGGCGGGTTCTTGGCGAACTCTTCCACGGCCTGCGTGAGGGCGGCGCGCACGGGTTCGAGCGGCGCGTCCTTCTTCACCACGGCGCCGAAGTATTGCAGGCCGGGCGCATAGCCCGTCTGGCCATAGGCGAATACCTGGCTCGCCTTGCCCGTCTCGACGAGCAGCTTGTGGAGGCGGCCCGTCGGCGAATCGCCGAGGATGGTCGAGGCGAAACTCAGCACGTCGCTGTCGTCGTGCAGGCCGGACGGCACCTTGTAGCCGAGCGCGACGATCTGCACGTCGCCCTGGCGCCGCACGGTGAACGTACGGTCGCCGTCCTGCGTGGGCTCGACCGTCCAGAATTCCGGCAACGTGCGTTTCGGCTTCGGGATCGCGCCGAACAGGCGGTTGATCGACAGCAGGGTTTTCGCGGGATCGAACTTGCCCGCGACGAGCAGCACGGCATTGTCCGGCTGGTAATACGTGTGATAAAAATTCTGCAGGTTCGAGATCCCGACGTTCTCGATGTCGCTCTTGTTGCCGATCGTCGAGCGGCCATACGAATGCCAGTCGTAGGCCACGCTCTGCATGCGCTTCATGAGGACGGCACCCGGCGAGTTCTCGCCGTTTTCGTACTCGTTGCGCACGACCGTCATTTCGGAATCGAGGTCCTTCTTCGCGATGCTGGAATGCGTCATGCGGTCCGCTTCCATGCCCAGCGCCCAGTTGAGGTTATCGTCCGACGCCTGGAACACTTCGTAGTAATTCGTGCGGTCGAGCGACGTCGTGCCGTTGAACTGCATGCCGCGGTCCTGGAACTGGCGCGTGATGTCGGGATGCTTCGGGCTCCCCTTGAACATCAGGTGTTCCAGCAGGTGGGCCATGCCCGTCTCGCCATAATTCTCGTGGCGCGAGCCGACGAGGTACGTGACGTTGACGGTGACGGTGGGTCGCGACGAATCGGGGAACAGCAGTACTTTCAGGCCGTTCGGCAGCCGGTATTCCGTGATGCCTTCGACGGACGGGCCTTGCACGACGCCCTTCGGCAGGTCGAAAGCGAAGGCGCTGCCGGCCGCGATGAACGTCAGGCCGCCCGCGACCGTATAAGCGGCCAGGCCGCGCTGGAAAAACGTCAAGCTCATGTCACTCCGTCAGTTACTGTTGTCCTCGGGACATGGTAACAGACGGGTACTTAGGCCAGGCTTACCATTATTGCCGCACCCGGCGTTCGTGCTGTTGCTGGTAAGGGCTGATGCGGGCGAGGTCTTCCATTTCCTCGGCCAGGAAGCCGAGCAGGTCGTCCGCGCTGACGATGCCCGCGAGGCGCCCGCCCTCGCCCACGACGGGCACGCGCCGGATGCCGCGCAGGCGCATGCGTTCGATGGTGACGGAGACGTCGTCGTGCTCGTCGGCCGTGAGCAGGTCGTCCGTCATGATGTCGCCGACCTGCAGGCCGGCCGGATCGAGGCCGAGGGCGACGACGGAGACGACGATGTCGCGGTCCGTGACGATGCCGGCGGGCGTGCGTTCGCCATCGACGTCGTCGACGACGACGATGTCGCCCACGTGATGTTTGCGCATGAGTAAGGCCGCGCCCTGCACGCTTTCATCGCGGGCGCAGCAGACGGTGTCGACCGTGCAGAGTTTTCCGACTTCCATGGCGAGCTCCAACGTCAAACGTTCAAGCTACCCATGGTGCATCGATGAGGGTTTGAGGTAGATCAGGACTTCTTTTTTTCGTCCGCCGGCGGGACGAAGCACGCCTCGACGACTTGCAGGTCGTTGTCTTTGGCGAAATTGCACACGAAGTGGTAGGCCAGCGGTTCGATGCTTTTGAGGGCATTGTTCACGACGACCGCCTTGACACCGTTCACGACGGTCGGGTGCACGTAGGGCGAGAACTTCAGGTGGGCGTTCGGGCCACCGCTGCCGGCCGGCCGGAAACACGACATGACGCCGCACAGACGCTCGGCCCAGTCACTCGGGCGGAATTGCCTGCCCTTACTTGTCACGCCGAGAATGAAGAATTCGTCGGCGCCTTTCCCGGTTTGCGGTGAGTCGGCCATAGTGCGGCTTCTGAACAAAGGCGTGGATGAGAACAACCCGACTATTATATCTTATAGAAGACCTGCGGACGAGCCCCATGTGCCGGCTCTTGTCGAACCGGCACGATGGACATCAACCGAGCAGGACTGCGCCCGACAGCAACAGCAGGAGCAGCATCCATAATAACAGCGCGCGCCAGACCAGGCCGACCGTACTTTGCAGTGCGCGCACGCTCGGCTCGTCGCCGGGCAGCATGTCGTCCTCGCTGGCGGTGCTGTCGACCGTCGCCGCGTCGGCCGGCAGGACGTGCGGCGCGTTCTCGGCCGGGCTGCCGAGGCGCACGCCCATCGCGCCGCCGCCCGCGGCCAGGATGATGCCTTTCGATTCGTCGGTCCAACGATTGGCGAAATTGCGCCACGCATAGATCGCATCCTCGAAATTGCCGACCACGGCAAACGCGATCGCCGTCAGGCGCACTGGGATCCAGTCGATCCAGTAGAACGCACGGGCCGCGAACTGGCCGAACGCCTCGTTGCGCATATGATCCGGTTCGTTCCACGCGCGCGCGAGGTATTCGGACACGCGGTACATGACGGCGCAGGCCGGGCCCAGCGGCATCAGGAACCAGAAGAACACACCGAACACGTTGCGGTGCGTCGTGATCAGGGATTTTTCGACGGCGATGCGGGCGATCTCGGCGGTATCCATGCCGACCGTGTCGATCCTGGCCCACTCGGCCAGGAGTGTCCGCGCCGTCGCCTCGTCGCCCGCGTTGAGGGCGAACTGGATCGACGTGAAGTAATGGCTGTAGTGGCGGAAACCGAGCGTCAGGTAGACGATCAGCACGTTCCAGGCGAACGCGGCGAACACGAAGCGGTAGTACACGAGGACGCCGTAGATGACGGCCGTCGGCACCATCAGCGCGGCCATCATCAGGAACCAGCCCAGCCGGCCATGACTGACCTGGCCGGCATTGAACCAGCTCTCGATCTTCATGGCAAAGCGCTTGATCTCGGCGTAGATCTGGTTATCCGCGCGCAGCGGCTTCAGCTGTTCGATGAGCAGCGCGCACAGAATGGAGAAAAAAGTCATGCACGGTCCTTTGTACGTTGTTGCCTTACTTCATTTGCCCGCTAGGGTAGCGCAGAGACCGACCGGAGTCTATGCCCTTTAAGGCACCTCGAAAAACCGTCACGAGCGGCAGCAGATTTGGCCGAGAAGCGCAGCTGTACGAAAGTACAGTGAGCATCGCAGGACTAGGCGCCCCCGCCAATATGCAACGCGCAGCAGGTTTTTCGACGTGCCTGGTCAGGCGCGTAACAAATGAAACAAATTCCGGAGCATACCTGCTGTCGCGCCCCAGATGAAGAAGCGCTCGTACGGCATCGCATAAAAACTGCGGCGGCCGGCGCCGTCCGGCAGGTCGAACGACATGATCTGGTGGTTCATGCCGTCCATGAGGAACCGCAAGGGCACTTCGAAGATGTCGGCCACTTCGTTCGATTCGGCCGTGAGGTCGAACGGCGGCGTGACGAGGCCCACGACGGGCGTGACGATGTAGGCGGACGCGGTGACGTGGTCGGGCAGCACGCCGACGATCTCGACGTGGCGGCGCGTGAGGCCGATCTCTTCCTCCGTCTCGCGCAGCGCGGTTTCGATGGGCGACGAGTCGTCCTCTTCCGCACGGCCGCCGGGGAAGCTGACCTGGCCCGCGTGGTTGCTCAGGTGTTCGGTGCGCTGCGTCAACAAGACCGTGAGGCCGTCCGGCCGGCGCACGAGGGGCACGAGGACGGCCGCGCGGCGCAGCGTGGGGAAGCGCTCGCGCATGTCCTCGGGCAATTCCGGCACCCACGACGACGGATGGGCGAGGCGCTCGCGCAGCCAGGCCACCTCCAGGCGCTCGGCCGGCAACGCGGGCTCGCCGGCGATCGCGTCGACGGGCAGGCGCTTGGGATCGATGTGCAGTTTTGCCAAGGGCTTTCTCCAAAAGAAAAAGGCATCCGACCGGATGCCTTTTCCCTAGCACAGACGCTATTACTTCGCAGCAGCGGTCGTAGCGACTTTGCGAGTCGGCAGTTTCTCTTTGATACGTGCCGATTTGCCCGAACGCTCGCGCAGGTAGTACAGCTTCGCACGACGCACGTCACCACGACGCTTCACTTCGATCGAAGCGATCAGCGGCGAGTACAGCTGGAACGTACGCTCGACGCCTTCGCCCGACGAGATCTTGCGAACGATGAAGTTCGAGTTCAGGCCGCGGTTACGACGCGAGATGACGACGCCTTCGTATGCCTGGGCGCGCTTGCGGTTGCCTTCGACGACGTTGACGCTGACGACAACGGTGTCGCCCGGTGCGAAATCAGGGATGTTGCGGCCGAGGCGCGCAATCTCTTCTTGCTCGAGTTGCTGGATCAGATCCATTTGTATGACTCCTATTACCATCTTGCCGGCGCGTTCGATGCCCGGTAGAGGATGGGATTAAAACACGCGATACCCCGATGGGCACCGCCTTTATTCCGCGACCTTTTGCAAGGTTGCGAGAAACTGCTCGTCGGCCTTCGTCAGCAGACCGGCGTCACGCGCCTTGTCCAGTAGATCCGGCCGTTTCTTCGCGGTCGCCTCCAGCATACGCTGGCGGCGCCACTTCATGATCTCGGCGTGGTTGCCACCCATCAGCACGGGCGGCACGGCCACGCCTTCATAGACTTCCGGACGCGTGTAATGCGGCGAATCCAGCAGGCCGTTGACAAAACTGTCTTCGACCGCGGAGGCGTCGTCACCCAGCACACCGGGCAACTGCCGCACCACGGCATCCATCAGCGCCATCGCAGGGAGTTCTCCGCCGGACAGCACGAAATCGCCGAGGGAGACTTCCTCGTCGACGACACGGTCCAGCAAACGCTGGTCGACCGCTTCGTAGCGTCCGCACAGCACGACGAGACCGGGCTCGTGCTTCAAGCCCATCACACGTTCGTGCGTCAGCGGTTTGCCTTGCGGCGACATGAACACGACGCGTGGTGCGGGCAAGCCCATGTCGATCTGGCGCTGCTTCGCCGCGTTGATCGTCGCTTCGAGCGGCCTGGCCAGCATCACCATGCCGGGACCGCCGCCATACGGGCGATCGTCCACGGTGCGGTGGCGGTCCGTCGTGAAATCGCGCGGATTCCAGATCGACAAATTCCACAGGCCCTGCTCGTGCGCGCGCCGGGTCACGCCCGACTGCGTCAATGCGGCAAACATTTCGGGAAACAAGCTCACGACGTCAAACTGCATCGGGACCTCGCTTCAGGTGGACGGGATCAATAATCCAGGCCCCAGTCCAGGGTAATCACTTTGGCTTGCAAGTCGACCGTCTTGACGTACTGGTCCACGAACGGCACCAGCCGCTCCGGCGCTTTCGCATCGGGAGCGGCGTTCGGATCGGGCACGGGCGTGATCCGCAGGATGGACTGCGCGCCATTGTGCATCATGTCGGAGACCTTGCCGAGCGCTTCGCCCTGCAAGTTGACCGTATCCAAGCCGATCAGGTCGGTCCAGTAATACTCGTCTTCCGGGAGTTCCGGAAAGTCCGATCGCGAGACCTGCACCGTGGCACCCTTGAGCGCCTCGGCCGCTTCGCGGTCGGTCACGTCGACCAGCGTGGCCGTCACGTCGCCGCTGTGGTACTTCGCGTTCCGCATTTGCACGGCACGCAGCGACGGCTTGTCGATCCACCAGGTTTTGACGCTCAGCAGCGCATCCGCATCCATCGAATAGGGCGTCACGCGGACGCCGCCCCGGAGCCCGTAGGCGCCGGTGATGTGGCCGACCTGGATCAGGTCGTCAGGCACCGCTTGCGCGGATGCCGATGTCGAATGTGCTGCAGAATCGGTCAAACCGTAAAACCTTCGCTGTATTAGGCAGCAGCCTTTTGCGTAGCCACCAGGCGAGCAACAGCCGGCGACAGCTGTGCGCCCACGCCTTGCCAGTACGACAGGCGGTCAGCGGTGACGTTCAGGGCGACTTCTTTGCCCGAAGCCATCGGGTTGTAGTAACCGATGCGCTCGATGAAACGGCCGTCGCGGCGATTGCGCGAGTCGGTTGCAACGATGTTGTAGAACGGGCGCTTCTTGGCACCACCACGAGCTAAACGAATAACGACCATAATATTTCCAAAAGTAAGCTGGACGGAGAAAGCCGACGATTATAGCGCGCTCTATCCTGCATCAGCAAGCATTTACATAAAAACCAAGAACGCTGGCGCGCAGTCCCGGCCGAATCCAAGATTATCGCCGATTTCGCGACTCTCCGCCACTATGGAGGCCGCTTTTGGACGATACTGATGACTTTCCTTTCAACATTTATTCGATGTCGCAACACAAGAACAAGACATTCGCCACCGCCCTCGCCTTCCTGCTCGGCGGACTCGGCGCGCACCGCTTCTATCTCAAGGGCAGCGTCGACCGCCTCGGCCTGCTCCACATCTGCAGCCTGCCGGCCGCCGGCCTCGTGTACGGCCTCGGCCACGCGCCGAATCCGTTCTGGGTCCTGCTGCCCCTGATCCTGTCCTGGCTCGTCGGCTTCGGCGAAGCACTGATCCTCGGCCTCACGCCGGACGAGAAATGGGATGCCCGCTACAACCGCAACTCCGGCCGCCGCTCCGCGTCGCACTGGTTCGTGATCCTGCTCGTCGTAGTCACGATGCTGGTGGGCACGACGGCGCTCATCGCCACCATCTCGCGGCTGTTCGACCTGCTCTACACGGGCGGCGCGTACGGCTGACACGTTCGGCATCAGCGTCACAAGCCGGTCGCACCCCAGTCATACCGCGGCACCTGCGCTGGCGGCGTACCGGTCACGATCACGATCTCGCGGTGCGCATTCAGCGCGATCGTGGCCGGATCACCCGTGAAGCGCGTCACCGTTTCCTCGTCGATCACGTAATAGGTCGGCGTGCCGGGCAGCCCCGCCACCGCCGCGGTGCCGAGCGGCTGTCCCCATAACGCAAAGAACTGCCCCAGCGTGAACACCTTGGGCACATCCGTCTCGACGTGCAGGATGCCCGTGATGTCGTGGGTGTGCATTTCGTACGAACAGCCGCTGCCGCGCCCGATCGAATCCGGCAAGCCGAGCCGTATGCCGTCCTGGTAGATCGAGAGGAGCGCGTGGATGTGGTAATCCTCGTTCTTCGCGCACCCCACGCCATCGACGACGGCCGTGCCCGCATGGCTCCATGCCGGCCACTGCGGCCTGCTGTTCAGCGTCGTATAGAGCTTGGTATAGCCCGGCTCCAGCACGATGTCCTTCGGCGGCGCGGGATCGCCGGGCGGCTGCGGCGCCGGGGCGGGTGTCGGCGCGGGCGCGGGTGCCGGCGCAGGCGTGGGACTCGGCACCGCCGGCGGATCGTTCGCGGCCGTCGTGGGGGTGGCGTCGCTGCCGCCGCCGCAGGCCACCAGCGCGGACAATGCGGCGCAGGCGACGGCGATCGGTAACACCTTGCCAGGCTTCGGGGGATTCATGGGGGCGCTCCTTCGATTGTGGATGCGACGAATCGATTCTAGGAGCGCCACTTACCCGCTACGCATGACGGGCATCAAACACACAGCACCGGTCGGCAGCACGCAACAAATCGCCCGCTGCGGCCCATGAAAAAAGCGGCCCGCAGGCCGCTTCGACAACACCTCCAGCCGTCAGAACTGCTCGACGTCCAGTGCCAGGACGCCGGCAGCACCGTCCACGATCGCGTGGCGCAGTCCGTCCGCCTGCGCCAGCATGTGGTCCGCGAAGAAGCGCGCGGTGGCGATCTTGGCGCGGTAGAACGCCGCGTCGCCGGCGCCGGCATCCAGCTTCTGGCGCGCGACGATGGCTGCGCGCGCCATCTGCCAGCCGCCCAGCACGATGCCTGCCAGCTTCAGGTACAGCACGCTGCCCGCGAACACGGCGCGCGGGTCGGCTTTCGTGCTCGCCACGACGTAGTCGACAACGGCTTCCAGCGCCGCGCTGCCCGCGACCAGCTGGCTGCGAATCGCCGTGAAGTCCGCATCCCGCACCTCCGCCAGCTGCGCCTCGGTCGCGCGTACCTGGGCCAGGATCGCCTTCGCCACGGCGCCGCCGTCGCGCACGGTCTTGCGGCCCACGAGATCATTGGCCTGGATCGCCGTCGTGCCTTCGTAGATCGTGAGGATCTTGGCGTCGCGGTAGTGCTGCGCGGCGCCCGTCTCCTCGATGAAGCCCATGCCGCCATGCACCTGCACGCCGTCGCGGGCGACGTTCTCGCTCATCTCCGTCGACCAGCCCTTGATCACCGGGACGAGGTATTCGTACACGGCCAGGTTGGCCTTGCGGGTCGCTTCGTCCGGATGGCTGTGCGCCAGATCCGAGAGGCCGGCGCCGACGTAGGCCAGCGCGCGCGCCGCTTCGGTCTGCGCGCGCATCGACATCAGCATGCGGCGCACGTCCGGGTGGTGGATGATGGCGACGGGGCCGGCGGAACCTTCGACGGCGCGCGACTGGACGCGCTCCTTCGCGAACGCGACGGCCTGCTGGTACGCGCGCTCGGCCAGGCCGATGCCCTGCATGCCGACGCCGAAGCGGGCCGCGTTCATCATGATGAACATGTATTCGAGGCCGCGGTTCTCTTCGCCGACGAGCGTGCCGATCGCGCCGCCATGGTCGCCGAACTGCAGCACCGCGGTCGGGCTCGCCTTGATGCCCAGCTTGTGCTCGATCGACACACAGTGCACGTCGTTGCGCTCGCCCAGCGAACCGTCATCACCCACCATGAACTTCGGCACGATGAACAGCGAGATCCCCTTCACGCCCGGGGGCGCGTCCGGCGTGCGCGCGAGCACGAGGTGGATGATGTTCTCGGCCATGTCGTGCTCACCGTAGGTGATGAAGATCTTGGTGCCGAAGATTTTATAGGTGCCGTCGCCCTGCGGCACGGCGCGCGTGCGCACGGCGGCGAGGTCGGAACCGGCCTGCGGTTCCGTCAGGTTCATCGTGCCGGTCCACTTGCCGTTGATCAGGGGCTCGATGAAGCGGGTCTTCTGCTCGGCGCTGCCGGCCGTCAGCAGCGCTTCGATGGCGCCGTCCGTCAGCAGGCCGACGAGGGCGAACGCGATGTTCGCGCTGTTGAGCATCTCGATGCACGGCGTGGCGACGAGCTTCGGCAGGCCCTGGCCGCCGAATTCGGCCGGGTGCTGCACGCCCTGCCAGCCGGCATCCGCGAAGCCGCGGAACGCTTCCTTGAAACCCTTCGACGTCGTGACCTGGCCGTCGTGCCAGTAGCTCGGCTCCTTGTCGCCCGATTGATTCAGCGGGGCGACGACTTCGCCGCAGAACTTCGCGTTCTCTTCCAGCACGGCTTCGACGGTATCGGGCGTCGCGTCTTCGCAGCCGGGCAGTTGGTTGATCTCGGACAGGTTGGCCAGTTCGTTCACGACGAACAGCATGTCCTTCAGGGGGGCGTTGTAGGTCACCGCAGTCTCCTAGTTTCTCTTTACGTTACGTAAACGTCAATCGCCGACCGCAAAAAAGGCGGGAACCCAATCGCCGGCGTGCCTGCTACGGCCAACGCCGGTCGTACGCTACGCAAATTGGGTTCCCGCCTGCGCGGGAACGACGGTTTTTATGCTGCCGCGATCAGCCCAGTTCCTTGACCAGCGCCGGCACGACCTCGAACAGGTCGCCGACGATGCCGTAGTCGGCCACCGAGAAGATCGGCGCTTCCGGATCCTTGTTAATGGCGACGATGGTCTTGGAATCCTTCATGCCGGCCAGGTGCTGGATCGCGCCCGAGATACCGACGGCGATGTACAGCTGCGGCGCGACGATCTTGCCGGTCTGGCCCACCTGCCAGTCGTTCGGCACGTAGCCCGCGTCGACCGCGGCGCGCGATGCGCCCATCGCGGCGCCCAGCTTGTCGGCCAGCGGTTCCAGGATCTTGAAGTTGTCGCCCGAGCCCATGCCGCGGCCGCCAGAGACGACGACCTTGGCGCCGGTCAGTTCCGGACGGTCCGACTTGGCCAGTTCGCGGCCCACGAAGCTCGACTTGCCCGAGTCCGCGACGGCGGCGACGGTGTCGACGGCGGCCGAACCACCTTCCGCTGCGGCGGCGTCGAAGCCGGTGCCGCGCACGGTGATGACTTTCACGGCATCTAGCGACTGCACGGTGGCGATGGCGTTACCGGCGTAGATCGGACGCTCGAACGTGTCGGGCGCATCGACCTTGGTGATTTCCGAGATCTGGGCGACGTCCAGCTTGGCGGCGACGCGCGGCAGCACGTTCTTGCCGAAGGCCGACGCGGGGGCCAGGATGTGGGAGTAAGCGCCGGCCACGGCCAGGATCTGCTCGGCGACGTTCTCGGCGAGGCCGTCGGCGAATTGCGGCGCGTCGGCGACCAGCACTTTCGCCACGCCCGCGACCTTGGCGGCGGCTTCCGCGACGGCGCCGCAGCCGCTGCCGGCGACGAGGATGTGGACGTCGCCGCCGCATTGCGCGGCCGCGGTGACGGTATTCAGGGTGACAGCCTTCAGGTGGGCGTTGTCGTGTTCAGCAATGACGAGTGCGACCATGGTTATTCCTTAATTAGATGACTTTAGCTTCGGTGCGCAGCTTCGCAACCAGGGTCGCCACATCGGGCACCTTGACGCCGGCCGAACGCTTGGCCGGCTCGGCGACCTTGACGGTCTTCAGGCGCGGCGTGACGTCGACGCCCAGGTCTTCCGGCTTGACGGTCGTCAGCGGCTTTTTCTTGGCCTTCATGATGTTCGGCAGCGTGACGTAGCGCGGCTCGTTCAGGCGCAGGTCGGTGGTGACGATGGCCGGCAGGCTCAGGGCCACGGTTTCCAGGCCGCCGTCCACTTCGCGGGTCACGGTGACCTTGCCGTCTTCCAGCACGACCTTCGAGGCGAACGTTGCCTGCGGCCAGCCCAGCAGCGCAGCCAGCATCTGGCCGGTCTGGTTCGAATCGTCGTCGATCGCCTGCTTGCCCAGGATGATCAGTTGGGGCTGCTCTTCGACGGCCAGCGCCTTCAGTACCTTGGCGACGCCCAGCGGCTCGATCTCGGCACCGGTCTCGACCAGCACGCCGCGGTCGGCGCCGATCGCCATCGCGGTACGCAGGGTTTCCTGGGCCTGGGCCACGCCGCAGGTCACGGCCACGATCTCGGTGACCTTGCCGGCTTCCTTCAGGCGCGTGGCTTCTTCCACCGCGATCTCGTCGAACGGGTTCATCGACATCTTGACGTTGGCGATATCGACGCCGCTGCCGTCGGACTTGACGCGGACCTTGACGTTGTAGTCGACCACGCGTTTGACGGGTACCAGGACTTTCATAGTGTGCCTTTGAAAAATGGGTGAAAGACTAAAAATGATCCGAATTATAAAAGCAAATTCCGTTCAGGTCAGAATTAAAGCACGATCGTGCGTTTTTCGGTTAGAGGAAATGCCCTAATCGTACTTGATTGTGCGTTAGCGGGTTTCCTTGCGGGTGCGGATGGATTGCCCGGCGTACCGGGCTTCAGGAGAAGGCTGTCGTTATTTCCGGCGCAGCCAGAACGTGAATTCGCCGTTGATGTGCGTATGCGCCAGCAGGGCGTTGCCCGTCTGCTTGGCGAACGCCTGGAAGTCGCGTACCGAACCGGTGTCGGTGGCGACGATGCGCAGCACCTCGCCACTGGCCAGTTCCGCGAGGGCCTTCTTGGCCTTGAGGATCGGCAGCGGGCAATTCAAGCCACGCGCATCCAGATCCTTCTGGACCTCGATGGTGCCGGTGTCGATTATGGTTTCGCTCATCGATTGCCTGCTAGTTGGTAGGGCATGGACCCGATAGTACTCCAATTAGCCCATTATGACGCGCCGCACCAAAATTTGGTATCCATGTTGCGTTGTAACAACGGCAATTACTTGACAGGCAGATAGAGATGAGGCGGAGATGACCGGATGAGAGGGATGCAGGCCGAACGGCTGTGCCGTCCACTTACCCATCGAAACAAGAGTTGATTCAGCTCAAATCCCATTCGATTTACAGCGCTCGCGCCGCCACAACATGCATATTGCGGCGGCGCGGTTACAACGCGTGATTACGATTATGCGGAGACGCGCTCGCCGACCCAGCCGGCGACGCCCGCCAGCGCCTGCGGCAGCGCCGCGGGATCGGTACCGCCCGCCTGGGCCATGTCCGGACGGCCGCCGCCCTTGCCGCCGACCTGCTTGGCGACGAAGTTGACGAGATCGCCCGCCTTGACCTTGCCCGTGGCGTCCGGCGTCACGCCGGCGATCAGGCTGACCTTGCCCTCAAGCACGGAGGCCAGCACGATGGCGGCCGTCCCGAGCTTGTCCTTCAGCTTGTCCATCGTCTCGCGGAGACTCCCAACGTCGGCACCTTCCATCGTGGCGGCCAGCACCTTGATGCCGTTCACGTCGATGGCTTTCGTCACCAGCTCGTCGCCCTGGCCGGCGGCCAGCTTCGACTTCAGCGCGGCGATTTCCTTCTCCAGCGACTTGACCTGGTCCTGCACCTGGGCGATGCGCGACGGCAGCTCATCCGGGCTCGTCTTCAGCGCGCCGGCCGCTTCGTTCAACTTGCGGTTGATCGATTGCACCAGAGCCAGAGCGCCCTCGCCCGTCACGGCTTCCACGCGGCGGATGCCGGCGGCCACGCCGGATTCGGACACGATCTTGAACAGGCCGATGTCGCCCGTGCGGGTGACGTGCACGCCGCCGCACAGTTCCTTCGACGAGCCGATGTCCAGCACGCGCACGGTGTCGCCGTATTTCTCGCCGAACAGGGCCATGGCGCCATGCTTGATCGCGTCATCCATCGACATGTGCTGGGCCTGGGTCGCGTGATTCTCGAGAATTTCGCGATTCACGATGGTTTCCACCCGGGCGATCTGATCAAGCGTCAGCGGGGCGTTGTGGCTGAAGTCGAAGCGGGTCTTGTCCGGATCGACCAGCGAGCCCTTCTGCTGCACGTGGCCGCCCAGCACTTCGCGCAGGGCCTTGTGCATCAGGTGCGTCGCCGAGTGGTTGCGGATCGTGCGCGCGCGCTTCACTTCATCGACTTGCGCGTCGACCATGTCGCCCACTTTCAGCGAGCCCGACTGCAGCACGCCATGGTGGCCGAACACTTCCGCCTGGATCTTCAGCGTGTCTTCTACTTCGAACACGCCGCCCTGCGCCTTCAGCAGGCCCTTGTCGCCCACCTGGCCGCCGGATTCGGCGTAGAACGGGGTCGTGTCCAGCACGACGATGCCGTCCTGGCCCGCTTTCAGTTCCTGGACCGGTGCGCCGCCCGAGTACAGCGCGAGCACGCGGCTGCTGTGCACGAGGGCGTCGTAGCCGACGAAGGTCGTCTTCTCGCCCGAATACTCCACGTTGGCGGCCATCTTGAACTTGCCGGCGGCGCGGGCGGTCTTCTTCTGCTGCTCCATGGCGGCAGCGAAGCCTTCCTCGTCCAGCTTGATGCCGCGCTCGCGGCAGATGTCCGCGGTCAGGTCGAGCGGGAAGCCGTAGGTGTCGTACAGGGTGAAGGCGGTGCCGCCGTCGAGGTTCTGCGGATCCTTCGCGAGCTGCGCTTCGAGGATCTTCATGCCGTGCTCGAGGGTCTCGCCGAAGCGCTCTTCCTCGGCCTTCAGGGTCTGCATCACGCGCTCTTTCGC
Source organism: Massilia orientalis (assembly GCF_030411975.2). Lineage (NCBI taxonomy): Bacteria > Pseudomonadati > Pseudomonadota > Betaproteobacteria > Burkholderiales > Oxalobacteraceae > Massilia > Massilia orientalis. Next base: position 24,586 of record NZ_JASNRB020000020.1, on the reverse strand, counting down.
GTCGTGCAGTTCCGGGTAGGCGGCACCCATCTCGATGTCGAGGTCTTCCACGAGCTTGTAGAAGAACGGCTTGGTCTGGCCCAGCTTGTGGCCATGACGCAGCGCGCGGCGGATGATGCGGCGCAGGACGTAGCCGTGGCCTTCGCTGCTCGGGATGATGCCGTCGACGATCATGAAGCTGGCGGCGCGGATGTGGTCGGCGATGACCTTCAGCGAGTTGTTCGCCAGGTCGGTCGCGCCGGTTTCGCGGGCGGCGGCCTTGATCAGGTTCTGGAACAGGTCGATCTCGTAGTTCGAATGCACGTGCTGCAGCACGGCGGCCAGGCGCTCCAGGCCCATGCCGGTGTCGATCGACGGCTTCGGCAGCGGGGTCAGCACGCCGGCTTCGTCGCGGTTGAACTGCATGAACACGAGGTTCCAGATCTCGATGAAGCGGTCGCCGTCTTCTTCCGGCGAGCCCGGAGGACCGCCCCAGATCTCGGCGCCGTGGTCGTAGAAGATTTCCGTGCACGGACCGCAGGGGCCGGTGTCGGCCATCTGCCAGAAGTTGTCCGATGCGTAGCGCGCGCCCTTGTTGTCGCCGATGCGGATGATGCGCTCCGTCGGCACGCCGATTTCATTGGCCCAGATGCCGTAGGCTTCGTCGTCTTCGAAGTAGACGGTGATGGTCAGCTTTTCCGCCGGCAGGTTATAGACCTTGGTCAGCAGTTCCCAGGCAAAGTGGATGGCGTCGCGCTTGAAATAGTCGCCGAAGCTGAAATTGCCCAGCATTTCGAAGAACGTGTGGTGGCGCGCGGTGTAGCCGACGTTTTCCAGGTCGTTGTGCTTGCCGCCGGCGCGCACGCAGCGCTGCACGGTGGTGGCGCGCTTGTACGGACGCGTATCCAGGCCCAGGAACACGTCCTTGAACTGCACCATGCCGCTGTTGGTCAACAACATCGTCGGGTCGTTACCCGGCACGAGCGGGCTGGAGCGGACGATCGTGTGGCCTTTGGACTCAAAGAACTTGAGAAACTTTTCGCGTATTTCGGTGGATTTCATGTCGTAGGGGCGGATTCAGGCAGCTTGCTATATAAAGAAAATCGATTATAGCGTGGTATCGACAGTTAACTGTACTTGTGCGATTTGTCGTTGCAGAAACGACAACGGCGCACGTCAGCGCAACAATGCCAGTACCGCCCTCGGCTCGCCATTGGCCTGGCTCAGCATGGCGGATGCCGCCTGCTGCAGGATCTGGGCGCGCGTCAGCCTGACCGCGGCGCCGGCGTAGTCCACGTCCTCGATGCGGCTCTTCGCCGCCTCCAGGTTCATCGACATCGTCTGGTTGTTGCTGGCCGCGGCGTCCATGCGGTTGCTGTAGGCCCCCACCTGCACGCGCTGCTCGTTGACGGACGCGAGCGCGTCGTCGATGTGCAGCAGCGCCACCGCCGGGTTGCGCATGTCCAGGTCCGCGAGGCCCAGCGCGCTGGCGTTCACGGCCGCGAACTCCATGTCGACAAGGTCTCCGGCGGAGGCGCCGACCTGGATCTGCACCCGATGCCGGCCCGTACTCCCGCCGCCGATGTCCGGATACTCGACCTTGAAGTTGCGCAGCGGCCGGGCGGCCGTGCCGAAGCCGGATTCCGGCACGACGCCCCGCGCGTCGCGCGTCGGCCCGCCGTCCGCGTCGAGACCGCCGATCGCGCCCGTGTCCGCATTCGCCAGGTTCATGCCCCCGATGAACCCGGCGCCATTGGCGGCGAAATCCGTCATGAAGTCGCCGGTGCCCTGGTACTGCCCGCCCGTGACGGCCTTCAGCGCCGTGTCCAGGTCGGTCCCCTGGTGCCCGTTCAGGTAAGTCATCAGGCCCTTCATGCCGCCGTCGACGCCCATCGATTTCAACCGGTCATGCAGGTAGCGCGAGGCGACGTAGCCGCCTTCGTAGCTGAAGCCGCCGCCCGTGATCGTGTCGACGATGCCCTGCGCCGTCTGGCCACCCGCCAGCGCGCCGGCCAGGCGCTCGTCGGCGCCATGGATCAGCTCGGCCGTGCCTTCGATGAACCACTGGGGAAGGTTCATGCCGGTCGAGTGCAGCATGATCGCGTGCACCATCTCGTGCGCAATGACGCGGTCGTCGTACATCGGTCCGGTGCCGCCGTCCGGCGTGCTGATGTCGCTGAAATCGGCCATGTCGATGTTCAGCGTGACGTCGTTGCCGAGCCCCGACGCGCCCGTGACGGACGCAAGCACGCCACTCTTGCCATCCGTCGTGTCGAGGTTGATCTTCAGGGTCGAGCCATCGCCCTGCAGGCCGTAGTACTGCTGGACCATGTCTTCGGCGGCGCTCAGCCAGCCGGCCTTGAGGCTGTCGAGCACGGCACGCTTCTTCTTGTCCTCGCTACCGCTCTCGGACGCCGGCGAAAAGATCGCCTGGTCATTGAACGAGGCGCCATTGCCCACCTGGGTGATCTGGGACAGGATCTGGTCCGCTTCCGCCTGCAACGTGTTGCGGTCGCTGTCCGTGTACGAGCCGTTGCCGGACGCCACCGCCAGTTCGCGCAGGCGCTGCAGGCTGTCGCTGATGTTCGACAGCGCGCTGTCCGCCACCTGCAGCATCGACGTCGTGTCGTTGATGCTGCGCATGGCCTGGCGCATCCCCGTCAGCTGCGACCTCATGCGGCCCGTGATGGCCTGGCCGGCCGGATCGTCCGCGGCGCTCGCGATGCTGGTGCCCGAGCTCAGGCGCGCGACGAGGCGCGTCACCTCGTTCGTGTGCTCCGCCAGGTTGCGCTGGGCGTGCAGGGACAGGGAGTTGTTGTTGATCGATAAGGACATAAGGCCGTGACCGGGAGCCGAATGTCATTAACGACAAGCCGTTACAATTCTTGAGGGAAAACTTTCGCTTTAGAAAAAATCAGGCGGGATGAGGTCGATCCGGTCCGTGCACAACCCGTCCACGCCCCAGCCGAACAGTTCGCGCACGCGCGCGGGCGCGTTGACCGTGTAGCAGAACAGGCCGAAGCCCGCGGCTTTCACTTGCGCGGCGCCGGACGCCGTCAGCCGCGTGTGGTCGGTGTGGATCGCGACGGCGTCCAGCGCCCGCGCACGGGCTTCCCAATCCGGCGGCAACGCCTCCGTCAGCCAGGCGCGCGGAGCCTGGGGCGCGGCCTCCCGGGCCGCCGCCAGCGCGGTCTCGCTGAACGACGACAGCAACGGCACCTGCCCCACCCTGCCCGCGGCGATCTCGTCGGCGAACAGCGCGGCCGCCAGGCGCGCGACCACGGCGCCGGTCTCTGCGTCATGGCCGGGCACGGGCTTGATCTCGATATTCATCCACACCCCGTGCGCCTTGCAATACTGCGCGAACTCGACGAACAGCGGCACCGGTTCGCCCTCGTAGTCCGGACCGAACCACGAGCCGGCATCGCGCGCGGCGAGGTCGAGCGCATCCATGTCCGCCACCGATCCCGTCCCGGCCACCGTACGGCCCAGCTCGGGGTCGTGCAGCACGACGGGGACGCCGTCGCGCGCCAGCATGACGTCGAATTCGATGGCGCGATAGCCTGCGTCCATGCCGCGGCGCACGCCGGCCACCGTGTTTTCCGGCGCCAGCGTGCCGCCGCCGCGGTGGGCCAGGATCCTGGGGTAAGGCCACATGGTATTCCTCCCGAACGGTATTCAGGCCGGCGCCAGCGCGCGCGCCAGCCAGCAGAAACCGGCCAGGTTGAGGCCGACGGTCAGCCAGAACCCCTGCCGGAACGGACGTTTGACGGTCTTGTGCCGCAGCCATTGTTGCGCCAGCAAGCCGCCCGGCCAGCCGCCGGCCAGCCCCAGCAGCAGCAAGTGCCGCTCGGGCGTGCGCCGGTCGCCGCGCCGCGCGGCCGCCTTGTCGCGCGCATACAGCGCGAAACAGGCGACGCTCGCGAGCACATACGCGCCGCCCACCGCGGCCGGCAGCCTGAGGGCAAGCGCGGCGTAGGCATACAGGGCGAAGAACAGGAGCAGCGGCGTATAGATCATGACGCCAGCTTACGCGCCGGCGGCGCGGGTGTCCACCGGGCAACCCCACCGTCAGGGCATGGCCAGGAAGTCCGTGACGTCGCGCGTAAACCGCTCGGGCGCATCGAGGTACAGGAAGTGTCCGGCGCCCGCGTATTCGACGACGCGCGCATGCGGCAACGCCTGGCCCAGCGCGCGCTGGGCCGGCAGGCCGATCGCATAGTCCGCGGCGCCGGCCAGCACGAGCACGGGCATCGTCAGGCGTTCCGGATGGGCGAAGCGGTATTGCGTGAAGCCGCCGCCGAACAGCGCGTTGCCCAGTTCGCCCGTGTTGCGCAGGCCGCTCTTCGCGTCGATGGCATCCTGGCGTTTGCCGATCAGCATGTCCGGGAACATCACCTCGTCGTTGACGCGCTGGTGCAGGTCCGGGCCGACGGTGTTGAAGGCGTAGAAGCAGGCGTCCGGCGTCTCGTTGCGCGCCTTCGCATCGGCGCGCGCCTTGTCGAGCCGGTCGCCGTAGTGCCGCGCGATGTAGTCCACGCGCGCCGCGCAGGCGGCCGGGATGTCCGAGGCGGCGCTCACGAGCACCATCTTCGCCACGTGTCCGGGGTACTTGGCCGCGTACTCGAGCGCCAGCGTGCCGCCGAACGAATGACCCAGCAGCGCGAGCTTGTCGACGCCGAGCGTCTTGCGCAACGCCTCGATGTCGTCGACGAGGGCGGCGATGGAATACTCGCCGCGCCACGGGCGCTCGGAGCGGCCGCTGCCGCGCTGGTCGAGGTAGATCACCCGCAGCGTTTTCTCGAGCGCCGGTCCGGCCTGGGCTTCGAAGCTGTAGCTGTTATAGCCGGGGCCGCCGTGCAGGAACAACAGCGGCGGCGCGCCCTTCGCGCCGTGGCCGGCCACCTTGTACCACAGGCGGACGTCGCCCACGACGACCTGGTGTTCGCCGGGCTGCATCGCGGCGGTGCCGGCGGCGTGGACGGAAGTGCACAGGACGGCGGCGGCGAGCGCGGCCGAACGGAAGATCGTATGCATAGTCTCTCTCGGGCAGTTGTTTTATTTATGTACCGCAATGCGGATTATAGATGCCGTCCGTCCGTTAGCGAGCGTACGGAGGGATGCCCCGCGAACGCCTACCCTTGCGGTTCGAGGTTTCAACGCGGAGAACATCATGAGCTTTGATTTGGGCAACCTGTTGCAACAATACCTGGGCGGTGCCAACCCGAACGCCAACCCGGCGCAGGCCGAGAACGATTTCGACCACGTGGCGCAGAACGTGCCGCGCGCCACCGTCGCGCAGGGCGTGACGCAGGCGCTGCGCTCGGACCAGACACCGCCGTTTTCACAGATGGTCGGCCAGCTGTTTGGCAACAGCAATCCCGACCAGCGCGCCGGCATGCTGAACCAGCTCCTGGCCAATATCGGCCCTTCCGTGCTCGCGTCCGTCGCGGGCGGCTCGCTCGGCAACCTGCTCGGCGCCGACCAGGCCCGCGTGTCGCCGGAACAAGCGAGCCAGGTGTCGCCGGAACAGGTGCAGGAACTGGCCGCCAAGGCCGAGCAGCAGAATCCCGGCATCGTCGAACGCATGGGCGACTTCTATGCCGAACACCCGACCCTGGTCAAGGCCATCGGCGGCGCCGCGCTGGCGATCGCGCTCGGCCACATGGCCCAGGGCATGCAACGTCATTGAGCGCATCCACCAACATCGAGAAGGAGTCGACATGGGTATCCTGAGCAATATCTTCCATAAAATCTTCCCGGGTTCGCATCCCGCCGCGCAGAACAGCAGCCAGGCGGCCCCGGGCGCCCAGCAACGCGCGCCGCAGCCGACCCAGCAACCTGCGCAGCCACCGGCACAGCAGCCCGCGCAACAACCGCAGGCCGCGTCCGCGGCAAGCGCGCCGGCGGCCGCACCGATGCAGCAGGTCGACGTGGAAGCCGTGCTGAACAACATGCAGCAGCAATCCGGCCAACAGCTGAACTGGCGCACGTCGATCGTCGACCTGCTGAAGCTGCTGGGCCTCGATTCCAGCCTGCAGTCACGCAAGGAACTGGCCGCCGAGCTGAACTATTCGGGCGACACCAGCGACTCGGCCAGCATGAACATCTGGCTGCACCGCCAGGTCATGAACAAGCTGGCGGCAAACGGCGGCAAGGTGCCGGCCGACCTGAAGGACTAATGATCAGTCCGCAAGACTGACGTTGGCCGGCGTGCCGCACGAAAAGCAATAGCGCGTGAACGCGTTCTTGCGCGACGTGCACGCCGGGCAGCGGTCGAACAGGCCGATGCCGCAATGCGGACAATGGGCCAGGTGTTCGTCCTTGAAATTCGTCGCGCGCTCGCACGACGGGCAGACGTTCTTGGCGATGCGTTCCATCGCCACGTCGTAGCGCATCGTCGTACGGCGTTCGGCGTCGGGCATGGCCTCCGCGGCCCGCTGGCGTTCCAGCCACGCGTGCAGCCAGCGGATCGCGTAGCGGCCCACGACGACCGTCACCACGATGCCCACGCCGTAGCGCACATAGCCGCCGTAGCTGGGCAGGTAAGGCACCAGCTCGACGAAGAACGCGAACAGCGCGAAGAAAATGAAGCCCCACGTGAACGGCCAGTACGTGCCGTTGCGCTTGTACTTGAACAGCGCCCCCGCCACCAGCAGCAGCGGCAGGGTCACGCCGAGGCGGATCAGGAAGACCTTGCGCGCGGCCCTGGCCGCGGCCTCGTTCGCGGCCTCGCGTGCCGGTTCCAGCAGCGCCTCGTAGGCCGCAGCGGCCTTCTGCTGGGCCTGTTTGGCGTCGAGTTCGACCTGCTCCTGGGCTTCGACCGCGGCGAGCGCGGCGCGTTCCGCTGCCACGAGTTTATCCAGCTCGCGGTTGCGCGCGATCAGTTCCGTGTCCTGGTCAGGGCGCGCCGTCACGTGGCGCGTCGCGATCCAGTTCTCGAAGGCGTCGCGCGCGCTTGTCGTGTTGGCCTGCGCCACGCGGTGTTTCTGCTGGGCCTGCTCCAGCGCCGCGTCCGCCGCTTCGCGCGTGTGCTGCGCCTGGTCGGACGCGGCCCGCAGCGGGCCCGCCTTGGCGGGATCGAGAAATTGTTCGGCTGGGGGCACGGGCTCCAGGTACATCACGTTGTCGACGACCTGGTTGCCGAGCCCGATCAGGAATCCGGCGAAGACGAAGGCGACGAGCCACAGCGCCCGGCGCATCCATTGTTCGGTCCAACGCAATCCTTTGCTCATGGTGCGGCTCCTCCATCGATGGCGAAAGCCGCAGCTTGCCATCAATACACGGAGCGGACCACAAGAAAGCGCAAGGCGATCACCTTGCGCTACCTCACGTCGCGTGGATCGCTACCCGATCCGGTTTAGAAATAGGACAACCCGAGGGCCTTGCGCACCTCGTCCGTCGTACGCGCAGCCACCTCGCGCGCCTTCATCGTGCCTTCCTTGAGGATTTGCATGACCTGGCCCTTGTCCTTGGCCAGTTCCTCGCGGCGGGCGCGGATCGGCGCCAGCATGTCCTGCAGGATGCCTTCCAGGCGCTTCTTGACGACGGAATCGCCCAGGCCGCCGCGCACATAATGCGCCTTCATCTCGGCCAGGCCTTCCTTGTCGGTATCGAACGCGTCCAGGTACAGGAACGCGACATTGCCTTCCAGGTGGCCCGGGTCGGACACCTTCAGGTGCAGCGGGTCGGTGTAGACCATCTTGACGGCCGCGCGGATCTCGTCGGCGGACGCGCCCAGGTTGATGGTGTTGCCGAGGGACTTGCTCATCTTGGCCTTGCCGTCGATGCCCGGCAGGCGGCCGACTTCGGGCACGATCGCCTTGCACTCGACGAGGATGTCGCGGCCGGCGTTGCGGTTGAACTTGCGCACGATCTCGTTGCACTGCTCGATCATCGGGATCTGGTCTTCGCCGACCGGCACGATGGTCGCCTTGAACGCGCTGATGTCGGCGGCCTGGCTCGCCGGGTACGTGAGGAAGCCGGCCGGGATGTCGCGCTCGAAGCCGCGCAGGATGATTTCCTGCTTGACGGTCGGGTTGCGCTCGAGGCGCGCGACGGTCACCAGGTTCAGGTAATAAAAGGTCAGCTCGGCCAGTTCCGGGATCTGCGACTGGATCAGGATGGTCGATTTGGCGGGGTCGATCCCTACGGCAAGGTAATCGAGCGCCACCTCGATCACGTTCCGGTGTACCTTACCGATATCATCCATATTGTCCGTGAGCGCCTGGGCGTCCGCGAGCATGATGAACTGGCGATATTGGTCCTGGTAAGTGACGCGATTGCGCAGGCTGCCGACGAAGTGGCCGAGGTGCAGCGGCCCGGTGGGACGGTCGCCGGTGAGGATGATGGGCGTGGTAGCGGTAGGGGTTTGCAGACTCATCGAGTTTTCCTTGGGTGATTGACCGCCCTGCCTCGACCCTGCTGCGCCAACAAAAACGCCACCTTGGAATCGAGGCGGCGTTTCGGAATACCTATCCAATTCACTGGCCGCGCGCAATCAGCGGCGCCACCAGGTGAGAACAGGATGTGGATACGAAAAATTCATGGATGGCATGGTTGCAGGTTGACGCGCCGCTGTCAACCGCCGCCGCTCGAAAGCCAAAACGCTTCCCCGACTTTTTTGCCAGTTCGGGGCCATGCTGGATTTTTTGTTGCAATAAAACTAACACATTGGTGATTTATGAATTCCACGAAGAGCACGAACAGCCACGCCCGCCCTCTCGAACTGTGGGGCGGCCTCGAATGCACCGTCAACCGCGTCCGCGACGACTACTTCCACCAACTCGACCGTAACGGCCACGCCTCCCGGGCCGACGACATCGCCCGTTTCGCTTCCCTCGGCATCCGCGCCATCCGCTATCCCGTGCTGTGGGAACGCACGGCACCGGACGGCGTCCACGCCGCCGACTGGTCCTGGCCCGACGAGCGCCTCAACGCCCTCCGCGCCCACGGCGTCACGCCGATCGCGGGCCTGATCCACCACGGCAGCGGCCCGCGCCACACGAGCCTGGTCGACCCCGCATTCGCCGAGCAGCTGGCGGAATATGCCGGCGCCGTGGCCGCGCGCTATCCGTGGATCGAGTACTACACCCCCGTCAACGAACCGTGCACGACGGCCCGCTTCGCCGGCCTGTACGGCGTGTGGTATCCCCACGGCCGCGACGACCGCACGTTCGTGCAAGCCCTGCTGAACCAGTGCCGCGCCGTGGTGCTGGCCATGCGCGCGATCCGCGCCGTGAATCCGGACGCGAAACTGGTGCAGACGGACGACCTCGGCAAGACCTACAGCACGCCCGAGATGGCCACCGTGGCCGAGTTTTATAACGAGCGCCGCTGGCTCGCGTGGGACCTGCTGTGCGGCATGGTCGGTCCCGAGCACGCGCTGTGGTCGTACCTGACGAAGACCGGCATCCCGGCCGAGGAATTCCTGTGGTTCCGCGACAATCCGTGCCCGCCGGACATCATCGGCGTCAATTACTACGTCACGAGCGAGCGCTGGCTCGACCACCGTCCGGACCGCTATCCGGCGCACCACCGCGGCGTGGCCGACGGCATCCCGTGCGCCGACATCGAGGCCTCGCGCGCGCTCGCGACGCCCACGGCCGGCATCGCCCCGCTGCTGCACGAGATCTGGGACCGGTACCACATCCCGCTCGCCGTCACCGAGGCGCACATCGACGCCAACCGCGAAGACCAGTTGCGCTGGCTGCTGGAGATCTGGGAAGCGGGCAAGGAAGTGCGCGCGAACGGCGTCGACCTGCGCGCCGTCACCGTCTGGTCGCTGCTGGGCTCGTTCGACTGGAACAGCCTCGTCACCTGCAACAACGGTTATTACGAACCGGGCCCGTTCGACGTGCGCACGCCGGAACCGCGTCCGACGGCCGTCGCGCGCATGATGCGGGAACTGTCGGCCGGCACCCCGCTGTCGCACCCGGTGCTGCGCGGCCAGGGCTGGTGGCGCCGGCCGGGCCGCTGGCTGTGCACGCCCGTCGCGACGCCCGATGCGCTGACGTCGATCACGGCCGACGGCCACACGCTCGTCGGCAAGGATGCGGCACCGATCCTCATCACGGGTGCGACAGGCACCCTGGGCCGCGCATTCGCCCGTATCTGCCGCAAGCGCAACCTCGCGTACCGCCTGCTGTCGCGCCAGGATATGGACATCACGGACCCGGCCTCCGTCGACCGCGCGCTCGACAAATACCGTCCCTGGGCCGTCGTCAACACGGCGGGCTACGTGCGCGTGGACGATGCCGAGCGCGACGCCGAGCGCTGCTTCCGCGAGAACGCGATCGGCCCCGCGATCCTGGCCGCCGCGTGCGCCCGCCACGGCGTGCACCTGACGACGTTCTCCAGCGACCTCGTGTTCGACGGCGCGCTCGACCGGCCGTACGTCGAAAGCGATGCGGTCGCGCCCCTGAACGTCTACGGCCGCAGCAAGGCCGAGGCCGAGCTGCGCGTGCAGGACAAGCACCCGGGCGCCCTCGTCGTGCGCACGAGCGCGTTCTTCGGCCCGTGGGACAAGTACAACTTCGTCACGCTGGCGCTGCAGACGCTGGAGCGGGGCGAACCGTTCCGCGCCGCGCGCGACATGGCCGTCTCGCCGACCTATGTGCCGGACCTCGTGCACGCCTGCCTCGACCTCGCGATCGACGGCGAGTCCGGCGTCTGGCACCTGGCCAACGTCGGCACGCTGACGTGGGTCGAGCTGGCCGAGCAGGCGGCGGCGCGCGCGGGCGTCGACGCCAGCCGGCTGGAAGCCGTAGCGGCCGAGTCGTACGGCTTCGCGGCGCCGCGGCCGCGCTACACGGGACTGCACAGCGAGCGCGGGATCCTGCTGCCGTCGCTGGACCATGCGCTGGGCCGCTATCTCGAGTTGCGCAACGAGATCGACCAGGAGATGGAAGAAGTGATCCTGATGGCAGAGAGTCGGCAGGCCTGAAGGCGTGGCGCGTTAAAATTGCCGGGGTGACCATCCGATAAAGGTTCTACCCCGTGCAAGAGCAACACGCCTTCCCCTTCCTGCGCGAAATCCTGCTGTTCCTCGCCCTTGCCGGCATCCTGATCCCGCTGCTGCAGCGTCTGCGCATCAACCAGGTGCTGGGCTTCCTCGCCGTCGGCGCCCTGCTCGGCCCGTTCGGGCTCGGGCGCATGGCGCAGGATTTCGCGCCGCTCGGCCTGTTCACGTTCCCCAACAACGACAACGTCGCCATGCTGGCCGAGCTGGGCGTGCTGTTCCTCATGTTCATGATCGGCCTGGAGCTCTCGGCCGCGCGCCTGTGGGCGATGCGGCGCTGGGTGTTCGGGACCGGCAGCGCGCAGGTCGTGCTGTGCGCCGCCTTGATCGGCGGTGCGGCCTATCTTCTGCTCGACCAGCGGCTGGATGCCGCGCTCGTGCTGGGCCTCGTGCTGTCGCTGTCGTCGACGGCCGTCGTGATGCAGTTGCTGGCCGAGAGCCAGCGCACCGCGAGTCCCCTCGGCCAGGCCGCGTTCGCCGTGCTGATGCTGCAGGATCTCGCCGTCGTACCGATCCTGATCCTGATCGGGGCGCTCGGCAACAACGACGGGGGCGGTTCGAACGTGGCGCTGATCGCCCTGCTCGCGATGGCCAAGGCGGCGGTGGCCATCGCCCTCATCTACCTCGTCGGCGGCAAGGTCGTGCACCCGCTGTTCCGCGCGTTCGCCCGCCATCGCCAGCCGGACGTGTTCATGGCCCTGATCCTGCTGTCGACCTTCGGCATCGCGGCGCTGTCGCACCTGGCCGGCCTGTCGATGGCGCTGGGCGCGCTGATTGCCGGCCTGCTGCTGGCCGAGACCGAATTCAAGCACGAGGTCGAGCTGATGGTCGAGCCGTTCAAGGGCCTGCTCATGGGGCTGTTCTTCATGACGGTCGGCATGGGCATGGACGCGCTGCAGGTCCTGCACGCGCCGCTGTGGCTCGCGTGCGCCGTGCTGGGCCTCGTCCTGCTCAAGGGCCTCGTCGTCGCGCCGCTGCTGCGCCTCGGCGGCCTGCCGTGGGGCCGCGCGCTCGAAGGCGCCCTGCTGCTGGGCCAGGGCGGCGAATTCGCGTTCATCGTGATCGGCTACGCCACCGCGTCGAAGCTGCTGGACGGCGCCCTCGGCGCGCGCGTGATGCTGGCCGTCGGCCTGTCGCTGTTCATCACCCCGCTGCTGGCGCGCATCGGTCATGCGATCGGCGAGCGCTCGGCGGCGGAACCGCAGGGTGCGGCCGCGCATCTCGCCGACAACGAACTCGAGGCGGCGCGCGGCCGCGTGATCATCGCCGGCTTCGGCCGCGTCGGGCAGCAGCTGGCCAAGCTGCTCACGGCCCAGGGCATCCCGTACGTCGCGTTCGAGAACGATGCGAAGCTCGTCTCGCAGCTGCACGCGGACGGCGCGCCGGTCTTCTTCGGCAACGCGGCGCGCCCGGAACTGCTGCGCCGCGTGCATGCGGACGAGGCGCCGGCAATCGTGCTGACGATGGATCATCCAGCCTCCGCGCTGCAGGCCGTGCGCGGCATCCGGCGCGAGTTCCCCGACGTGCAGTTGTACGCGCGCTCGCGCGACGAAAAACACGCACGCGCCCTCAAGCGGGCCGGCGCCAACGTCGTCGTGCCCGAAACGCTGGAGGCGAGCCTGCAGCTGTCGGCCTTCGTGCTCGAAGGGATGGGACTGGACGAGCGCATGGTCGACGACATCGTCGACCGCGAGCGCGATGCGTTCGCCGCCGCGCTGGACGACGCGCGCTCGCGGGAGCGCGACGAACGCGACGTATAATCCGCGCCGAGAACAACTCATCAATCGGAGACCAGATGGCATTTCATCCGAACGGACCGCACAACGGTCCGGACAATCGCCTGCAGGGCGCGCTGGGCCACATCCGCGTGCTCGACCTGTCGCGCGTGCTGGCCGGGCCGTGGTGCTCGCAGAACCTCGCCGACCTCGGCGCCGACATCATCAAGATCGAGCGCCCCGGGGCCGGCGACGACACCCGCGCCTGGGGTCCGCCGTACGCGCCGGACGCCGCAGGCCGGCCGACCACGGAAGCCGCCTACTACCTGGCGGCGAACCGCGGCAAGCGCTCGCTGACGGTCGACATCGCGAGCGAACCGGGCCAGGCGCTGCTGCGCGAACTGGTGCGCCATTGCGACGTCGTGATCGAGAACTTCAAGGTCGGCCACCTCAAGCGCTACGGCCTCGATTACGACGCGCTGAAGGCCGTCAGGCCGGACCTCGTGTACTGCTCGATCACGGGCTTCGGCCAGGACGGACCGTACGCGCACCGCGCCGGCTACGACTTCCTGATCCAGGGCATGGGCGGGCTGATGTCGGTAACGGGCGAACGCGACGACCTGCCGGGGGGCGGCCCCCAGAAAGTCGGCGTCGCCTTGACGGACCTGATGACGGGCATGTACGCGACCGTCGCCGTGCTCGCCGCGCTGACCCACCGCGACCGCACCGGCGAAGGCCAGCACATCGACATGGCGCTGCTGGACACGCAGGTCGCGATGCTGGCGAACGTCGGCAGCAATTACCTCAACAGCGGCAAGCGGCCGACACGCTGGGGCAATGCGCACGCCAACATCGTGCCGTACCAGACGTTCGCGTGCAGCGACGGCCACATCATCGTCGCCGCCGGCAACGACGGCCAGTACCAGAAGTTCGTGGAAGCGGGCGGCCGTCCGGAACTGGCGTGCGACCCGCGTTTCGCCACCAACCCTGCCCGCGTGCAGAACCGCGATGTACTCGTGCCGCTGCTGGCGGACATGGTGCGCGAACGGCCGCGCGCGGAATGGATCGCGCTGCTGGAAGCCGTGGGCGTGCCGTGCGGCCCGATCAATGACCTGGACGAGGTGTTCGCCAACGAGCAGGTGCGCGCACGCGGCATGGAGATCGCCCTGCCGCATCCGACCGCCGGGCAGGTGAAACTGGTGCGCAGCCCGATGCGCATGTCGGCCACGCCGGCCACGAGCGACAAGGCGCCGCCGCTGCTGGGCGAGCACACGGATGAAGTGTTGCGCGACGTGCTGGGCAAGACCGACGCGGAGATCGCCGCCCTGCGCGAGGGCGGCGTCGTGTGAGGCGTGGTCAGTGCAGCTTGTGCTTCAGGTCCGACAGTTCGGCATGCACGCGGGTGACCGCGGCTTCGAGGTGGGCGGGCATCGTCGGCAGCGAGCGGCTGATGCGCTTGGCTTCGTCGCCCATGTCTTCCAGGCTGTCCACGCATTGCTGGATGCGCTGCTGGTCGTTCGACTGCATCACGCTCTGCGCCTGCCTGGCTTCGCGCGACAGTTTTTCGATGCAGTCGCGGATCTCGTTGGGCGCATCCTGCTGGCAGGCCTGCTGGGCTTCTTGAATGGTTTGCTGAATATGAGTGAATCGCTGCTGGATTTCGTTTGCTTGCAACATGACGTACTCCTTGCATTGATGGCTCGATACCGCATCCGCACGGGATGCGGGGCTGGAGCGTCATGGTAGTCCTGATGGGAATCGGGGGGCGCACGAACCGTATCGACGGGCTGGGCGCCGCCCCTTGAACTGCCGGATTTGACGATTACGGGTATTCGGCGTCGATCTCCGAGCCGGCGTAGTTCTCGAGCTCCACGAACAGCTCCTTCAGCGGCACCTTGCCCGCGATGTTCTGCAGGAGGATGCTGTTGCGGTAGCTCTGGATGCGGTCGGCGATGATGGCCTGGTGCGGTGCCGGGATCTGTTCCAGCAGCGCCGCCCAGCCCGCGTCGAAGTCCGGCTTCGCCTTGCGGACCGTCTGCACGAAGCGCTCGAATTCCTTCTGCCCCGTGCGCGCGACGATGCGCCCGCCGCCCTCGATGCCGAAGATGATCGCGAGCGCGATCACGCCTTCCGCGTTCAGGTCCGGATCCTTGACGGGGCCTTCCCAGTGGTGCCGGCGCAGCCATTGCGCGGCGCGCACGATGGCCTGCACGTCCTGGCGCTGTTTCAGCTGGCCCAGGTAGCGTTCGTAGCCGGACCACGTCTCGCCCGGGTCGGCCGTGCAGATGTCGACGAACAGCTCCTTCAGCCGCCGCGCCGAGTACACGGGGTCGCTGTCGAATTCGCCGAGCAGCGTGTCTTCCGGCAGCGCCGCCAGGTCGCGGATCAGGCGGAAGCCCTGCTGGAACACGAATTCCGCGCCCTCGCCCAGCAGCACGTCGAGCGCGTCCAGGTCGCCCTGTGCGCCGTCCCGCATTTCCATCTCTTCCTTGACGAGGTGCTCCAGCCCCAAAGACACGCAGCCGACACTCAGGAGCTGCGCGCGCTGGATGCCTTCGGCCGTGCGGTCGTTGGTGAACTTCTCGGCCACCATCGCCGTGATGCCGGCCAGCTCGTCGGCGAGGCCGGCCGCCTCGTCGGCGCTGGCGTTCCCCGGGATCAGCCGGATCGCGCGGATCAGCCGGGGCAGTTTTTCGATGACGATTGCCGGCAGCATCGATGCGCTCGCCCCCGTCACGAGAAGATGTCCGTGCCCATGCTGCGGCGGCCGCTGCGGCGCTGCAGGCTGCGGACGGACGGCACCTGCTTGCGCAGGCGGTACAGCAGTTCGCGCGTGCCGCGCTGCTGGAATTCCGTCTCTTCGTCCGGATCGTCCGGCAACTCGACGTCCGCGAGGTCGGCCGTGTTGCGGTATTCCGGGAACAGTTCCAGCAGCGAGCGCTGCCAGCCATCCTCGCTGGCCTTGGCCAGGTCGACGGCGAGCGGCACGATGTCGCTGTCGGACGTCGTGTGCACGTTGATGTGGGGGCCGCGGTGGTTGATCTCGCCGGCCACTTCGAGGATCTCGCGCGGCGCCAGCGACCACACGATGGCGAACGCCGTCGCGCCGTAGTCGGTGGCCGTCGCTTCCGTCAGCAGCTCGTGGCGGCGCTCGTCGTCATCCGTCGCGTAGACGATGCCGTGGATGTGGTTGAACAGGTTTTCCGCGATGCGCTCGGGGTCGTCCTCGATCATGTCGTCCGGCCACGTGGCGGCGAGGTAGGCGAGGCTTTCGGCCCAGGCCTTCGGCGGCACCAGCAGGGTCGCGACCGACGTCTTGGCGCCGTCGAAGCCGGCCAGGTGCAGCGCCGTCACCTGCGGGGGCAGCGTCGCCAGCACTTCGGCCACGGCGTAGTCGCCATGCTCGTCGGCGGCCTGCGACAGCGCCTCCTCGGCGTGCTGCAGCGAACCGGCCAGTACGAGCTCGCCGACCTGCTTGCTCAGGGCCGGCAGGTTGGATTTGTTGTCGTCGCTCATTCGCGCTCACCTCCGTCCTGGTCGAACATCTGGGTGAAGTCGTCGCCCGCTGCCGTCTCGTCGAGCTCCTCGTCGTCGCCTTCGTCGTCTTTCGCGAGCTGGTCGAGCGACTGGTCGTCGTCTTCCCAGCGGGCCTGGTTCTTGTACAGGAACGCCGTCACGATGGCCTGGCGCGCCAGGTCCGGATGGTTGTCGCAGATGGCGGCGTACATCGCGCGGCCCTCGTCGTCGTCGTCGCCGCCGTTACCATCGCAATTTGCCATGGCGAAGACCCGGGACGGGACGTCGCTTTCGTAATCATAGGCTTCGCGGATGAGGCCTTTCGGGTCCGTGAAGCGGATGCGGTCGACGAGCGCGAACGCCATCATGTTGACGTCGTCGAGGCCGTCGCCGTTGGCGTATTCGGACACGAGGGCCTGCACCATCAGGTCGTAGTTCTTGCGGTTGGGCGGGTCACCCAGGGTGCCTTCGATCTGGCCTTCCAGCTCGCGCGACTGGAAGGCGAACTCCGGATGTACTTTTTTCATGATTGACTCGTATTCTGTTGGAACGTATTCAGGCAGGGAGGTTCACACCGCTCAGTGCAAAAACCGAGCGCCACAATTCGAACGCCTCGGCTTCCGCGTCGAGCACGATGCGGTGGTTCACGCTCTGGTCGTATTCCGCGCGCTTGACGGGGTCGGACAGGACTTCGTACGCCTTCGTGACGGCCTTGAAGCGCGCTTCCGCGCCCGGCGCCTGGTTGCGGTCCGGGTGGTAGCGCATGGCGAGCGAACGGTAGACCTTCTTGATGTCGTCGTCGCTGGCATTCGGCGCGACGCCGAGGATCGCGTATAAATTTTCCACTTGGAACTCTCCGGCTATGGCCGAAAAAACATTAAACCGAGATTATCCTATAGAAAGCGCCAACAAGACAGGCGCAGTATGCGGACTGCCCCGCGCGTGGACCGTGCGCTTGACCACATAGCGGCCCGCATGGCGTCTTCTACGGTAAAATGCCGGGAATCATACCCATCTCCAATAGGTTTCATGAGTAACGACAAGAACGCTGCGGCGGCCACCCCGTCGCCGAATTTTGTCCGCGCGATCGTCGAATCCGACCTCGCCGCGGGCACCCACACGCGTGCCGGCATGCCGTCCGTGATCACACGCTTCCCGCCGGAGCCGAACGGCTACCTGCACGTGGGCCACGCCAAATCCATCTGCCTGAACTTCGGACTGGCACGCGACTACCAGGGCCGCTGCCACCTCCGTTTCGACGATACGAACCCGGAAAAGGAAGACCAGGAATACGTCGACACGATCATGGACAGCGTCAAGTGGCTGGGCTTCACGTGGGAGCAAGGCGGGCAGGAATATCTGCACTACGCCAGCGACTACTTCGACCAGCTGTACGCGATGGCCGAATACCTGATCCAGAACGGCAAGGCTTACGTCGACAGCCAGAGCGCCGAAGACATGTCGCGCAACCGCGGCAACTTCGGCACGCCGGGCACGAACTCGCCGTTCCGCGACCGTCCGGTCGAGGAATCGCTGCAGATCTTCCGCGACATGAAGGCCGGCAAGTACAAGGACGGCGAACACGTGCTGCGCGCCAGGATGAGCGAGGACGCGATGGCGTCGCCCATCATGACGAACCGCGACCCGGCCCTGTACCGCATCCGCCATGCGCATCACCACCGCACGGGCGACAAATGGTGCATCTACCCGATGTACGACTTCACGCATCCGATCTCGGACGCGCTGGAAAATATCACGCATTCGCTGTGCACGCTGGAATTCCAGGACCACCGCCCGTTCTACGACTGGCTCGTCGAGACGCTGGCGGCCGGCGGCTTCTTCGATCGTCCGGTGCCGCGCCAGTACGAGTTCGCGCGCCTGAACCTGACCTATGTCGTCACGTCGAAGCGCAAGCTGCGCCAGCTCGTGACCGAAGGTGTCGTGAACGGCTGGGACGATCCGCGCATGCCCACGATCGTGGGCCTGCGCCGCCGCGGCTACACGCCGGAATCGATCCAGCTGTTCTGCGAGCGCATCGGCGTCTCCAAGGCCGACGGCTGGATCGACATGAGCACGCTGGAAGGCGCCCTGCGCGACGACCTCGACCCGAAGGCGCCGCGCGCCGTGGCCGTGCTGCGTCCGCTCAAGCTCATCGTCGACAACTTCCCGGAAGGCGAAACGGTCGAGTGCAGCGCGCCCGTCCACCCGCACCATCCGGAATGGGGCACCCGTTCGTTCCCGTTCTCGCGCGAGCTGTGGATCGAGCAGGAAGACTTCATGGAAGTGCCGTCCAAGGGCTACCACCGCTTCTACCCGCCGATCGACGACAAGCCGGGCTCGCGCGTGCGCCTGAAATATGGCTTCGTGACCGAATGCACCGGGTTCGACAAGGACGAGAACGGCAACGTCGTCGCCGTGCACGTGAACTATTTCCCGGACTCGAAATCGGGCACGCCGGGCGCGGACAACTACAAGGTCAAGGGCAATATCACGTGGGTCAGCGCGCAGCACGCGCTGGAAGCGGAAGTGCGCCTGTACGACCGCCTGTTCCTCGATCCGCAACCGGACGGCGGCGGCAAGGACTTCATGAGCGTGCTCAATCCGAACGCGCTGGAAACCGTCACCGCGTACCTGGAGCCGGGCCTGGCCAGGGCCGAGGCCGACCAGCGCTTCCAGTTCGAGCGCCACGGCTATTTCGTCGCCGACCGCGTGGATTCCGTCCCGGGCAAACCCGTGTTCAACCGCGTGACGACGCTCAAGGACAGCTGGGGCAAGTAACTCTCATTTGATCTGGCGCAAAAGCCCGGTTCGGCGACGAATCGGGCTTTTTCTTTGCTTCATTGGGAGCCCAGCGCCGTGCTGGATCGGCAACTCCCCGATCTGCTAGGTTCATCATGCACCCGAGACGCGTAAGTTGAATTAAGTCAACAATTCCTTGCCGTCGCGGTGCCTCATGTCGATCACGCTGAGAGACGCATTCTCCGTTACGCGGTTCTCGTTCTGGACCGGTGTCATGCTGTCGACGCTGGTCGGCAGCGTGCTGTACGTGGTCACGACGCGCTCCATCGAGAGCGACGTGCAGGAACGCTTCTCCCGCCAGGCGAAATACGCGCAGGCCGTCATCAACATGCGCATCAAGTCGTACACGGACCTGCTGCGCGGCGCGGCCAGCCTGCTGCAGAGCGGCGATACGATCAGCCACCGCCAGTTCCACGACTACGTGCAGGGGCTGCACCTGGCCAGGAATTACCCGGCCGTCGACACCCTGAACTTCGCCACCTGGGTGCGCGAAGACGAGCGTTCGCATTTCGAGGCGGAATTCGCGCGTGAACTGCAGGCCTTCCTCGGCCCGGGCGCGCGTCCGGTCGTCACGCCCTCCGGCCGCCGTCCCGCCTACCTCGTCGTCACCTACATCGAGCCGGACGCCACGAACACGCGGCTGTATGGCCTCGACCTGATGAGCAATCCGTATTTCCGCACGCAGCTCGCGCAGTCGCGCGACGACGGCAGGTTGCGCGCGTCCGGCCGGCCGATCGCGGCCCTGTCGGTGCCCAACGACACCCACCTCGGCATGCGCCTGCCGGTGTACCGGCACGGACCGCTGCTGACCGGCGCGGAACAACGGCGCGCGGCCTATCTCGGCTCGCTCGGGATCGCGTTCAGCCTGCCCAAGCTGCTGCACGGGGTGATGGACGAGATGCCGATTCCGGGCGTGCGCATGACGCTGTTCGACGTCGGCCCGCGCGAGGTGATCGGGCACGATACGACAACCTGGCCCAAGGTGCTGTTCGACAGCCATGGCACGGCCGCCAACCCCACGCCGCCGCTCGACGGCGGCGATGAGGTGTTCACGGCCACGCTGCCGCTCGATTTCAACGGGCGTCCGTGGCAAACCACGTACAGCGTGCCGAAAGCCCGCCTGCGCACGCAATTCGACGTCTATTATCCGAAGCTCATGATGGCGTTCGGCTTCATCGGCTCCGTCCTGCTGTACGCGCTGCTGCACATCCTGACCTCGTCGCGCCGCGCCGCCCTCGAACTGGCGCAGGAGATGACGAGCGAGCTGCGCGAAAACCAGACCAGGCTGCAGTTGTCGCACCAGAAGCTCAGGCGCCTGGCCGACCATGCGTACCAGATCAAGGAACTGGAGCGCAAGCGCATCGCACGCGAGATCCATGACGACCTTGGCCAGAGCCTGCTCGCCCTGCGCATCGAAGCCGAACTGCTGGCGGGACGCACGCAGGGCACGCACAACCACCTGAACACGCGCGCCCGTTCCACGCTGCAGCAGATCGACACAACGATCAGGAGCGTGCGCCAGATCATCAACGACCTGCGTCCGACCGTGCTCGACCTGGGCCTGTCCGCGGCCGTCGAATGGCAGGTGGACCAGTTCCAGAAGCGCACAGGCATCCAGTGCGAGATCCGCGACGGCCACGGCGAGACCGCCCTGCCCGACCATTGCGCCACGGCCTTCTTCCGCATCCTGCAGGAATCGCTCACGAACATCGTCCGCCATGCCAACGCGACCCATGTGAAGGTGGAGCTGCGCCTGAACGGCGGCTGGCTGTCGCTGACGATACGCGACAACGGCTGCGGCCTGCCGCCCGGCGGGCGCAGCAAGTACGAGTCGTTCGGCCTGGTGGGCATCGAGGAGCGCATCGCGATCCTCGGCGGCACCTGCGCCGTCTTCAGCGAGCCGGGCGGCGGCACGACCGTGATCGTGTCGGCGCCCGTCATCGGCGGGCCCGAACCCGCTGTTCCCCTGCAGCAGGAACACGGCCCGGGTTCGGCCGTCGTCTAAACCCTTCCTTCGCAACGACCAGCGCCGCCCGGCCGGGCGACGCATCGTCACGCCTATTCCCCACGGATATCGCAACTTCATAAAAAGAAATTGTATATCTGTTTCAACAACAAATGTTGTTTGTTTGACAAATATCAATATCTCATCAGATTGCGTAAATTACATTGATTACGTGTAAGGCGCGCCAACGAATCGACCCACTCGTTGGCAGATGTCATCACGAACCTTGAGGAATTACTGTCCAGCGCTGGCCCGACAAGCCGACACAACCACAACTAGGGAAGCAGTCACAACGCAATCTTCAACAACCAATGGGGATGACCAACATGAACGCCAACGACCTGTTTAACGCCGTAATGCAACTCGACCTGGAACCGATCAAGACGAAGTTGATGCACGTGGAGTCTGGCGAAGGCTGGAGCCTGGACAAGGCCAATGCCGTGGAAAAGGAATACCGGCGCTTCCTGTGCCTGATGAAGATGTACCCCGACGAGTCCATCGCGCCCCTGGTCGACGTGGACACGTTCTGGCACTACCACATCCTCGACACGATGAAGTACGCGGCCGACTGCGAGCAGGCGTTCGGCTACTTCGTCCACCATTACCCGTACGTCGGCATGCGCGGCGGCGACGACGAGCAGTTCCGCATCGACAGCGGCGAGCGCATGCAGAGCCTGTACGAAGCGACGTTCGGCGAAGCCTATCCGGTGGCGGACGCGACGCCGGTGGAAGCGTCCGGCACAGCCTATTGCGCCGGTCCGTGGGACAAGCAGGGCGCGCAGGCCGCCGCCCGCGGCGAAACCGCCTACTGCGCCGGCCCGTGGGACAAGACCCGTGCCCGCGCCGCCGCCGGCGCCGGTACGGCCTACTGCGCCGGCCCATGGGACAAGCACGCCAACACGGCGTACTGCGCGGGTCCGTGGGACAAGCCGCATGCCCACGGCGCCGCCCAGACCACGACCGCCTACTGCGCGGGCCCGTGGAAACAGGAGGGCGCACGGACCGGGACCAGTGCCGCCACCGCGTACTGCGCCGGGCCCTGGAAACCTGCCACTGCGACGTCGCCGCTGAACGTGTGAAGTACGGCCGGGGAGCGTGTTCCTCGTACGCACTCCCCGCGCATACACATTGCCCGCTCCGGAACAGGCGCGGGCCTTTTTCTTTTGAGATAATTCTGCCAGTGAGCAACTCTTCGAATGACTAGGTGTCGCGCCGCATCCGAGACGAGTAAGTTGCAAATTACAAACTTTGTGTCGCCGAACGCGATTCGGCTGCACGCCTCTGGGAAGATTATGCAGGCCGTTCTGAGGGACGCATTTTCCGTTAACCGGTTCTCGTTCTGGACCGGCGCACTGGTGTCGACGCTCGTCGGCAGCGCCCTGTATGTGATGACCCAGCGGTCGATCGAAACAAATGCCCAGGAACGGTTCATCAACCATGCCAAATATGCGCAAAGCGTCATCAACGTGCGCATCAAGTCATATACCGACCTGCTGCGCGCGACCGGAAGCCTGATCCATAGCACCGACATCCTGAGCCACCGCAAAATTCACGAATACGTGCTCGGGCTGGACCTCGCCAACAACTTCCCCGCGGTCGATTCGATCAATTTTGCGCTGTATGTCACGGACGACAGGCGCCAGCCCTTCCTCAGCGACCTGCGCGAGGAAATGGGACGACACATCCATGCCGCGGCGCCACTGGACATCGTGCCGCCGGGGCAGCGCGACGCCTATCTGATCATCAGTTATATCGAGCCTGACCAGTCGGGCCCGGGTCATTACGGCATCGACCTGATGGCCAACCGTTATTTCAGCAAGCAATTGGCCGAGTCGCGCGACAACGGCACGGTCTACGCCTCTGGCACGCCCATTCTTGCCTTGTCCGGCCCCAACGATACCCATCTGGGCATGCGCATGCCGATCTATTATTTCGGCACCATGCCGGACACCGTGGCGGCACGCCGCGCCGCCTATGTCGGGTCATTGGGCATTGCGTTCAGCGTGCCGAAACTCCTGTACGGTGTCATGGACGAGATACCGATCAAGGGGCTGCGCATGACGCTGTTCGACATCGGCCCCGGCCTGGACGTCCATGGCCATGAAACCGCGGGGACGCCGCGCACGCTGTTCGACAGCCACGGTACCAGCAAGAACCCGATGCCGCCGCTCGCGGACGGCGACAAGCGCATGTTCAGCACGACGCTGCCGCTGGATTTCAACGGCCGCACCTGGAAGACGACCTACAGCGCGCCCAAGGCCGCCCTGTACACGGAATTCGACACCTATTATCCGAAGCTCATGATGGCCTTCGGCTTCCTCGGCTCGATCCTGCTCTATGCCCTGGTGCACACGCTCACGTCGTCGCGCCGCGCCGCCCTCGCGCTCGCGCGGGAAATGACGAGCGAACTGCGCGAAAGCCAGACCAAGCTGCAGCTGTCGCACCAGAAACTCAGGCGCCTGGCCGACCATGCGTACCAGATCAAGGAACTGGAACGCAAGCGCATCGCGCGCGAGATCCATGACGACCTCGGCCAGAGCCTGCTCGCCCTGCGCATCGAAGCCGAGCTGCTGGCCGGCCGCACGAAGGGCACGCACAGCCACCTGCACAAGCGCGCCCGCGCCACGCTGATGCAGATCGACACGACGATCAAGAGCGTGCGCCAGATCATCAACGACCTGCGCCCGACCGTGCTCGACCTGGGCCTGTCGGCGGCCGTCGAGTGGCAGGTCAACCAGTTCCAGCGGCGCACCGGCATCCACTGCGAAGTCCAGGACGACCACGGCGAGATCGCCCTGCCCGACCACTGCGCCACGGCCTTCTTCCGCATCTTGCAGGAATCGCTCACGAACATCGTCCGCCACGCCAACGCGACGCGCGTGAAGGTGGAGCTGCGCCTGAACGGCGGCTGGCTGTCGCTGACGGTACGCGACAACGGCTGCGGCCTGCCGCCCGGCGGGCGCAACAAGTATGGCTCGTTCGGCCTGGTCGGCATCGAGGAACGCATCGTGATCCTCGGCGGCACCTGCGCCGTCTTCAGCGAGCCGGACGGCGGCACCACCGTCATGGTGTCGGCGCCCGTCATCGGCAGCCCGGACCGCCCGCTGCCCGCGCCGATCGAGCACGGCTCCGGCTCGTCCGTCATCTGACTTCGCCCCTTCCTCCGCATCCTTTCCCTCAGTTATTCTCTCTGGATACGCCTACCCTATCCAAAGGCTTTGGTGTATCCAACTAAGCAACAAATGTTGTTTCTTTGACAAATATCAATAACACGGTGAATTGCCTCAACTACATTGAGCACGTGTAAGACACGTCCGCAAATCTGACAAAGAATTGCCCGACGTCATCACATGCCTCATGGAAATGTTGTTCGAAAGCAGCAAATTTACCGCATAAAACCATAACTAGGGATAGCAGTACTTCACTAACTACTACGAGGATGACCATGAACACCAACGACCTGTTTAACGCCGTGATGCAACTCGACCTGGAACCGATCAAGATGAAGCTGATGCATGCGGCATCGGGCGAAGGCTGGAGCCAGGAGAAGGC
>NZ_JASNRB020000019.1:0-133417 GCF_030411975.2 Massilia orientalis | reverse complement strand
TTGGATGGGTTGAAATTATCGCAGATGGGCAAGGCCCGTGGCACGTGGTGCGGATGAATTGATCAGCGCTTCCCTAGATCTTCACTGCTTCGACCTGCTGTGAATCTTCCTCTGCCCCGTACGGGAAGTACGGCCGCCGCACTCGCCCGGCCCCCGGTCCTTCACCAGCTTCTCGGCCAGTTCGCTCGATACCCATATCGAGACGCGGCGGAAGCCGGCCTTCTTCATCCGGAGTTTGTACAGCACCAGGCGCTCTGCACTTGTCATCTAATTTCCCTCATACGGTTTAATTAAGATAGCCGACAGGAGTTTCAGCGGTGCAATATGTTGTTAACAAGAAATTATCCTCAGGGGCGCTTTTGAACATCTATTGCCATTCCTCTTCGTTGCTTCGGTCGATCGTCGTCGTAACTCTGCTGGCAACAACTGTCATCCCGGCCGGCGCGGAAGCCGACGATACGGCCGAATGCCGAGGTTACGCTGGACCTGGCGGAGCCTGCTATTCCGGCCCCGGTGGTGGGCTTTACGCAGGACCTGGTGGCGGACTTTACGCAGGCCCGGGCGGCGGCCTGTATGCCGGGCCTGGCGGAGGTCTCTACGCAGGTCCAGGCGGGGGAATGTACGCAGGTCCAGGCGGGGGCTTGTATCAAGGCCCGGGTGGCGGACTTTATCCGGGACCAGGTGGCGGCATATACGCTGGGCCGCCGTCAGATGATGGTTATAAAGGACCATGGAGTCCATGCATTACTGGTGTGCTCGGTAAGCGCTGGACGAAGGAACACTGCCCAGCCTGATCAGGCGCTGTCTGTAGCCCAGTCCGCTTGATGGGCTATCTGGTAACGTTCAGACAGTGTTCCATGCTGCAGTACAAACAAGAACCACATGACGCGAGTATGCATTCTCGTTTCGCCAGCCGAGGCCATCTTCCTCGCGCACGCGCGCGCGAAATGGTCTCACGACTCGGCCGGTGCTCTAATTCCCACTACTGTGCGGAGCATCACGGCTGCCGTGGGATAACGAAACGTTACCCCATCAGCGTGGCCCCAGGCCGGCCGCTATCATCATGAAGTCTCGCGCCTCTGCGATCTGCTGCCCGCTGGCCTGCGCTTGCATGGCCTGTAGGGCAAGCATCGCGTAAGCGGCGGGGCTTTTCTCCCTCATCTGTTCGATGATGTCTAAGCCATGCTTGGCGAAATCGTCGGCCAATGCCTCCATGAACGACTGCGCCGTAACCGGCTGCTGTGCCTTTGGTCGTGCCATTCTCTCTCCTTACGCTTCCAGTGCAGTCATTTGCTCGTCCACCATGCGCATGTATTCGCGCAGTTCCTGCCTCTCGCGCCGCCATGCCTCAGTGCGCATACCGTGCCGCAAGGCATTCTGAGAGGATGCCTCCTTGCCCTGGTCAGTCTTAGGCCCCGTCGACCGCTCCCAGGGTCGCCATGACCGGATCAGCTCCGCTTGCCGCTGCCGGCGCTCCAAAGTCCATCCGTTCGCCATGTGATGCCTCCAAAAGTTCGTTCGTCGGGGTTATGTCTTTCTCACGCGTGCGCGCGATGTCGGCGGAAACGCCCACCGGCCCGTTGTTCACCTGCTGCTGCTCCGCGATGTTGGCCTGTTTGATGAACGTCGCCGAACGCGGGTTCTTGACGTCGCTCAGGGTTTGCAGGGTCGCCCGGGATTGGCTCTGCGCCTTCAGGGCCAAGCGAAGATATGCCTCGGTCGCCTCCAGATAACCTGACCCGAGGTTGTTAGCCGCACGCTGGGCCATCATGTTGAAGATCACGTCGAGCGTATGCGCCTGGGCCACGAGCATGGCTTCTACCCGGTCCATCGAACCTCCGTTGACGCTAAGCGCCTGCTGCTCGATGTGCCTGTGGATCTCGTTCACGTCCGCACCATCCTTGAGGCAGTGGTACATGTAGACGGTAGTTGCCGCATTAGTCGCGGGGCTTGTGACTACCCGGGCATGTACTTGGCCGTCCGTCTCATCAGGCCTTGAATCGATCCTGATTGAGGTCTGAGGCTTTCCGCTTATGACACGGCTTTTCTCGGTCATGCGTGCCCCTGCTCAGCGGGCGCGCCCCACGACCACATGACCCGGGTTATGAGCGCATTGGCAAATTCTTCGTCATCGTCGCGCGGCTTAATTCGGGCGAGGTCCCCGAGGCACGCTTCTTTGGTCGCCTGCATCGATTCCACGTACACCTCATTCAACGACGTCGCGAGCGTGTTCGCTTCGGTTACGTCGAGCGCGTGCTGCAGGCTCGGCCCAAAGGCTGCACCGTTCGGGTTGGTCACGATCAGGGCGTGCACAACAGCCTGGAGCGCTTGGAGCCGACCGCCGCCCTCTGACATCACCTCTGCCAGCATCTTGAAGCCCCTCTCGAGCGCGTCGACGCGGGCGCGCAGTTCGGCAATCTCGTCATCGTTGTGCATACTCTACCTTTCCCAATTATGTTTACAATGGAGCAACATGAATCTTGTTTAGCATGTGCTCATCATTCCTCGCGATCATCTGACCATATGGACATTCAGACTCTTGCCGTTGGCCTATTCGCCTGTGCCCTGGTGTATATGGCCGTGGTTTTCACGCTGATGCTGTTCCATGAAATCGTCCCGAACTACATTTCTGGCTATATGCTCGGGCTCACTTTGTCGTCTTTCGTGCGGAAGATCCGGCGCCAGCGTTGGTACCGCCGATTCGCAGCATATCGGCGAGGAAGTGCGACTCGTTCGAGTTCAAAGGCGCCGAAACCCCGGGGTTCGTGGCGCCGTTCACGAGATCCGAAAGACGCTGAGTACGTTGACTTTCGAGAAGTCCCCTAGACAGGCCGCTCACGACCGGAATCTTGCTCTCCTTGCCGATGTTCAATGCCTTGTTGCTCAGGCCGCCGGTTACGGTCGAATTGACCAGATTGGCGGCGGCGCTTGTGGTGTTCGACGTGTTGACGGCGGCAGACTTCGGAGCCATCAGGGCATTCTCCGCCACCTCTGCCAGGCGCTTGAGCGTCGCGTTTTCCTCCGGCGACAGCACCTGTTGAAGTCGCGCCTGACTGTTCGGATCGTTGACGATCTTTTTCAGCGCCGCCTGCGAGAAGATGCCGTTTTCGTCCGTGCTGCCGTTCAAGACGTTGCGCTTGATCGAGTCGAGCACCGCTCCCTTCACCGCGGCGGCGGCGTGCGGATCGGTCTGACCAAGCAGCTTCATCGTGACCCCAATGTCCGCTGCATTCCCGCCAAGGATGTACTTGGAAATCACCTTATCCGGTTCCTGCCCGGTGATCGCCGCCTTGTACAGTGGTACCTGGTCGATCAGGTCGAAGCGCTGCTTGGCCGCCTGGCGCGCTGCGGCCGCGAGCTGCGCGGCCTGTCCACCTGTAGCCGATGAGCCGGCGCCGTCCTGAATGGAGCGTTGTACCGACTGGCGTAGTTGGTCGAGCGCGCGGGCCTGGACCAGATTCTTCGGGTCGTAGTTCGCGTTGATGTTCTTGATCAGGCCTTCCGCGTCCTGAATGCTGAAGGTCTTCATCTGCGTTCCGCCGCTCAGGCCGAGTCCTTCAAACTTCCTGCGCACCGCAGAGGGCACCGCATCGCCGAAGTCGTCCATCACGCGCGCATAGTCCTGCGCCAGCCCCTGCAGCGGAACGTCGAGATCCCGGCCGGTCGCGTTGCGGAAGGCGTCATAGGCGGCGCCGACCCTCGCGCGCGCGGCATCGTCGGCCGAGCGCAGGGACGCCAAGGCCGTCTTCCCGGCGTCGACCACATCCGGCGCGTCCTTGGCGCCCAAGGCGTTGAGGTTGTCGATCAGCGCCCGGTTCTGTCGCTGCAACAGGTCAGTGATCGGCTCTCCAACCCCATGCACCCCGCGCAGATTCTGTTCGACTGCGAATTGCATGGGGTCGCGCGAGATCTGGCCGCTCGTCATCGGCACCGGCACCGGCAGGGAATTGGCCTGAGCCAGGCGACCAAGCGCCTTGTCGTCTACCGGCTTGCCAGTGCGCAGGGCGTCTTGCACCTGGGCGCGGAGGCCGGCGAGATATTCAGGTGGCACTTCCGATGGATCGACGCCCTTGTGGGCCAGCGTATTGGAGATGAGCTGTTCGGCGTCGGCACCTAAATTTTTGACGGTGCCAGATACCGTCCTATAGGCGTTCGTGACCGCCTTAACGCCAGAGTTAAGGATGCTGCCGAGCGTTGCGCCAATCGGCGCACCCACGGCTCCGCCAAGCGCACCCGTCGCGCCTTGCTGCAGCTTAGTCAGCCAGAACGGCTCGCCTTCCTTCACAGGGGTAGTTGTAGCGCCCGCTACGGCGCCGGCCTTTGCACCATTCCACATCATCGATGCAAGGCCACTTTCCGCGCCAGCGCCAGGGACAAGCTTGTTGATTGGGTTGACGGCCAACCCGAGCACCTTGCCCCCAAATTCCGCCACAGGGTGCTGACCAGTGTACGGCGCCACTTCCTGATCCATCCTGGCTACACCTCGTTCGGCGTCGTGTTGGAGCCAATCGCCGATCCCATCCGCGCCTATCGCACTCAGTCCTTTACCGACAAGCTGCTGCGCGCCGAGCATACTTGTACCAAACGCGTGCCCAGCTTGAGCGCCCAAATTCGTAATAGACCAGTGGTCTTCCGGCTTGGCCGCATTGGCCGGCGCGCTGGTCTTGGACATCAGCACCGTAAATGGGTCGGCGTCCTGATGTTGCGACGACGTCGGCGCACTCGGCGGCATGGTCGCTTGGCTGCCCTTGGACATCAGCACGGAGAACGGATCAGGGGCGCCAGACTGCTTGTCGTCGACGACCGGCGGCAGACCCGGCATACCCCGCGACTCTTGATCTTGCCCACCCTGATATGCGCTCATGATGCCCTTTACGTAATTCTGAGTTTCTGGGTACGGCGGAATGCCGCGATGCTTGTCGACGGCGCCCGGCCCTGCGTTGTAGGCGGCGAGCGCCGTAGGCACGTCCTGGTACTTGTCCAACTGCTGCGACAGATACTTGGCGCCGGCCATGATGTTCTGCACTGGGTCGTTGATGTCGGCCACGCCCATTTCCTTCGCGGTCCCGGGCATGAGCTGCGCGGGGCCGATGGCGCCCTTGGGCGATACCGCACCGGGATTGCCGCCGCTCTCGCGCTTGACCACGAGCGCGAGTAGCTTCGGATCGACGTTGAACTGTCGGCCGGCCTGCTCGATGATGTCACCGTAGTCCGCCATCACTGAGGCCCGTTGATGAAGCCGTTCTGCACGGCCCAGTTGTACTGGGTCCGGAAGGTCTTCTGCTCTTTCTGGCTCATGCCTCGCACCATTGTCTGCACTTTGGACGGGTCGAGCTGATCAGCCACGAACACACGCGGGTCCATCGTCGAACCGAACTGCGATTTCCACTTGGCGTATTCCGAGGGCGGCAGGTTCGCACCTT
Organism: Massilia orientalis; assembly: GCF_030411975.2. Classification (NCBI taxonomy): domain Bacteria; kingdom Pseudomonadati; phylum Pseudomonadota; class Betaproteobacteria; order Burkholderiales; family Oxalobacteraceae; genus Massilia; species Massilia orientalis. Next base: position 127,994 of record NZ_JASNRB020000019.1, on the reverse strand, counting down.
CCCAAGCCTTCATGCGCGCCTGATCCATGCGCTCCAAGGCCATGTTGACCTTCACCACGTCCTGCGCCGCCAGGTTGGAAATGTGCGTGCTGCCATTCCCGGTCATGGCGGCCGAGAGCTGCGCGTCCGTGCCATGACCGAACGATGCGGCCTTCTGTTGCGCGTACTGGGTAAGGTATTTGCTCGCCTCGTCGTAGCTTTGGACCTTGTTCGCCTGATCCGGGGTAGCAAGACCGAGCGTCACGAGCGTGCCACGCATCGCCTGCAGCTTGTCCGCGTTTTGGCCGCTGTCCGCGCGGCCCAGTGCAGCGGCAGCGTTTTGCAGCATGTTGATGCGCGTGTTCGATTCGGCGTTCGATTTCTGATCCGCTACCAGCAGATCGCCGCCGGCCGCGTTCGCCCTTTGGCCCGCCTCCACCACGCCGGCAGGCGGCTTGATCTGGAAGCCGCCGCCAGGGTAACGCCCGTTCTGCGTCCCCATGCCACCCGGCTGCACGCCTCCCTGCTGGTTCGGCTGGGACCGCATCTGCGGCGGCAGCAAGACGCCAAGCCCGGTTTGCTCCATGGCTTGCGCTTTCGGGACCAACTTCACCGAGCCGTCAGGGTTAGTCACTTCGACCATACCCGCAGCCTCTGCCGGGCTGAGCGTGTTGTTCATCGTGCCAACCACTTTCGGCGCGCCGATGCCGAACTTGTTCGAGCTGACGGCTTCCGTTTGGCCGCCAGTGTTCACGAAGTTCGTGTCGTTGCCCTGTTCGCTCGGCTTGAGGACGCCATTGCGCCCAATTTGCAACCAGTCGCGCAGCGCCCCCGGGTCATCCGTCTGCGGCATATGCTTGAGGCTGGTCAGCACAAGCCGGGCCGCAGCGGGGTTCTGGTCGACATATTGGGACATGCCGTCGTAGATGTCGTTGCGTGTGATGTCACCCTTCTGAAGGAGAGCGCCCATCACGGCGCCCATCGACTCGCGCTGAGACTGGTTCAAATCTTGCGCACCTTTTTTGATGGTGAGAGCGTCCTTCGCCATCTCATTGAAATGCTTGGACAACTGCTGACCGAAGTATGCAGGCGAAGCACGAACGGCGGCGGCGCTCGCCCCCACCGCGTCAAAATTGCCGTCCTGGTCTCGAAATTGGTTCCAGTCGATTTTCGACAGGTTCTCGCGCTCCTGGAGTTGGGTTGCTAACTGGTTCTGCTGCAGTTGGCGCGTCTGCTGGTCTTGTAGTTGGCCTTGAATGCCGAGCAAAGCTGAAACCGGCTTGAGCGCGGTGTCGAAGCTTGGCGGCTGGGCCTGTAGGGCGATAGTGGGGTCGAGTGCCATAGTCGATCCTTACGCGTAACCGGTGAACTGAGCCCCATCAAGACCAGTTCCGTTGATGGGGGAATCGATGGAGTTGCCGAACCTGGCGCCCACGCCTGCTGTCGCACCGGGCTGGCCGAACAGCTTCCCGCCCGTCATGTTGTTGAGCATGTAGTAGCCCATGCCAGTGTTGATCCCACCGGACAGCGCGTTTGCCTGACCCACGGTGCCAGCGGCTTGGGCGGCCGCACCCGATGTGAGCGTGTTCGCGATATTGTTAGTCGCCTGCACGCCCATGTTACCTGCGCCGGCCGCCGCGTTCTCGCCGATGCCGAGCAGGTCGGCAAGCCGCTTATACGTGGCCTCATTCGTGGTCATGTAACGGCCGAAGGCGCCCTGAAATGCATTAGCCGCCATGCTCTGATTGAAGTTGATCAGGTCTTTGAGCGCGGCGCCCGACAGCACGCCATCCTTCGCGGCCTGGCTGTTCTGGAGCGCCTGCTGGCCCTGCTGCAGCTGGAAATCGTAGCCTGGGTCTTTCCACTGCTCCCAAGTCTGCGCATTGAATGGCTTCGTCAGACTGCCGTACGTGTTGCCGTCGGTAGGCGCGCCCAGGCCCAGGAGGTTGCGCAGCGAGCCTTGCGCGTCATAGCCGGAGTTGATGAACGGTTGCAGGCTGTCGCGCGTCTGCTGGTACTGCTGCTGCTGGAGGGCAGCCGCGTTGTTAGCTGCGTCGGCCTGGGTGTTCGCGGCCGATCTCGCCGCGTTCCCGGAAATCATTCCACCGACGATCGTACCGCCGGCTACTGCTGCTGCTACCCAGCTCATTCGATTACCTCCTGCGCCCGCGGCGCTTCCAGTTGCGGGCGCTCGATGAGAAGCGCCTCAAGTTTCGATAAGTCGGTTTCAGGTGTGATGTGCACGTTCGTGCAGACGACATCCGTATGCGCATAGCCTGCGCGCTTCAGCCCAGGGCGGCACACCATCTGAAACGGCGCCTGCACGCGGCGCAGGCCATCTTCGGTTGCGATCGTGAGATCGCCCTTCGACACGATGAAGATGTGTTCCGTGGTGTGCACGTGCCCCGTCAGCACCGTGCCGGCCGGGATTTCGATGGTGCGGATGTAGAGCCCTGGCGCGAAGTCATGCATCGTCGGGATTTCGACCTGCGGCATATCGAGCATTGCGCGTTCGAGGTCGACGATCCGGGCGGCCGGACATCCGTCGCCAGCCTGGACGGCGCCAGCGCTCGCTTGTATTGCGGCCGTCATGGCTGAACTCCCTGCAGATGCTCCAGTACGCCTTGTCCGATCTTAGCGAGCGCCACCGCCGATTCGACGCGCAAGAACTCGGCGAACGTAGCCGGGCGAATTTGGACCGTCTCGCCAGCGTTGAGCATCGCCAGCAGATCCTGCTGGGTCACCCAATGCGGTGAAGGATCGGCGCGGAGGCACGGCAGAGGGTCGCCCACTTCCTTTGACAGCTCCGCGCCGAAGTACGTCAAACTTACCATTCAGGACTCCAATCACTCGTTAGATTTGATTGTCGGCTCATCCATTCTCATTCCATGCGAAAGTGATGGAGGAATGTCGAGCGCCGCATTGAGATCGCGGTAGGCCTGCGAAACGTGCACGCCATAGCGGGCGCACAGCCTGCTTGCGATCAGTTCGCGCGGATGGCCTTGCCTCAAAAGCTGCTCGGCGAAGACTATGCGCTGGGTCGCCTTGGGCAGCGCCATGAGCAACTGTCGCTTGGCCGAATCTAGGAGCCTTTGCCGGGCCTCTGGGGTAAGACCTGACTCCGCTTCGATGGCGCGAATATGATCGAGGTACGCTTGCGGCCGCATTAGCGCAACCCTGCCGCAAGGCCTCGGCCGGCCGGCTTCTTCGGCTCGTCACGATGTGGCGCCCACGGCCGCCCGAGATCCACGAACCGCGTATATGCCGCCTCGTACCCAAGGCCGACCATGCCTGGCTGTCCCTGCCGCTGTTTGGCAACATTGACCTCCGCAATGCCTTGATCGGGCGTGTTCTCGTTGTAAAGCTCGTCCCGGTACAGGAAAACGATGTTGGCGGCGTCCTGCTCGATGCTCGAAGACAGCGCGAGGTCGGCCATGATCGGGCGCCTGTTCGTGCGTTTCTCACACTCGCGATTCAGTTGGGCCAGTAACAGGACGGCGCAGTCCAACTCCTTCGACAGAGCCACCAAGGCGCGAGTAATCTCGCCAATCGCATAGGCCGCGTTGTCGTACTTCTTTGCCGCTGTGATGAAGCTCAATTGGTCGATCACCAGCAGATCGAGGCCATGCCGGCGCTTGATCTGGCGCGCCTTGGCCCTGATAGCCATGACGGACAAGGCCGTCTCGTCATCGATGAACAGGCGCAGGTCTTGAACGCGCTTGATGGTGGGGGTAAGGCGCTCCCATGTCTCATCGTTTCGCTGCGAAGGAGAGCGCAGCCAGTTAAGCGGGATTTTGCCGATAGCAGCAATGTTCCGATCGATGATCGCGCTCCGCTTCATTTCCATGCTCAGGAACAGCGCGACACCAGAGCGGGCGACGTTACGAGCAACCCCCAGGCCAAAGGCTGTCTTCCCCGTGCCGGGGCGGCCTGCTGCCACGGTAAGCGTGCCGCGCTCCAAGCCGCCGACAAGCTGGCGATCGAGAGCGTTATATCCGGTCTCTACCGGGCGGATCAGCCCCTCCATACGGCGGTCGATCAGGTCCAGGTAATCAACCAAACTTTCAGCCAGCAGGACAGGTTCCGAGCCGCCTTTGCGCTGGCCGATTTCGTCCAGCCTTGCCGCGAACTGGTCGCAAACGCTTTGCGGGCCTTCCGGGGCGTTTTTTGCGGCGGCATGAAGATCGGTGGCGACTGCCATCAGAAAACGCCGCTGAGCGCGTTCTAGCACGATCTCGGCATGGTGGCGGATGTTTGCCGCGCTCGGCGAATTGCTATGCAGCGTTGCCAGGTACTGAAACGCGTCCGGAACGCGGTCGCGCAATGTGTCGGCCAACGTGACGACATCAACCTTGCGGCCGGCGCCGATTTGCCGGCGCATCTCGGCAAAAATGGTCTGATTGTCTCCAACGTACAGGTGCTCCGGCATCAGGTACTGGATATTGTCGAGTGCATCGTTATCGCGCAGTAGGCCGCCGAGAACGCACTGCTCGGCTTCCGCGTTCCACATTTCACGCTCGCTCATACCCAATCCCTCTTTGCAGGCTTGTTCACGCCTTGCGCTCGCTGTTCTTGAACGCCGACGGTTGTTAGGACGTACTGGGCCGATCCATCATCAAAGCGCCAGAGCTTGAGCCAGTTACCCTTGATGGCGTTCGCGAATGTCTGTGCCCAATCGGCATACCGCTTGTCGGGCTGATCCTCGGTGTACCTGGTCACGAATGCCTTCCAAGCCAGTTCGATGAAGTCGTCAGGAATGCCCGCACTCTTTGCGTACCTCAGGGCCGCGCTATCGGAAGGGATCACCGGAACGCCCTCTGCCTCACATTGCGCTTTTCGTTCGGCCAAAGTCATTTCCTGCTTCTTCCCGCGCTTTGCGCGAACCTTGGGAGCTACCTCTGACGGTTCATTGATGGTTAATGACGGTTCGGGTGCAACGGGTTGCGGGGGTGGGGTGCAAGCTGTTGCGGGGGTGGGGTGCAAGCTGTTGCATCCCCCTGCAAGGTTTTCGGGGCGCAAAGTTTGCACCCGATACAGGTTGCTACCGCCGCGCCCAGCGTTTCGCCTAATTTCCAGCTCGCCGCCTGCCTCAAGCTTTTGCAGGAGGTATTGCGTGTTGCGCGGGCTCATCCGGATCTTTTGGGCCAACGTAGCCACCGAGGGAAATGCATGCCCCTGATCGTCGGAGAAATCCGCAATCGCGAGCAGCAAGAGCAGTTCGGAGCCGGAAGCCTGGGACTGTGCCCAGACCTTAGCCATGACTTGGATAGACATCAGATGCCCACCTCCCGGGCGATAGCGGTCATCGCCCGTTGGTACTCATCAGATGTGGCGCCTGGGTGCAGGGTGATCCATTCTTGCTTCCTGGCCTCGTATCGAGCATACGAGTTGCAGACAGTGCGGCGCCTGACGGCGGCACGTTGCACAAGGTAGGCCTCTTGGGCGGCTCGTTGGTTGAAGGCGTTCATTTCGCCTCCTGCTGATTGACGGACGACTGTTGCGGCGCCTCTTTGAGCATGACGTACTGCGCCACGTTCACATGCTGGAAGCCGTCAGAGTCGGTAGTACCTACGCGCTGAGTCAGGATCTCGCAGCCGCGTTTGCGGAGGTCATTTACTCGACCGCCAGGGTGCGAAATCCCTTGAGTACGCAGGAAGTGCGTCGTCTGCGGCCCCTCGCGGAGGAAGGCCAACAGCTTGGCAATCTGTGCGCCGGTCGACGTGCTGCGGCTGCGCTTTGCCTTGGCGTCCGCCTCGGTCTGATCAGCATTTGCAACCGGCACGGGAATCGTCGTATGATTCGCTTGCTGATCGATTTGGAATGCTGTCTTGGCCTGGCCGCCGGAGACATTGGAAACGGCACCCTCACCGGTGCCGTTTGCTTTTTTGGGGTCAGCCATGAGTCACCTCCTGGCCGTTCAGCAACTGGGAAATTTCGGAAACCGGCCACAATAGGCGATTGCCGAATTTCACCGGACGGATGCCAAAGCAATGCCCGGTAAGGCAGTAGTTTTTGCGGATAGTTTGACTTGCCCGGTTAGCAGCACGGGCAAATTCGGCGGTCTGGATGTGGTCGCGGCCGGCAGCGATTGCGGCCAATTCGGACGGGATGGATTGAACGATTGCAGACATTCTCAACACTCCAAAATCCTGCCTTACTCGGCGGGACTTGGAGCGCTGATAACGTGCCTAGTTCGTTTCAACGCCCCAAGTCTTCCGTCGTGCTTCGGCAGATTGCTAGGCGTTGATATGTTCTGATGTTCGCAGAGGGGGAAAATTTGGTCGATTAAATATCCTCTGCCAGCATTACCGCTCTTTATGCCTCTAACTTTTTGGGGCTCTTTCTCAGCAGCTTACGTACCTCGGTATAGGCGGTTTCCAGCATCTCATTCGCCCGAGACTCTCGGAGTTCCCCGCTTCTTTCCCCACGCCGCTCTGGTGGGGTATCGTTGTGCCGTCGTATCGAAAAAACCAACTCCTCCAGAACGGCATCCCTCATCGTGAGCTGTCGACCGGTTGCCTCGGCATCTTCCATTCGCTGCTGGACCTGCCACGCGAGCGCTGCATAGTTCGCCTTTTGCGAGACAGTCACTTTGCCATTCTTATCCGTTACGAATGCGCTGTTGCCATGGCTTGGTCTACCCCGCTTAGCGGGAGGCCGAATGTCACTGTCAAGTCGCGATGCGAGCGCTATCGCTACCTCTTTCCACTGGTCCTTGCTCCAGGCTGATTGCGGTCGCCCAAATTTTTCCGCAAAGTCGTCCAGTGCAGACATAGAATTTCCTTAATTTCAACTATTTGAAGTAGCGCGCCCGACAGGTAGACGAAGGCTTTCCGCGTGTCGGCCAAGCTTGGCCCAGCGCTTGAACTCGTAGCGATGCAGTCAGGCGGTCTCCACAATTCGCAAACCTGCCTGTGCAGGCACAAACGTAATACCAGCCTGCTCGAGCATCCAAGCTTCGATCTTCTCATGCCACATTCGGAGGAGGTCCAAGGGCCGACGGATATAGTTCTGTTCCCGCACTCCCTGCGGGGCATGCCCCTGGATTTGGGCAGCTATCCCGGCCGGTGTCTCTAGCCATCCACTCAGTGTGGCAAAAGAGCGGCGCAGGCCATGCAGGGTGAGGTGTGGTAAGCCTGCTACCGCCAACGCCTCGTTATGCGCATACCGCGGCTCGGCGATGTGGCCATCAGCGGAAGCGGTGCTCGAGAAGACCCATTCATTACGACGGGGCAGCTGCGCCAGCAAATGCGCAACGTAGGGCGTCAACGGCACCATGCGGAAGTCCTCAATCTTGTCGGCCAGCTTCATGCTGCGCCATTGGAAATCGACGTCCGCCCATCGAAGTTGGGCGAGTTCTTCCCGGCGAGGGCCAACCAACAGCAGGCACTGCAAGTAAGCACTGATAACTGGGTTGCTGATCTGGCGCACGGCGCTAAACCAGGGCGCCAACATTTCGCGCTGCAGTACGTCGTTGCGCACCTGGGGCTTGCCCAAGGACTCTCGTGTCCGAGCACTCTTCGTAGGATTACTGGTGATAATGGTGGAATAGGTCTTGTGTTCGCTACACCAATTCATGCAAGCCTTCAGAAGACGCCAAGCATGGCGCGCACTAGCCGGGCGCAGCTTCGCCTCTTCCTTTGCCCACTGTTCAATACGCTCAGCCGTCAGATCGACGAGTCGGAGACCTGCCAGAGAATGCAAGGGACCGGGTTGCGTAAGCTTGGAGCCACGCTTCTGTGGCAGTCCACCAGCTTGCATCATCTTCTGATGGCCTCGCACATGATGATCAGACCAGCCACCAGTGCGCGTTGCCATCCGATCGGCAATGTAGTCAGGCCAGATGTCACCTAGTGTGACAGACTCGCGCGTCTGCTTGGCGTGGTCCGCGGCGGCGGCAGCTTCGTTGGCGGCCAGTTCATCTGCCTTGAGTTTCCGGGGATCTTGGCCGCCATCGACGATTACTTTCAGCCGTCGCGCTTCTGCCTGGGCGTCTGCAATACTCCAAGTACGCGGATCACCAATCGTTATCCGGATCGCCTGTTGACCCAGCTTAGCTTGAAAGATGTACGACTTCGCCCCACTCGCGGTCGCGCGCAGTCCCAAGCCTGGAGAGACCGCATCCCAAAGGAAGGATTGCGACTTGCCTGCCTCGCACCGGAAGTCATCGATCCTACCTGCCGTAAATCTGACCTTCGCCATATGGGCTCCATGTAAGCGCGGTGTAACCGCCATGTAACCCAAATCATAACATGTTGATCAACACCAATCCACGCAAACTCAGCAGCCAATGTGCATTAAGCATATGATTTCAATGAATTTTTCCCTCTAAGCTCAACTCAGATCAACACTTCGGAATAATCAAACTCGGGGATTTGTAATCATCAGGTGGCGGGTTCGAGTCCTGCAGCCGGCACCAAGATTCAGCAGTAAAAACAAAGGGTTACGCGCTCATGCACGTAACCCTTTTGTGTTTGGGCGTTCAGGGAAGCTTACGAACGCTTGCGCCGCAGCAGCCCGAGTACCCCAATCCCCAGCAGCGCCAGCGACGCCGGCTCCGGCACGCCCGCCGGCGGCGTCACGGCAGCCGTGTCGACGTTCAGGATATCGAATGCCCAGTGCCCATCGCGCTTGTCGCCGGCCGAATCGAGGAAGCCGTTGCGGAAGTTCTCATTGGCCCCGCCATCGCGCGCGAAACCATCGGCCAGGTTCGATCCGGCGGCAAAGTTGTTGAACTGCTGGACCGTCACCGTGTAGGTCCCTGCCGCCAGCGCATTCTTGTAGTTGACGTCATAGCAGCGGCCCGTCATGAGATCGGCGGCGACGTCGCCGCAGTCCGCATCATCCTGCTCATAGAGCTTGGCCCCCGTCGCGTCGAACAGCGACAGGATCGGGTCGAAGCCGCCACGGGCGATCGTGTCGCCGAGCGCATTGACGCCACCGGCATACGACCAGCTGCGCAGGGTCACGGTCGACGTGCCGCTCACCGTGAAAGTGAAGCGTTGGACGTCGTTGTCATGGCTGAACACACCCGTGAAAGACAGGTTGGTTGCCTGTGCGGCAGTCGTAATGGTAGCCAGTGCCAACATGCCGGCGAAAGTGCTCAATTTCATTTTGATTCCCAGGTCATTAGACACCGGAAAAGGCAGCAAAAGCTGTGCCACGCAAAAATGCAATTGATTTACATAGGGAATTTATTTTATATGCAGGGAATGTAAAGTTATCCGACATCATTGCGTATCACTGTACAGCGGTCGACGCCATCAAGTTGATCGAACGTGAACCGCACAGGCAGGAACGTCTCGATCACTTGTGCGTTGGTACGCGCATGCATCGACACCTCGTCCAGCGTAAAACAGCCGCCGCCCAGCGCGAGCGGGAGCATCATCTGGTCGGCAAGATATTCATCGAAAGCGGCCCGCGACATCAGGTACCGGCGCGCACGCTGCACGACCTGGCGCGCCACCTGTTCGGAGGTGACGGACTTTTCGCCGAACGCCGTAAACACCTCCGTCGCGTATTCGTAGTCGAGGGTCAGCATCAAGGCATTGCCCGGCCCCTGATCGGCCGGCAGGACCCGTATCAGCAACTGGTCCTCGCCCCAGTTCATGGCCCTGCCGACGCATTCCAGTTCGCGCTGCCCGACCCGTCCCGGGATGCCGGCCACGAACGCCTCGGCATATGCGGCCCGGTGCGCGCCGCGCGTCATCCACGTGTGCGGCCGGAGCAGCGCGCATGGCTCCACGCGGGCCACGACGATGCCGCCGCCGGCCGGATAAAACCCGAAGCGCTCAAGGTGGATGTCGATGCGGGCGCCCATCTCGGCCAGGCGCGGGCACCAGGCGCGCTGCAGGAATTGCACGGGCGGCGCCATGGGGTTGTGCGTCCCGCCCGCGAGCCGCAGCGTCGACGGTGTATCCGCCTTCAGCAGGGCCGGCAGCACGGTCTGCAGCACCAGGGCGCAGCTGCCGGCCGTGCCGATGGCGAATTCGTAGTCGCCGCCATGGACCGGTCCCGGCACGAACGTCAGGTCCTGGCTGCCGAGTGCGGCGCCCGACGCGTCGCCCCCGCTCACCTGCAAGGCCGCCTGCACGGCCACGAGGTGCTGGCGCATCAGGCCGGGCCGGGCGCGGTTCGCGCGGATGTTGCGGATGCGGAAGGGCCGCCCCGTGATCATGGCGAGCGTCAGCGCGCCGCGCAGGATTTGCCCGCCGCCCTCGCCGACCGCGCCATCCAGTTCGATCATGTCATGTCCTTTCAACCCTTCACGCAGACAATCTGCTTAAGGGTGTGCACGACCTCGACGAGATCGCTCTGTGCTTCCATCACGGCGTCGATGTCCTTGTAGGCCATCGGGATCTCGTCGATCACGCCGGCATCCTTGCGGCATTCGACGCCCTCGGTGGCGCGCACCTGGTCGTCGACCGAGTAGCGGCGCTTGGCCTCGGTACGGCTCATGGTGCGGCCGGCGCCGTGGCTGCAGCTGTGGAAGCTCTCCGGGTTGCCCTTGCCGCGTACGATGTAGCTCCTGGCGCCCATCGATCCCGGAATGATACCCAGCTCGCCCTCGCGCGCCGACACGGCACCCTTGCGCGTGACCAGCACGTCCTTACCGAAATGGTGTTCCTTCTGCACGTAGTTGTGGTGGCAGTTCACCGCCTCCACGTGCGTCTCGAACGGCTTCCTGATGACCGTGCGTACGGCCGCGATCAGGTTCTGCATCATCACTTCGCGGTTCATGCGTGCGAACTTCTGCGCCCAGCCGACCGCTTCGACGTAGTCCTCGTAGTGTTGCGTGCCTTCCTTCAGATAGGCCAGGTCCTGGTCGGGCAGGTTCGCCAGATGCGTGCGCATGTCCTGCTTGGCCACTTCGATGAAGTGCGAGCCGATCGCATTGCCGACGCCGCGCGAGCCGGAGTGCAGCATGAACCACACGAAGCCCTGCTCGTCCAGGCAGATCTCGATGAAGTGGTTGCCGGTGCCGAGCGTCCCCAGGTGCTTGTAGTTGTTCGTGTTCTTCAGCTTGGGCGTTTTCTGGCAGATGACGTCGAACTCGTCCTTCAGTACCATCCACGCATGGTCGACGGCCTGCGGCGGAGTGTCCCACGATCCTTTGTCGCGACCCTTGAACCCACGCGTCTTCGGCGGCATTCCGTGCGGCACCGAGCGCTCGATGGCGCTGCGCAGCGGGCCCAGGTTGTCGGGCAGGTCGTCCGCGCTCAAGGTCGTCTTGGCGGCCATCATGCCGCAGCCGATGTCGACGCCGACCGCGGCCGGGATCAAGGCGCCCAGCGTCGGGATCACGCTGCCGATCGTCGAGCCCTTGCCCAGGTGGACGTCGGGCATCGCCGCCATGTGCTTGTAGATGAACGGCATGCGCGCCGTGTTGGCCAGCTGTTGCCTGGCACCTTCCTCGACCGGGACGCCGCGCGTCCACATCTTGACCGGACGGCCGCCGTCCACGTTCAGGACATCGTAGTGTTCGGATTTCATCGTTGCTCTCCTCTTCTGTTGCAAACGGCGTGCCATTTCCTCGTCGCGTCATGAAGATGGCGCTACATCGCTGATTATCCAGAATATTTATTGTTGGCCGTCGCTACAGCAGGGACGGACTTTCATGATAAGGAAGAACACCGTCGTCATCGGCACCCAGCTCGACAACGGCAAGGGCAGCGCGCGCCGGCAAAAATGGCGGCCGACCGTCGCGCAGACGCAGCATGAGGACGTGGTCATCGACCGCCTGGAACTGCTGTACAACGGCGAGCCGACCGCGCTGCTCGACCAGGTCATGCAGGACATCGGCACGGTGCATGCATGAGGGCAGCATGGCACGGTGATTTCACGGCCTGTACCGCCAATGCTGCGTTCTGTCGCAATCGACGGGTTGCCTACGAGGTGTTTGCCTATAGTGATTCCATCAGACCACTATTTGGAGACCCCGAACATGAACAACCTGATCAAGAGCGCCTTCCTCGCCACGACCCTGGCCCTGAGCGCGCATGCCGTGGCCGACGACCTCGTCCGCGAAAACCGCACCGTGGATGCGAACGTATCGAAAGTGCGCCTGGGCGGCGTGATCCGCCTGAACCTGCACCAGGGACCGACGCCGTCGCTCGTGGTGTCCGGCGACCGTCGTTATGTGACGAAGGTGACGACCACGCAGCGCGGCGACACGCTCGTGATCGACATGGAAAACAATACCCATTTCGAAGGCAACAGCAAGAACGAGTTGCGCGCCGATCTCACCGTGCCGAACCTGCGTGAATTCGTGTCGCAGGGCGTTGGATCGAGCGAAGTCTCCGGCTTCAGCGGCGACAAGCTGAAGCTCGCGCTGGACGGCGCCGGTGCCGTGCGCTTCACGGGGCAATATCGCGACGTCGACGCGCGCCTGGGCGGCGTCGGCGGTCTCACGCTGAATCCCGGTCAGGCCGACCGCATCGAACTGCACCTGGGCGGCGCCGGCCATATCACCGTGGCCGGCCAGACCAAGGTCTTGCGTGCGCAACTGGGCGGCGTCGGCGGTCTCGACGCTCAACAATTACGCGCAGAAACCGTCGACCTGGATATGACCGGCCTCGGTGGCGCCAGCGTGTACGCGAAAACGGCGGCCAACGTCAACCTGAGCGGCATGGGCTCGGCCACCGTCTACGGCAAGCCGGCCACGCGCAACGCGACGACGAATGGCTTCGGCAAGGTGAGCTGGCAATAAGTCAGCGGATGACCGTGTCGTTCTTGACGGACTTCACGCCCTTCACGCCACGCGCGATTTCCACGGCTTTTTGGGCGGATTCGCGCGAATCGACGAAGCCGCTCAGTTGCACCGTGCCCTTGAACGTTTCCACCTGTACCTGGGTCGCCTTGACCGTCGGATCGGCGGCAAACGCCGCTTTCACCTTGCCGGTGATTACGGAATCGTCGATGTATTCGCCCGTGCCTTCGCGGGTTGGCGTCGGCGCGCAGGCTGCGAGCGAGACCAGCAGCGAGGTTGCGAGAACTGACTGGGCAATGGCGGACTGAAAACGAGTGAGCTTCATGGCGATTCTCCCGAGTTATCAAGAATTTTATTATTCCGAATTTCGGTGGAGTCTGTCGCCCGCTACTGTTGTGAAAACGGCACTGTCACGTTCAAGGGGCATCGTCCCGGCCCGCCTGCGCCATGAGCGGACCCGTCGGTGGTCTTGCGACGACGCGCTGCAGCGGCAAATCGTGGCCGATGACGAGGCGCACGTCGGCGTGCCCTGTCAGGCCGACCTCGACCGGCTCGCCCGTGCCGACATGCCGGGCCAGGCGTTCCGCCGCCATCCGGAACGCCGGCTGGTACTCGACGCGCGTCTGGCGCACGTCGAATCGTTTTTCATTCGTCAGGCGCACCACTTTCAGTCCCGGATCGCTCAGTTGGCGCGATACGAGCCGCGCGAGGCCCTGGCGGCCGTTGCCGTTACTGATCTCGAGCCTGGCGACCGCTTCCGGCGCGAGCGGCTGGGCGGCCGCGCCGTCGACGGGCGCGCTGTGCAGCGCGGCGGCTTTTGCCGGCATGCGGCGTAATTCGAGGATGCCGTCGTCCCTGCGGATCACTTCGACGGACGCCCATGCGTCGTCGTCGGGGCGCCGGTCGGTCCTGACCGCCTGCTCGATGGCCGGCAGGCGCGTGCCGCCGTTCGCCGTCGCATAATCGGCGCGGAAGTCGTGCTCGCGCAAGGCTTCGGCCTGGCGCAGCATCTGCTGGCCGCGCTCTTCCTGGCCCACCTTGAGCAGCGTCTCGCCCAGGTATTGCCAGGCGCGGTGGTTGAGCGGATCGAGCAGGCAGGCTTTTTCGAGCGCGACCTGGGCCGCGTCGAGGTCGCCGCTGAGCAGGTAGGCATAGCCCAGGTTGGAAAACAGGAAAGCAGATGCGGGGCCGGATGCCATGGTGACGTCACGGGTCAGATCGCGCCAGATCGGGATCGCGCGCGCGAAATCGCGCTGCTCGGCGTAGGCGATCGCCAGCCCGTTGCGCGCATTGACGTGCCTGGCGTCGACGCGCAGCGCGGCCTGGTAGGCGGCGATCGCGTCGCCGTAGCGGCGCGCGAGGTACAGGTTGCGGCCGTGCAGATAACTGTCGTCCGCCGCCGGGGATGCGGGCGGGCCGGCGTACGGCTGCGGCGGCGTGCTGCTGCAGGCCAGCAGCAGCACGCCGCTGCACAACAGTGGCAGGCTGTAGAGGCGGGTACGCGCGCGCATGACAATCTCCGTTCGTTCAGTTGGAATGACCGAGGGCGCTGCCGAAGAGCTTGGTAATCTGGATGCCGGCAGGCCCCAGCAGTACCAGCAACAGGGTCGGGAAGATGCAGAAGATGAGGGGAAACAACAGTTTCAGCCCGATCTTGGCGGCCGCCTCTTCCGCCACGATGCGGCGCTTGCCGCGCAGCGTTTCCGAATACACGCGCAAGGCGTCGCCGATGCTGGTGCCGAAGCGCTCGGACTGGATCAGCATGGCGACGAGCGAGTCGACGTCGTCCAGCCCCACGCGCAGCGCGAAATTGCGCAACGCTTTTTCCTTGCTGAAGCCGGCGCGCATCTCCATCAGCACCAGTTGCAATTCCTGGCCCAGCGTGACGCTCTTGATGTGGATCTCGGCGGCGACCTTGACAAACGCACGCTCGAGGCTCAGGCCCGCCTCCACGCACACGGTGAGCAGGTCGAGCGCGTCGGGAATGTTCTCGAAGATGTCGCGCTTGCGGCGCTTGATGACGCGGTCGAGAATCGTGTTCGGCAGGTAGTAGCCGCACGTCGCCGCGAGCAGCAGCAGGAACAGCATGCCGAGCTCGGCGATGGTGGCGGGCACGAAGGCCAGTACGATGCCGACCAGCGCGGGCAGGCCCAGCGCGAGGGCCGTCTTCGATGCGAAGTACAGCGTCGGCGCCGCCGGGTTGCGCCAGCCGGCGTTCATGAAACGCGTGCGCAGCGCCGACTTTTCCCAGCCCTCCTCCGGCACCGACAGTCTGGTGAGCGGCTTGGCGGCGCGCGCCACGCGTTCGATCCAGCCGCTCTGTTCGGCCTGGTCCTCGTTCGCACGGCCCATGAAGCTCGCCAGCCGGGCACGCAGTGCGGCGGGCGCGAACAGCACCGCCGCAAGCCACGCGAGGCAGCAGACGACCACGAAGACGATCAACAGGAACAGCAACTGCGCGCGAGTCATCGATGTCTCCTCAGATATGGATGCGGATCACCTTCTTCAGCCAGATCACGCCGACGATGATCATGACCAGCGCCGTCCAAAGCATATTCACGCCCAGCGGATCGGTCCACAGCACCTTGACGTACGTGGGATTGACCAGTACCAGCATGCCTCCCACGGCAAACGGCAGCAGCCCGAGGATCCAGGCCGACATGCGCCCTTCGGCCGACAGCACGCGGACTTGCGCCGCCAGCCGCAGCCGGCCACGGATGATGTGGCTGATGTTGCTGAGGATCTCGGCCAGGTTGCCGCCGGTCTCGCGCTGGATCAGGATGGCGATGACGAGGTAACGCAGGTCGGTCAGCGGAATGCGCGCCGCCATGTTGTGCAACGCTTCGCCCAGCGGCACGCCGTAGTTGATTTCCTCGCGCGCGATGCGGAACTCGCCGCTGAGCGGTTCCGGCAACTCGTTGCCGACGATTTGCAGCACGTTCGAAAACGAGTGCCCCGCACGCAGCGCGCGCGCGATGAAGTCGGCGGCGTCAGGCAGTTGCTCCTCGATGCGCACGAGGCGGCGCAAGCGCGCGCGCCGCACCAGCAGCAGCGGCACGTGGACGCACAGCAAGACGATCGCGAGGCGCACCGGCAGCGGCATCGGCCACTGCATCACGAGGTAGGTGGCCACCAGCATCGTCGCGACGGAGCACAGCAGGAAGCGCTCGACCGACCACGCGATGCCGGACTGCACGAGGAGCCTGTCGAGGCGGTGCGCGAAGCGGAAGCGCTGCAGCAGGCGGTCGACGAGGTCGTGCCGGCCGAAGCGGCGCGACTTCAGGATCGAGATGCGTTCGGCGCTGCGGCCCTGGTTCCCCGACATCAGCTGCAGCCGGCGTGCGATCCGCTGGGCGCTGGCGCCATGCGTGCTCACCCACCATAGATAGACGCCTTCGATACCGAGGATGACGGCGGCGAACAGGAAGACGATGAATCCGTAGAAGAGGATGTCCATGCGTGACTTTCGCGGCGATGCGGTTCAGGCAAACACGCGGTCGGGATCGAAGGTGTCCTCGGGCACCGCAGCGCCGAACATCCGCAGCCGGTCGGCAAAGCGCGGCCGCACGCCCGTGGCGCAGAAATGGCCCTGCACCTTGCCGTCGGCGTCGATGCCCGTCTGCTCGAAGCGGAAGATTTCCTGCATCGAGATGATATCGCCTTCCATGCCGGTGATTTCCTGCATGCTGACGACCTTGCGCGTGCCATCGGCCAGGCGCGAGGC
This sequence comes from Massilia orientalis, assembly GCF_030411975.2. Classification (NCBI taxonomy): domain Bacteria; kingdom Pseudomonadati; phylum Pseudomonadota; class Betaproteobacteria; order Burkholderiales; family Oxalobacteraceae; genus Massilia; species Massilia orientalis. The sequence continues at coordinate 111,582 of NZ_JASNRB020000019.1, read as the reverse complement.
CTGCAGGATCACGGTGATGGCGGAAGCGATCTGCTGGCGGATGGCGCGCGGCGTCAGGCTCACGCCGGCCATGCCGACCATGTTTTCCAGGCGTGCCAGGGCGTCGCGCGGCGTGTTCGCGTGGATGGTCGCGAGCGAGCCTTCGTGGCCCGTGTTCATGGCCTGCAGCATGTCCAGCGCTTCCGGTCCGCGCACCTCGCCCAGGATGATGCGGTCCGGGCGCATGCGCAACGAGTTGCGCACGAGCGCGCGCTGCGTCACTTCGCCCTTCCCTTCGATGTTGGGTGGGCGCGTCTCGAGGCGCACGACGTGCGGCTGGCGCAGCTGGAGTTCGGCCGCATCCTCGATCGTCACGATGCGCTCGTTGCTTGGGATGAAGCCGGAGATCAGGTTCAGCATCGTCGTCTTGCCGCTGCCGGTACCGCCGGAGATCAGGATATTCACCTTGGCGAGGCCGAGGCTCTCGAGCACCTTGATCATCGGCGGCGTGACGCTTTTATAGTCGAGCAGGTTCTGCACCGTAAGCGGCGTCGCGCCGAAGCGCCGGATCGACACCAGCGGCCCGTCGACCGCGAGCGGCGGGATTATCGCGTTGACGCGCGAACCGTCCGGCAGGCGCGCATCGACCATCGGACTCGATTCGTCCACGCGGCGGCCGACGCGCGAGACGATCTTCTCGATGATCTTCATGAGGTGCGCGTTGTCGTGGAACGACACGTCGGTCAGTTCCAGGCGGCCGCGCCGTTCGACGTACACCTTGTCGTAGGTGTTGACGAGGATGTCCGAGACGGTCGGATCGTTCAGGAGCGGCTCGAGCGGGCCGAAGCCGAGCATCTCGTGCTGGATGTCGAGCACGAGGTGGTGGCGCTCCTGCTGGTTCAGCACGATGCGCTCTTCCTCGATGATGCGCTGGACCAGCAGCGCCAGCTCGTGCTTGAACTGCTCGCTCGTCAGGCGCTTCAGGCGCTCCAGGTCGATCCGGTCGAGGATCATCTGGTGCATTGTTTTCTTCAGTTCCGCATAGGCTTGTTGCGCCGCAGCCGCTACGGGCTGATGCTGACGCTCCTCGTCCGTCACGGACAGGCGTTCGCGCAGGGACATGGACGGCTCCTTGAAAAGATCAATCGTCTTCGCCGCGCCCGAACAGGCGGTCGAACAGACCCTTCGCCTCGGGGATGCGGCGTGCGGTCACCACTTCGACCAGGTCGGCCAGGCTGCGCGCGGCGGCGCTGCCGCGCGACAGCTGCAGCACCGGAATGCCCTGGTTGACGGAGTCGGTGACGGCGATGTAATCGTTGGGGACGGTGTGCAGCACTTCCGCGCCCAGCGCCGCGTGCAGGTCCGCCAGGCGCAGCTTGCCGCCCTTTTCGTAGCGGTTGACGATCAGGCGGATGTGGTCCGTCAGATAGCCGAGCGAGCGGAAGATGTCGAGCAGGCGCCGGGCGTCGCGGATGTCCGGCAGGGCCAGCTGCAGCACCGGGTAGATCGCGTCGGTGCTGTCGAGCGCGCGCAGCGACACCGCGTCGATCTGGCGCCCGACGTCGAGCAGGATGTAGTCGTAATGCTGGCGCGCGACGCGCAGGATCGTGTCGATGTGTTCGGGTTTCGCCTCGGTCGTCTGGCCCGGGTCGTCGGCGGCCGCCAGCACGCCGAAGCCGGGCGCCACGTGGACGAGGCACGATTCCAGGAACGGCCCGTCGATGCGCGCAATCTGCCGGCACACGTCGGACAGCGTCATGGCCGGTCTCTGGTCCGACACGTACAGCGTGGCGTCGCCGAACTGGCGATGCAGGTCGATCAGCAGCACCTTCTTGTCCGCCAGCGTGGCCAGCGCATAGCCGAAATTGGTGGAGATGAACGTGGCGCCGCTGCCGCCCTTGCAGGCGATGAAGGCGAGTATCTTCCCGTCGCGCGTCGCGGCCACGCCGGCGCTGGCTGCAATGCGGTCGATCGCCTCATGCAGCGCGCGGTGCACCAACGGCAGTTGCAGCACTTCGCGCACGCCGGCGCGCATGGCGCGGATCAGGAGGTCGGGATGGTGATTGTCGGTCAGCAGCATGAAATGCGCTGCCGAGTAGTGGCGGGTCAGGCGCTCCAGCAGGTCGCCGTCGGCGGCATCCGCATCGCTGATGTCGACGATGATCAGGCTCGGACCATCAGGCAGCGGACGCTCGAGCGCATCGCGCAGGCTGGCGCGGCTGGCGGCGACATGCAGCGGCGGTACGCGTGCGGCACCCTGGGAGGCGATCTCCGCGTAAAGCTGGGTGTCGCGGCTGATCAGAAAGGCTTTCATCGTGGTCCTTGGGACGGCGTTCGGTCAAAATCATGTCATTGAAAAAGCGCGGACGACTCACTTGCTGCCCACCCCGTTGACGACCAGTGCCCTGATCGGTTTCTCCGGTTCCTTGAACGAATTCTCGTAGCGTTCCTGGGCGATGACGGCGGCCTTGCCTTCCATGCCGGCGGCGGGATTCGTATTGGCGGAAGCGGTCGGATCGAGTACCTGCGCCGCCACGTTGGCACGCACGGACGTGCCGAACTGCGCGTTGAAGCGTGGGGTCGTGCTGCATCCGTACAACAGCATGCCCGACAGTGCTGCACACGCGATTCGCTTGCATCTGATGGTCATCGCTCTCTCCTATTTCAATTCGAAACCGCCGGAACTTTGCGCGGACGGTGATGCCGGGGCCGGCGTCGACACGTCGGCTGTCGTCGCCTTTGCCGGCTTGCCTTCCAGGCGACCGCCCAGCATCAACCCCGCGCGCGACGGCTCGCCCACCTTGTCGGTCGGGAGCGAGTAGCCGTTGCCGGACAGGGGCTTGACGAGGTGCGCGGTGATCACGAACACGAGTTCCGTGCGGTCCTGCTGATAATCCGCGCTGCGGAACAGGGCGCCCAGCACGGGCAGTTCGCCCAGCACCGGCAGTCCTTTCAGGTTGGCGACCAGGTTGCTCTTGATCAGACCACCGATCGCGAAGCTCTGGCCGTCGTACAGCTGGACCGTGGTGGTGGCGCGGCGCGTCGTCACGACCGGCAGGATCGCAGTGCCGTTGAACCCCGTCGCAGACAGGCCGATACCTTCGCGCGACAGTTCCGACACCTCGGGCGCGACGCGCAGGTTGATCCGTCCGCCACCCAGCACCGTCGGGGTGAAGCGCAGGCCGACGCCGAATTCCTTCTCTTCCAGCGTCACTCGGTTGTTGTCCTGCGCGACCGGGATATAAAACTTGCCGCCGACGAGGAACGTGCCCTCCTGGCCGCTGATCGCCATCACGTTCGGCTCGGCCAATACACGCACCAGGCCATCCTGCTTCTCGGCGGCGGCACTCAAGCTGCGGTCGGCACTTTTACCTGCCACGAACGCCCCATGCGCCGTGCCGGTGATGAAATTCGACAGCAGCATGGCGCCCCAACTGCCGGAACTGAAGGTCCATCTGGCGCCGCCTTCCAGGCGGTCGAGCAGGCTCTTCGACACTTCGGCGATCTTGACTTCCAGTTGCACCTGCTGGGGCGCGCGCACGCCCAGCATATTGACCACCCGCGCGGTGGCCGCCGCCGCGCCGCCCTGGTTCTGGCTTTCGCGCTGGTTCTGGCTCGCGGCGTCTTCCTTGTCGGGCACCGTCAGTGCGCGCAGCGGACGCCGCACGTAGGCGGAGGCCAGTTCGACGGCGCGTGCCGCGGCACTCGCATCGCTCACGGTGCCGGTCAGCACCAGCGCGTCGGATGCGGCCAGCACCTTGATGTCGTGCTCGTCCGGCATGGCGGTGGCCAGCATCGCCTGCAGGGCCGACGGGTCCATGGCCACGGTGATGTCGAGTACGCTGCACAGGCCGCTCTTGCCCTGGATGATCATGTTGGTCGTACCCACGTCGACGCCGGCGATGTACAGCGTGTCGGGCGCCACCATCAGCGCCTGCACGACGAGCGGGTTGCCGACGCTCCGGTGCTGGACCGGTTCCGGCAGGCGCATCAGGCTGGACTTGCCGATCTGCAGGGCCAGTTGGGCCGGCTTCGCGGCCTCGCCCTTGCAGTTGGGTCCGGCCTCGGCACGCAGCGGCGCGGCGCCGGTCGGGTTGTCTGCGGCCTGGGCTTTCGATTTGGCGGCCGCGGCTGCAGGTCCGGCGGCCGCCAGCGCCAGGCCGGCGGCGAACAGGCAGCGAAACAGCGGTGATGGCGTCAAGCATCCGTTCATGGCTTTACCCTGGATGAAGTTCAGAAGCACTCCTGCGACATGCGCAGGCCGTTGAGCACGGTGACGCAGTCACGCCGCACCGGTGCCGCCACCTTGACCACCACCGGCACGGGACGCACGGCCGGTGCCGGCTTGGGCGCGGGCTTGCGCGGCGCGGGCGGCGGCGCCTCGGGCAGCAGGGTGAGCTTGGTCGCGCCTTCGGTACTGGCCGCCTGTGGATCGACCTGGTTGCGCAGGGCCAGCGACAGCGTGCCCACGCTGCGCGCCAGGTCGAGCTTCTCCGCCTGCTCCGGCGTCACTTCCAGCGTGACCGCGTTGACGACCTTCGGCTTGGTCTCGTCGCGGTTGACTTCCTGGGCGACCGCCAGCACGAGGATCCGCTCCAGCACGATTTTCGAGATGTTCTGCTGGCGGGCGTCGGTCCCGGGCGGCACGTCCTTCTGGGTGCTGACGATGATGTCGACGTAGTTGCCCGGCAGCGCGAAGCCGGCCACGCCGATCACGTCGTTCACGCGCACCGTGATCGCACGCTTGCCTTCCGTGATCAGTGCCGACAAGCCGCCGAGCGTGCCGGCCGGCGCCAGCTTGGTCTCGCTGACCGGCTCGCCCATCAACAGGTTCGTCTTGAGAACGCGGCCGCCGAGTTTCTGCGGATCCGTGAAGGCGCCTTTCGGCACGCTGTTGGCGGGCCAGTCGGCCAGCTTGAACATCTCGGGCGTCAGGCGCTGGCCGAGACTGATGTCGGCGGCGGCCACGACGATGCGGCCGCTGCTGCTGCCCGGCTGCTTCAGCAGCCAGCGCGATGCGAACACGACGGCCGCGAATCCGAACAGGATCGCGACGGTCATGACGAGGATGGCACGCTTGTTCTTCATTTTTGAATCTCCGTCGCGCAAGCGATGAACATGCTGCGCCAGGCTTGCTCGACCGCAGCGACCGTGAGACGCGGTTCGGTCCCGGCGAAACCGGCGAAATCGGCGACCCGGTCGAGCAGCTCGCCCGGGTAGCAGGCCAGCAGCGCGCGCCCGGATTGCGGGTGCAGCCGCTCGATCAGGTGGTCGACTGCGGTGTCCTCGACATCGATGCGGCGCAGCCGGCACTGGCGGCACAACAGGGCGCGGTAGGCATTCGGCGACAAGGCGCCGATGTCGGCCTTGTAGCCGATGCGGCGCAGCGCGGCGTCATCGAAAACACTGGTCGGGGCGAGGTTGGTTGCGAACACCACGGCGGCATCGAACGGCACCAGTTCCGCCTGGCCGCCCTGCAGCGACAATTGGTCGGTCCCCGCATCCAGCGGACCGATGAAGCGGTTCAGCAGCTCGGCCGCGGCGATGCGCTGGCGGCCGACGTCGTCGAGCACCAGCATCCCGTTGTTCGCCTGCAGGTGCGGCGGCGCGTGGTACACGCCCTGCTCCGCGTCATAGCGCAGGTCGAGCATGGCGCGCCCCAGTTCGGCGCCGACGTGGACGAGCGGACGCTGGCACACGATCCAGCGCGCATCGCAACTGCGCCGTTCTTCCTGCTGGCGCGCGACCGGCGGCGGCGCCACGTGGACGGCGGGATCGTACAGGCGGATCACCTGGCGCCCGGCCATCAGTGCATACGGCACCGCGATGGAGCCCGGCAGCAGGCGTCCGAGCTTGCGCGCCAGCGTCGTCTTGCCGCCGCCGGACGGTCCGTACAACAGCAGCGAACGGCGCGCGTACAGCGCCGCGCCCAGCACGTCGCGCGCCGCCTGCGACAGGCCCTCCTCGCCCAGCGCACCCGCCAGTTGCGCGGGTGTGATGCGCTCCACATCCGCATGGCGCAACGCCTGGCGTTCGACCACGGCGCGATACGACGCGAGCGTGACAGGAGCCGGGCCGACATAGCCGCAGCGCGCCATCGCGTCGGCGGCGCCGCGCTGGCCATACGCGGTCAGCTGGTATTGCATGTCGATGTCCGACTCGCCGCACCAGGCCACTTCCACCTGCTGTTCCGCGATCAGCGGATTGAGGACCTCGCGCAGCACGCTGATCGACAGTCGCAGCTTGCCGGCCAGATGGGTCAACGGGGTCTTGCCGCCGGCCTGGATTGCCTTGAGCACCAGATCCGTCACGAAGCGCGGTTCGAGTCCGGTATCGCGCACGGTCTTTGCCTGGCGCGGCAGGACTGGCGCGATCTCCGGACCGCCCCCAGGCGCGGGCTGCGCGGCACAGAATCCCGCCGCGGTATTGCCTGTCGATAGCGTTTCAAACATCGGAACCCCCTTGCCTTGCTTGTTTTCCGAAACAGGTCAGAATGATTCTAACGACCGGTCTTTTGGCCACCCTTGAGCTTTGCCAAGAGCGGGCTCATCCATATTGAGTGACCAGAACGACGATCGTACCGGCCGCGATGGCCAGTCCGTAGGGCATCGACCCGGCACTTTGCGGGAGCGTCATGTCGGCTAATTTCGTGCCCGGCACGATGAGTCCGGACAGCAGGTGGCCGATGTTGACGAGGGCCAGTCGCAGGCGACTGCGCAGCAGTATCAGCAAGAGCGCAATCACCCCCCCGGCACACCATGTAAAAACGGCGATCTGGAATGCTTCGGCCGGACCGGTGAAGAAGCCGATCACGGCCATCATCTTGACGTCGCCGGCCGCCATTCCTCGCACCAGGTAGAACGGCAGGAAGATGACCAGGCCCAGCAGCATGCCGCCGACGGCGGACAGCAGGGCCGCGCCCGGTTCGGGGGACAGCAGGTGGAGGAACAGCGCACCGCTCATGCCGGCGAACAGAAGACGGTTCGGGATACGCCGCGTGGCCAGGTCGTTGACGGCGGCAATACTGACCATGAGCAGCAGCAGCGCATCGCGGTATTGGTCGATTTGCATGACGGCTCCCAAAAAAAAGCCCCCCGGGCTCGGGGACCCGGAGGGCTACCACGGCATGACGATTACGGGGTAACCAGCTTGCCTGCGACGTAGGTGAATACACCTTCCACTTTCTCACCGACGGTTGTTGCCGCGGCAGCCATCGCCACGCCGATCAGGGCGGCGATCAAGCCATACTCGATGGCCGTCACACCGTTTTCGTCGGCAGCGAAGGTTTTGACTGCGGAGATGAAGTTGCTCATGACAAACTCCCATATGGTGGGTTAATAAGAACTGCTACCGGCCGGCGACGCTGGTCAAGTCACCACTTCCAGCTGACTTGTTGCGTTCCGTGCCAGTGAGTTCACTATAAGTTTTGATGCCGTACGGCAAGTTGAGCACCAACAACTTTTCCTCATAGAACTATTCTTTACTCGAAAGAATCAACATCCGCCCAATCTGGGGGAGCACGTTGTAGTTTGGCTTTAAGAAAATTCACTCAGGCTAAAAAAATTGCATTTGCATAATTGCTTAGAATGCAAAAACGCTATATCCTGTTTCGCTTGCTCTTTGTGAAACGCCTGATACCTGCGAACGCGACGGCGGCTGTGCCCAGCCTGCAGGTCGGTTGATTACATTGCTGAGAACGACATGGATTCGCTTCTGAAACACATGGTGGACATGACCGGCCACCGCGATCACGCGATGCTCGATATTTCCGTGATCTCGGCAGTGCAGGAGCTGGCGGGTGCGGCGCAGACGCGCATATTGGCCATCACGACCGTGTCGGGACAGCAATACCTGCGCGCACGTGCGAGCATCGTGAGAGGTGGCGCGGCGCGCCTGGAAGAATCGCAGGACGGCATGTTGGGCGATCCCGTGACCGCTTTCCCCGAACTCAAGCGTTGCCTGGCCGAGCACCAGTCCAGTGCCGAAGCTGTGACGGCCGACGGTATGCGCGTGCTGTGGCTGCCGATCTGGTTCGGCGACAAGGCCACGACCTGCCTGGAAATCCGCGACGACAAGGCGTTTTCGCGCGAGACCGTATATGTGATCGGCGGCATCGTCGGCGTCTACCGGAATTTCCAGAACCTGCTCGACTACAGCGAGCGCGATTCGCTCACCGGCCTGCTCAACCGCAAGACGTTCGACGACCAGCTGGCGCGCATGTTGCAGAATGCCCACGAACGGGATCCGCGCCTGCCGGGCCTGCCGGAACGGCGCCAGCACCATGCCCAGGAAAAGCAGTGGCTCGCCGTCGTCGACGTCGACCATTTCAAGGCCGTCAACGACAAGTTCGGCCACCTGTACGGCGACGAAGTGCTGATCCTGATCGCGAACCTGCTGCATTCGTCGTTCCGCGCCCAGGACCGCGTGTTCCGCTTCGGCGGCGAGGAATTCGTCGTGCTGTTGCGCTCGACCACGCTGGACAATGCCTGGAAGATCATCGAGCGCTTCCGCATCAACGTCGAGAGCCATGTCTTCCCGCAGGTGGGACGGGTGACGGTCAGCGTCGGCTTCGTCAGCATCAGCGCGTACGATTCGCCCGTCGTCACGCTGGGCCACGCCGACCAGGCGCTGTACTATGCGAAAAGCAATGGGCGCAACCGCGCCTGCCATTACGACGACCTCGTCGCGCACGGCCTGCTGCAGACCGTCGCCTCCAACGACACCGCCGAATTCTTTTGAGGCTCAGGCCACCTGCAGGAAACGCAGCGGGTCGACCTGCCATTTGTCGGGCGATTCGTGACGCACGATCTTGTCGGCACCGCCGAAGCCCACGCCACGCGCCAGGTCCACCGTCTCCGGCTTGATATAGGTCTGGCTCTTCGTGCTGTAGAACACGTTGACCTTGGGCGTGAGCAGACTCGTTTCGTGCGGCTCGACGACCACGGCCAGCCGGCCCGATTCCAGCAGGACGAGCGTCCCGATCGGATAGATGCCGACGCAACGCATGAATTCCTGCGTCAGGGCCGGATTGAAATGGAATTTGCTCCACTCGTACATCTTGCGCAGCGCCTCGGCCGCCGGGATGCCCTTGTGGTAGCAGCGGTCGGCCGTGATGGCGTCGTAGACGTCGACGATCGCGGCCATCTGCGCCAGCTCGCTGATCTCGTGTTCGCCCTGGCGGTCCGGATAACCCGTGCCGTCGCGCCGCTCGTGGTGGTGCAAGGTGATGTCGAGCGGGATCGGGCCGATCTCGGAGGAGCGGCGCAGGATGTCGTAGCCGTCCCTGGGGTGGCGGCGCACGATCTCGAATTCCTCGTCGGTCAGGCGGCCCGGCTTGTTCAGGATGGCGTCCGGCACCAGGGCCTTGCCCGTATCGTGCAGCAGGCCGCCGATGCCGGCCTGGTACGTGGTCGCGGCATCCAGCTTGCGCGAACGGCAGAAGGCGACCAGCAGGGTGCAGACGCTGACCGAGTGCAGGAACGTGTAATCGTCCTTGGTCTTGATGGCGGACAGCCCCAGCAACGCGGATGAATTGCGCAGGATCGAGGCAGTGATGTTCTCGACCACCGGCGACACCTTGTCCATTTCCACCGCCTTGCCCAGGCGCGCATCCTGCATCACGGTCTTGACGAGACCGGCGGCCTGGCGCCGGACCGCCAGGGCACGGTCGAATTCCTCGGCCAGCGTCGTGCGCAGCGGCGCCACCGGTTTGGCGGCGATCGCGGCAACCTCGGCCTCCGTCGCGGCTTCCGCTTCCGCCACCGTCGGAGCATCGGCCACGTCCAGGCCGCGCGTGCAATCGATCGTCACGGAACGGATGCCCGACGCCATGATCTTGCGGATCTCGTCCTCGGTCGTGATGCTGAAGCGGTTGCGGAGGAAAGGATGCTCCATCCAGCCGCAATCGAGGTCATGGATGAACATCCCTACCCGCAACCGGGAAGAAGCGACTTTCTTGAGCATGGGCGTCCAGAAGGTGTGTGTTAATCTCGCCGCGACCGGCGTCGTTCAAGTATAACAACTTGATGACAAGAAACTTTTCAATAATAAACTTTTGGTTGCTCTTTGTAGCCACAAAGATACAAGTATTTACAAGATGGAACTCCGTCAGCTGCGCTATTTCGTTGCCATCGTGGACCACGGGTCGCTGTCGCGGGCCGCACTGGTCCTGCACGTGGCGCAGCCGGCGCTGACCCAGCAATTGCGCCAACTGGAAGAGGAACTGGGCGTGCAACTGCTGCATCGCTCGGCCCAGGGCGTACTCAACACCGACGCCGGCAAGGTGTTTTACGAGCACGCGCAAGCGATCCTCAAACAGGTGGCGGATGCGCATGCCGCCGTCGTGCAATCGGCCGAACGGCCATCGGGCAGCGTCACGCTCGGCCTGCCGCACAGTATTTCGGACGCCCTCGCGCTGCCGCTGTTGACGGCCATCCGCCAGCGCTACCCGGAAATCACGCTGCAGCTGACCGAGGAAATCACCGGCAGCCTCGCCGAGCAGCTGCGCGCCGGCCGCATCAACCTGGCCGTGCTGTTCGACGACGGCCAGCTCGGCAGCTTTGCCGCCACTCCACTCGTCGAGGAAGAACTGCGCTTCATCTGCCGCGCCGACGCGCCCGCCGCGGACGGCCATGACAGCCTGACCCTGCGCGATGCGTTGGACACCACCCTGATCCTGCCGGGCCTGCAGCATGGCGTGCGGCCGCGCATCGAAAGCACGGCGCGCGCCGCAGGCCTGGCCACACACGGTGTCATCGAAATCAACTCGATCGCGATTCTGAAATCGGCCATCCTCGCCGGCATGGGCGCCACCATCCTGCCCGTGGCGCCGGTGCAGGCGGAGGTCGAGCGCGGCGCCATGCGCGCGCTGGCTATCCACGATCCGGCCATCGCGCGCACCGTCGTCCTGTGCACCTCGCGCAATATCCCGCTCACGAATGCGGCGGCGGCCGTCAGCCGTCTCGTGGTCCAGGTGGCGCACGATCTGTGCGCCGCGGGCCACTGGATCGGCGCACGGAAAGTGTAGTCCCGGGCCATCATTTTTTCTTATGGCTCCATCCCCAATCCGTATTTCCGTATACGTCAACTTGTCTCTACACTTGGTGTAACAGCCGCCAAAGCGGCACCGGGACCCATTCCGGCCAGCGCCTACCCGGCGCGCCTCCGGCACGGGTCCATCTGAAAACACAAAGTTTGGAGACACCATGCCTGACACCGTCCTGGGCCAGGGCGCATCCGCGTCCATCCCTGCCGCGCCCGCCGTTCCCGCTCCCCTCAAAGACGTCAGCCTCGACGACAAGTACACCGCCACCTCCGGCAAGATCTTCCTGTCCGGCATCCAGGCCCTCGTGCGCCTGCCGATGATCCAGAAACTGCGCGACGAGCAGGCCGGCCTGAACACCGCGGGCTTCGTCTCCGGCTACCGCGGCTCGCCACTGGGCGGCCTGGACGAGAACCTGTGGAAGGCCAAGGGTCACCTGGAAGCGAAAGCTATCCAGTTCGTGCCGGGCGTGAACGAGGACCTGGCCGCGACAGCCGTCTGGGGCACGCAGACCGTGGACCTGATCGGCCCGGCGAAGTACGACGGCGTGTTCGCGATGTGGTACGCGAAAGGTCCGGGCGTGGACCGCTGCGGCGACGTCTTCAAGCACATGAACCATGCCGGCACGGCAAAGAACGGCGGCGTGCTGCTCGTCGCGGGCGACGACCACGGCGCGTATTCGTCGACCCTGCCGCACCAGTCCGACCATATTTTCGCCGCCTGCATGATCCCCGTGCTGTATCCGTCCAACGTGCAGGAATACCTGGACCTGGGCGTGCACGGCTGGGCGATGTCGCGCTTTTCCGGCCTGGCTGTCGCGTTCAAGGCGTTGGCCGACACGGTGGAATCGAGCGCCTCGGTCGACGCCGATCCGTTCCGCGTCAACGTGAAAATCCCGCACGACTTCGCGATGCCGGAAGGCGGCCTGAATACGACACTCTCGTCCATCCCGCTGGGCCAGCAGGCGCGCAATCAGGAAGCCCTGATGCAGGACTACAAGATCTATGCGGCCCTCGCCTATGCGCGTGAAAACAAGCTGAATCGCACGACGATCGACAGCCCGGATGCGAAGCTCGGCATCATCGCGTCGGGTAAATCGTACGTGGACGTGCTGGAAGCGCTGGAAGAACTGGGCGTCGACGAAGCGATGGCGGCACAAGTCGGCCTGCGCCTGTTCAAGGTCGCGATGATCTGGCCACTGGAGCCGGAAGGGGTGCGCGAATTCGCGCAAGGCCTGGACGAGATCCTCGTCGTGGAAGAAAAGCGCCAGGTCGTCGAATACCAGCTCAAGGAACAGCTCTATAACTGGCGCGACGACGTGCGCCCGCGCGTGATCGGCAAGTTCGACGAAAAGGGAGAATGGGTCGCGCCGCGCGGCGAATGGCTGCTGCCGCCGAAGGCCGATTTCTCCGTCGCCCAGGTTGCGCGCGTGATCGCCGGCCGCATCACGCGCCTGAACCTCGACGACCGCACGCGCGACCTGATCAAGGCGAGACTGGCGTTCCTGGAAGCGAAGGATGCGGTGCTGATGAAGGCCGTGACGACGCCGTTCCGTCCCGCGTTCTACTGCTCCGGCTGCCCGCACAACACGTCGACGAAGGTGCCGGAAGGGTCGTTCGCGCTGGCCGGCATCGGCTGCCACGTGATGGCCACGTCGATCTACCCGGAGATGAACAAGCTGACGACGCACATGGGCGGCGAAGGCGCGCCGTGGATCGGCCAGGCCGCGTTCTCCAAGGTGCCGCACGTGTTCCAGAACCTGGGCGACGGCACCTATTTCCACTCGGGGTATCTCGCCGTGCGCGCCGCCATCGCGGCCAAGGTCAACATCACTTATAAAATCCTGTACAACGACGCCGTCGCGATGACGGGCGGCCAGCCGGTCGACGGCATCACGTCCGTGCCGCTGATCGCGCGCCAGATGGCGGCCGAAGGCGCCCAGCGCATCGCGCTCGTCACCGAAGACCTGTCGCGTTATGAAGACCGTTCCGCCTTGCCGGCCGAAGTGACGCTGTATGACCGCAGCAGGATGGACGACGTGCAGCGCGAACTGCGCGAGATCCCGGGCGTCACTGTGCTGATCTACGACCAGACCTGCGCGGCCGAGAAGCGCCGGCGCCGCAAGAAGGGAGAATTCCCGGACGTGGCGAAACGCATGGTGATCAATGAAGCGGTGTGCGAAGGCTGCGGCGATTGCGGCGTGCAGTCGAATTGTGTGGCTATCCTGCCGAAGGAAACGGAATTCGGCCGCAAGCGCGCCATCGACCAGTCGGCGTGCAACAAGGATTATTCGTGCGCCAAGGGCTTCTGCCCGAGCTTCGCCACGGTCGAAGGGGGCACGCTGAAGAAGAACAAGGCCGGCGCCAGCAAGAAGGATGGCGATGATGGCTGGGGTCCGCTGCCGACGCCCGCCCTGCCCTCGATCGCGGCACCGTACAACATCCTGATCAACGGCATCGGCGGCACCGGCGTCATCACCGTCGGTGCGCTGATGGGCATGGCGGCCCACCTCGAAGGCAAGGGCGCGTCCGTGCTGGACATGACGGGCATGAGCCAGAAGAACGGCTCCGTCACGTCGCACGTGAAGATCGCCGAGACGCCCGAGCGCCTGCGCGCGCAGCGCATCGCCACCGGCGAGGCCGACCTCGTGCTGGGCTGCGACATGCTGACGGCCGGCGCCGCCGACGCCATCTCGAAGATGCGTCCGGGCCGCACGATGGTCGTCGTCAACCTGCACGAGCAGCCGACCGGCACCTTCGCCCAGCAGAGAGACTGGGAGTTCCCGGCAGAGCAAGTCCGCTCGCTGATCGTGGAAGCGGTCGGCGGCGAGGCCGGCGCCGATTTCCTCGATGCGACGAAACTGGCAACCGCGCTGATGGGCGACTCGATCGCCGCCAACCTGTTCATGCTGGGCTATGCGTGGCAGAAGGGTCTCGTGCCGCTGTCGGAAGCCTCGCTGCTGCGCGCCATCGAACTGAACGGCGTGGCCGTCGCATCGAACCAGCGCAGCTTCCTGTGGGGCCGCCGCGCCGCCGTCGACCTGAAGCGCGTGGAACGCACCGCGATCCCGGCGCAGCCGGTCCTGATCCAGATGCCGCAGAGCCTCGACAGCGTGATCAAGAAGCGCGTCGAGTTCCTGACCGGTTACCAGGACGCGGCCTACGCGGCGCAGTACGAAACGCTGGTCGCGCGCGTGCGCGAACGCGAGGCGGCGCTCGGGCTGGGCAACAAGCTGTCGATGGCCGTGGCGAAGTCGTATGCAAAGCTGATGGCCTACAAGGACGAGTACGAAGTGGCGCGCCTGTACACGGATGGCCGCTTCGTGGAGCAACTGCAAAGCCAGTTCGACGGCAAGTTCAGCGTGAAATTCAACCTGGCCCCGCCGCTGTTCGCGAAGAAGGATGCCAAGGGCCACCTCGTGAAAGCCGAATTCGGCTCGTGGATGTGGAGTGCGTTCAAGCTGCTGGCCAAGCTGAAAGGCCTGCGCGGCACGGCGTTCGACGTGTTCGGCTACACGGCCGAGCGCAGGATGGAGCGCGCCCTCGTCACCGAATACCGTGACATGATCGGGGCACTGCTGCCGTCGCTGGATGCATCGAATCACGCCGTCGCCGTCGAGCTGGCGGGGCTGCCGGAGCAGATCCGCGGCTTCGGGCACGTCAAGGAACAGGCCGTGGCCGAGTACCGCGTGCGCAAGCAGGAGCTGCTCTCGGGCAGCATCAAGAAACGCGCTGCTTGATCCAACCGACCGTCATTCCCGCGCAAGCGGGAATCCATGCGGCGATTGCATTGACGCTGCTTCAGAATGGGTTCCCGCTTTCGCGGGGACGACGTTCGCAATCTTGACGTTTACGTTAACGTCATATACCGTACAAAGAACCCACAGTTCGCTTCCGTTTTCCAGGGAACACCATGAACGACATCACGCCTGCCGCCAAGCTCAACCTGCCGGAGCACGCCAAGCTGTCCAACAAAGTCCGCTTCGTCACCGCCGCCTCGCTGTTCGACGGCCACGACGCCTCGATCAACATCATGCGCCGCATCCTGCAGACGAACGGCGCCGAAGTCGTGCACCTGGGCCATAACCGCTCGGTCGACGAAGTCGTCACCGCAGCGCTGGCCGAGGACGTGCAAGGCATCGCCATCTCCAGCTACCAGGGCGGCCACGTCGAGTACTTCAAGTACATGATCGACCTGCTGCGCCAGCGCGGCGGCGCTCACATCAAGGTGTTCGGCGGCGGCGGCGGCGTCATCGTCCCGCACGAGATCGAGGAGCTGCACGCGTATGGCGTCACGCGCATCTTTTCGCCGGAAGACGGCCAGCGCATGGGCCTCGTCGGCATGATCCGCTCGATGCTGGAAGCGTGCGACGTCGACCTGTCGAGCTATGCGCCGACCACCCTCGAGCCGCTGCAAACGGGTTCGATCGAGCAGCGCCATCGCCCGCTCGCGCAACTGATCACGGCACTGGAAAACGGCAAGGCGTCCAGCGACCTGCGCAAGCGCATCATGGACACGGCCGAAGGCCTGCAAGTTCCCGTGCTGGGCATCACGGGCACGGGCGGCGCCGGCAAATCGTCGCTGACGGATGAACTCATCCGCCGCATCCGCCTCGACCAGGGCGACCGCCTGAACATCGCCGTGATTTCCATCGACCCGTCGCGCCGCAAGTCCGGCGGCGCCTTGCTCGGCGACCGCATCCGCATGAATGCGATCAACCCGTGGAACGGGCAGGCACGCGTGTTCATGCGCTCGCTCGCGACGCGCGAAGCGGGTTCGGAAATCTCGCAGGCGCTCCCTAGCGTGATCGCCGCGTGCAAGGTCGCGGGCTTCGATCTCGTCATCGTCGAGACGTCGGGCATCGGCCAGGGCGACGCCGCCATCGTGCCGCACGTCGACGTGTCGATGTACGTGATGACGCCGGAATTCGGCGCCGCGTCGCAGCTCGAGAAGATCGACATGCTGGACTTCGCCGACTTCATCGCCATCAACAAGTTCGACCGCAAGGGCGCCCAGGACGCGTTGCGCGACGTGGCGAAGCAAGTCCAGCGCAACAAGGAATTGTGGAGCACGTCGCCGGACGAGATGCCCGTCTACGGCACGCAGGCGTCGCGCTTCAACGATGACGGCGTCACCGCGCTGTACCTCGGCCTGCTGCCGGCGCTGGCGGACCTCGGCCTGAAGATCGACACACCGAAGCTGCCGCAACCGGCCACCAGATACTCGAGCGGGAAGAACGTGATCGTGCCGCCCGCGCGCTCGCGCTACCTGGCCGAGATCGCGGACACCGTCCGTGGCTACCACCGCAACGTGGGCAAGCAGGTGAAACTCGCGCGGGAGCGCCAGCAGCTCACGGAGACGCAGCGCATGCTGGCGGCCGCGAACCGTGAAGTGGTCCTCGACGACCTGATCACGGAGCGCGACAACGCGATGGAAGGCGAGGCGAAGAAGCTGCTCGCGTCCTGGCCGCAGTTGCGCGAGACCTACGCTGGCGACGAGCACGTCGTGAAAATCCGCGACAAGGAAATCCGCACGAACCTCACCTACACGACGCTGTCCGGCAACAAGGTGCGCAAGGTCGCCCTGCCCCGCTTCGAAGACCACGGCGAGATCCTGCGCTTCCTGATGCTGGAAAACGTGCCGGGCGCCTTCCCGTACACGGCCGGCGTGTTCCCCTTCAAACGCGAGGGCGAGGATCCGACGCGCATGTTCGCCGGCGAAGGCGACGCGTTCCGCACGAACCGGCGCTTCAAACTGGTCTCGCAGGGCATGGACGCGAAGCGCCTGTCGACGGCGTTCGACTCCGTCACCCTGTACGGCGCCGACCCGGCATTGCGGCCGGACATCTACGGCAAGGTCGGCAACTCCGGCGTGTCGATCGCGACGCTGGACGACATGAAGGTGCTGTACGACGGGTTCGACCTGTGCAGCCCGGACACGTCGGTCTCGATGACGATCAACGGCCCCGCCCCGACCATCCTCGCGATGTTCATGAACACCGCGATCGACCAGCAGCTGGACAAGTTCGAGCGCGAGAATGGGCGCAAGCCCGCGGCCGATGAAATGGCAAAGATCCGCGCGTGGGTGCTCGCGAACGTGCGCGGCACCGTGCAGGCGGACATCCTGAAGGAAGACCAGGGCCAGAACACCTGCATCTTCTCGACGGAATTCTCGCTGAAGGTCATGGGCGACATCCAGGAATACTTCGTCCAGAGCCAGGTGCGCAATTTCTACTCGGTGTCGATCTCGGGCTACCACATCGCGGAAGCGGGCGCGAACCCGATCTCGCAGCTGGCCTTCACCCTGTCGAACGGCTTCACCTTTGTCGAAGCCTACCTCGCGCGCGGCATGCACATCGACGACTTCGCGCCGAACCTGTCATTCTTCTTCTCGAACGGCATGGACCCGGAATACACGGTGCTGGGCCGCGTGGCACGCCGCATCTGGGCCGTCGCGATGCGCGACAAGTACGGCGCGAACGACCGCTCGCAAAAGCTGAAGTACCACATCCAGACGTCGGGCCGCTCGCTGCACGCGCAGGAGATCGACTTCAACGATATCCGGACGACCTTGCAGGCGCTGATCGCGATCTACGACAACTGCAACTCGCTGCACACGAACGCATACGACGAGGCGATCACGACGCCGACCGACGAATCCGTCCGCCGCGCGCTCGCGATCCAGCTGATCATCAACCGCGAATGGGGCCTGGCCAAGAACGAGAACCCGAACCAGGGCTCGTTCATCCTCGAGGAATTGACGGACCTCGTCGAGGAAGCCGTGTTGCAGGAATTCGAGCGCATCGCCGAGCGCGGGGGCGTGCTCGGTGCGATGGAGACGGGCTACCAGCGCGGCAAGATCCAGGAAGAGTCGATGCTGTACGAGCACCGCAAGCACGACGGCAGCCTGCCTATCATCGGCGTCAACACCTTCCGCAATCCGAAGGCCGCGGAAGCTCCGGCGACGATCGAACTGGCCCGCTCCACGGACGACGAAAAGCAGTCGCAGCTCACGCGCCTGGACGACTTCCACCGCCGTCATGCGGACGAGGCACCGGCCGCGCTGGCCGCGCTGCAACAGGCCGCCATCGACAACGAGAACGTGTTTGCCCGCCTGATGGACGCCGTACGCGTGTGCTCATTGGGCCAGATCACGACGGCGTTGTTCGAGGTGGGCGGACAGTATCGCCGCAATATGTAGTCCTGCCCTAGAATGGCTCCGGGGACCATCACCGGAGCCATGCATGCCGATCCAGCCGCAACAACTCGCCGACCTCATGCGCGAAGTCGAACAGGAAGACCCGATCGACTTCGCGGACCTGCCCTTTCCCGAGGACGACTTGCGCGAACTCGTCGCCAGCCACCTGTGCGAGATGGCCGCCTCGATGGAAAACTTCAGTACCGAAGACCGTTTGATGACCCTGCTGGCCGTGTCGGCCAAGCTCGTGCTCGAAAACCTTGTATTGCACGTGCAATTGTTACGTCGCCATGGCTTGCCCGTCGGCGACAACGTCGAAGCCCTGCTGAGCCGCCTGCGCAAGGGGGAAAACGGCCCGGAATCGTAATATAGTCGTCATATTGTCGAGATATGACGTCAAATGTGATTGACTTCCACCACTTTGGTGGGGGGATTTGCAACACGACGGCAAACTTGTGCGTCTTTGTTAGTATTCCTTCAGGTATTATTGTTGAAGAGGAATCCGCACACGATTGCGGTTACGATACATATCTCGAGGAATGCCAGATGCCGCGTCACCCCAACAAGCTGAAACTTACCGCTGCCATCCTGTCCGGCGCGTTCATGGTCGCCGGGCTGTCCGCCTGCGGCCGCTCCACGCAGTCGACCGAGCAGCTGCTGACTGAAGCCAAGCAGTATCAGCAAAAAGGTGACCTGAAGTCGGCAATGATTCAGCTTAAGAATGCGGTCGAAAAGAGCCCGGAAAACGGCGAGGCGCGCATGGAGCTGGGCAACCTCCAACTCAACATGGGCGATTTCCCCTCGGCCGAGAAGGAATTCCGCAAGGCCCGCTCGAACGGGATCGCCGCCGACCGCGTGTTGCCCCAGCTGGCCAGGGCGATGTCGCAGCAAGGCAAGTTCAAGGAAATCCTCGACGAAGTCACGCCGGAAGTGGCCGCCAAATCGGCACCGTTGCTGACGCTGCGCGGCGACGCCCTGCTGGCCACCGGCAAGCTCGACGAAGCCAAGCAGGCGTTCGAACAAGCCCTGGCGCTGAACGCCAATGCCGGCGACGCCCTGCTCGGCCTGGCGCGCTACGCCGTCGCCAAGCAGGACAAGGACGCGGCCGCGCGTTACATCGACGAGGCCGTGGCCAAGGATCCGAAGAATGCGGATGTCTTCATGGCGCGCGGCTCGCTGCTGCGCACGCAGGGCAAGTCCGACGAGGCGCTCGCCGCCTTCGACCAGGCGCTGGCACTGAATCCGCACCATCGCACGGCGCATATCGAGAAAGCCTACGTCAACATCACCCGCGGCAAGTTCGCGGACGCAAAAGCGGAAATCGACGCGGCCGAGAAGAATGCGCCCGGCAATCTGCTCGTGACCTATACCCGCGCCCTGTACGAATTCTCGCAAGGTAAGTATTCGGCTGCCCAGGATGCCCTGCAGCGCGTACTGAAAGTCGCGCCCGACCACATGCCCAGCGTGCTGCTGGCCGGTGCGTCCGAACTGAACCTCGGTGCCTTGCAACAAGCCGACCAGCACCTGCGCAAATACCTGGAATTCAATCCGGACGACGTGTACGCCCGCAAGCTGCTGGCCCAGGCCCAGCTCAAGAGCGCGCAACCGAACGACGCCGCCGCCACGCTCGCGCCGGCACTGAAGAACGCGGCGGACGATCCGCAGGTACTCGCGCTGGCCGGCGAAACCTATATGCAGGTGCGTGACTTCAACAAAGCCAGCGTCTACCTGGAAAAAGCCGCGACGCTGGCACCGAAGGCGGCCGGCCTGCGTACCTCGCTCGGCCTGTCCAAGCTGGCCCAGGGCGACCAGGCACGCGGCCTGTCCGAACTGCAGAAGGCCACGGAGCTCGACCCGAAGTCGGCGCAGGCGACGATGGCGCTGGTCCAGACGGAAATCAGCCTCAAGCATTACGACAAGGCGCTGGCCGCCATCGACGCGCTCGAAAAGCAACAGCCCGACAATCCGCAAGTGCTGACCCTGCGCGGCGCCGTCAACATGGTCAAGGGCGACGTGCCTGCCGCCCGTGCCGCGCTGGACAAGGCCGTGGCCCTGCAACCGACCTTCATCCCGGCCGTCCAGAACCTGGCACGCCTGGACCTCGTCGAGAAGAAACCCGACGCCGCCAAGCAGCGCTACGAAAAAGTCCTGCAGAAGGAACCGAACAACGTCGACGCGATGCGCGCCCTGGGCGAACTGGCGACGATGCAGAATCATCCCGAAGAAGCGACGTCGTGGTTCGAGAAGGCCAGCAATGTGAAGCCGGAGGCCGTCGGCCCGGCACTCAACCTCGGCCGGCACTACCTGCGTACGGGACAGGCACAAAAAGCGCTTACGCTGGCACGCAAGGTCCAGACCGCCAACCCGACCAATCCCGAACTGGTGGAACTGCTGGGCCAGGCCCAGATCGCCAACAAGGACACGGCTGGGGCGCTGGAAACGTACAGCAAGCTCGTCAACCTGGCCCCGAAATCGGCCGCGCCGCACCTGCGCCTGGCCGGTGTGCACATGCTGATGCAGAACAATAGCGCTGCGGCCGACGACCTGAAGCGCGCCGTCGACCTGCAACCGAACCTGATCGCCGCCCGTCTCGCCCAGGTCGAGCTGGCCGTGCGCATGGGTCACGGGGACGAAGCGCTGGCCATGGCTCGCCAGATCCAGAAGATGGACGACAAGTCGCCCGTCGGCTACGCCACCGAAGGCGACGTGCTGATGTCGCAAAGGAAGCCGGCACAGGCATTGCCCGCCTACGACAAGGCGTTCGCGATCGCCAAGGCGCCGGAAATCCTCATGAAATCCCTGCAGGCCATGACGCTGACCGGCAAGGGCAAGGAAGCACAGGCCCGTGCCGCCCAATTCCTGAAGGACAACCCGAACGACGTCCTGGTCGGCATGTACGTCGCCGAGAACCACCTGGTTGCCAAGGATTACAAGGCCGCGATCGCACGCCTGGAAGACATCGTCAAGCGCACGCCGAACAATGCTGCCGCGCTGAACAACCTGGCGTATGCTTATCAGCAAGTGAAAGATCCGCGCGCACTTGCAACGGCCGAGCAGGCATATAAACTTGCCGAGAACAACGCCGGCATCATGGACACGCTGGGCTGGCTGCTGGTGGAACAGGGCAATACGGGCCGCGGCCTGCCGCTGCTGCAGAAAGCCAGCACCCTGGTGCCGAAGTCGTCGGAAGTGCGCTACCACCTCGCAGTGGGCTTGAGCAAATCGGGCGACAAGGCGGGTGCGCGCAAGGAGCTCGACAAGCTTCTGGCGGACGATAAATCGTTCGCCCAGGCCGATGAAGCGCGCGCATTGCTAAAGGCTTTGTAAGAAGCTAATATACATTAATAAATAAATAATAATCCACGCCCGGCACTGCCAGGGCGTTGGGCGACCAGAACTCCGTTCGCAGTACGCGAACGTTTTTAAACAATTGGGGAATCCTGCGATGACGACTTTCGACGATTTCAAGGATCCAGAGGGTGGTTCGGCCGCATCCCTATCGGACGCTCATGATTTTGGTGATCGCGATAATATGACGCCCTCGCAATATGAGGATGTTATCGTGAACCACGATTCGTATGGAATCCGGCTTACCGATACTGCGGACGGGCGAAATTCGGCAAGTATGCTGATCAACAAGATGTATGCCTGGCGCGGTTATGCCGGCACCCATCAATTCAGCGACGACCCGAATCGCATTACCCTCACCGCCACCGACAAGGGTGACGTGGTCGGTACGCTCACGATTGGTATCGATTCGCCGATCGGCCTGATGGCGGACCAGATCTTCAAGGAAGAGCTGGACGCGCACCGCAACAAGGGTGCGCGCCTGTGCGAGTT
Source organism: Massilia orientalis (assembly GCF_030411975.2). Classification (NCBI taxonomy): domain Bacteria; kingdom Pseudomonadati; phylum Pseudomonadota; class Betaproteobacteria; order Burkholderiales; family Oxalobacteraceae; genus Massilia; species Massilia orientalis. The sequence goes on along the minus strand of NZ_JASNRB020000019.1, from coordinate 89,525 downwards.
CACGAAGCTGGCGTTCGACCCGTCGGTCCGCTCTAAAACGTCACTGGCCAACCTGTTTCACCTGGCCGTGATCTATGCCCGCGACATCCACCAGTGCACGGATATCGTCATCGAGGTGAATCCGCGCCACCGGCGTTTCTACGAACGCATGCTCGGCTTCCAGCAAGAGGGCCAGCTGAAAATCAATCCGCGCGTCGAGGCCCCGGCCTACCTGCTGCGTGTGAATCTGGAATTCGTGACGGAACAAATCCAGAAATACGGTGGCACATTCAGCGCCGATAACAACGTGTCCGAACGTTCGTTTTATCCCTATTTCTTCTCGCCGCGTGAAGAACGAGGCATCATCAACCGCCTCCTGCGCATGGACGAACAACACGCATAAAATGCGCTGTGCGTAGCAGATATCGGTGCTTTCGGCCGTTTTATCGACAAAACCGTTTTTCCTCATCAATGACAAATCCGTTCCGCTATGAACAGGCGTTTTCGCGCAATATCGGCTGGGTAACGCCTGCAGAACAGCAGGCCCTGCGCGGCAAGCGTGTCGCCATTGCCGGCGGCGGCGGGGTCGGCGGCGTACACCTGCTCACCCTCGCACGCCTGGGCGTGACGAAGTTTCATATCGCCGACTTCGACACCTTCGACATCGTCAACTTCAACCGCCAGGTCGGCGCCATGATGTCGACGGTCGGCCAGCCCAAGGCCGAAGTCCTGGCCCGCATGGCCAAGGACATCAATCCCGAAATCGACGTCAAGATCTTTCCTGACGGCGTCAACCAGGGCAATCTCGACCAGTTCCTGGACGGCGTCGACCTCTACGTCGACGCACTCGACTTCTTTGCCTTCGACGCCCGCCAGCAGACGTTCGCCGCCTGCGCCCGCCTCGGCATCCCGGCCACGACGGCCGCGCCGCTGGGCATGGGTGCCGCCCTGCTGAATTTCATTCCGGGCCAGATGACGTTCGAAGAATATTTCCAATGGGGCGACCTGCCCGAACTGGACAAGGCCATTCGCTTCGTCGTCGGCCTGGCGCCGGCCGGCCTGCACCGCCCGTACCTCGTCGTGCCGGATGCCGTCAATTTCGCCGAGCGCCGCGGTCCCTCCACGTTCATGGCCTGCCAGCTGTGCGCCGGCATCGTCGCCACCGAGGCGCTGAAGATCCTGCTGGGACGCGGCAAGGTCCTGGCCGCCCCGCACGGCATGCAGTTCGACGCCTATCGCAACAAGCTGGCCCACACCTGGCGCCCGGGCGGCAACGGCAACCCGTTCCACCGCCTGATGATCGCCGTCGCCAAGCGCCAGATGACGCGCCAGCTCGCCGGGAAAGCGGTACAGGCATGAACCAGACGCTCCGCGACATCCTCGACCTGGCGCGCTGGGCGCCGAGCGGCGACAACACGCAGGTGTGGCGTTTCGAAGTGCTCGGTCCCGACCACGTGGCCGTGCACTTCCACGATACGCGCGAGGATACGGTGTACGACTTCCGCGGCCGCCCGAGCCAGATTTCGCACGGCACCCTGCTGGAAACGATGGTGATCGCCGCCACCGCCCACGGGCTGCGCGCCGAGATTACCCGGCGTCCGGACGACCAGGACCACCTGCCCGTGTTCGACGTACGCTTCGTGCCCGATTCCGCTGTGAAGCCGAGTCCGCTGCTGGACGCCATCACGACCCGCAGCGTGCAGCGCCGCGCGATGAGCACGCGCCCCCTGCTGCCCGAGGAAAAACGTGCCCTCGAGGACAGCGTCGGCCCCGGCTACGAAGTGCGCTGGATCGAAGGCTTCAGCGGCAAACTGGCTGCGGCGCGCCTGATGTTTTCGAACGCCAAGCTGCGCCTGACGATGCCGGAAGCCTACGAGGTACACCGCCGCATCATCCACTGGAACGCACGCCACAGCCCCGACCGCGTGCCCGACCAGGCCCTGGGCGTCGATGCCGCCACCCTGCGCCTGATGAAATGGGCGATGGTCAGCTGGGGCCGCCTGTCGACGATGAACCGCCTGATGGGCACCTGGGCGCCGCGCCTGCAGATGGACCTCGTGCCGGGCCTGCGCTGCGCTGCCCACTTCGTCATCATGGCCAGAGACGCGCCGGAAACCGTCGAGGATCACGTCGCCGCCGGCCGCGCCGTGCAGCGTTTCTGGCTCACTCTGACCCACCTGGGCCTGGCGATGCAACCGGAGATGACGCCCCTGATCTTTTCCGCCTACGTGCAGCACGGCGAGCCGTTCTCGACCGTCGACAAATTGCACGGTTCGGCGCGGCAATTGCAGCAGCGTCTGCACAAGCTGATCGGCACCGGCAACGGCCATCCGGTCTTCATGGGCCGGCTCGGCGCCGGTCCGGCGCCCCAGGCCCGTTCGTTGCGCAAGCCGCTCGAAGAACTGATGAAGTAAACCGGCGGCGCGGGATGTCCGCGCCGCCGGCGCCGTCCGCCTGGCACGTTCCCGCAACCCTCTTTCTATCGATACCCCTATGGAACGTATCAAAATCCTGTTCTTTGCGGAAGCCGTGACGCTCGCCCACGTCGGCCGCCCCATCGCGCTCGCGCAATCCCTCGATCCCGCACGTTTCGACGTGCACGTCGCGTGCGCGGACGGCTACGAATTCTGCTTCAACGGGACGCAGTTCACCCGCTGGACCATCCACAGCATTCCGAGCCAGCAATTCCTCGACGCGCTCGCGGGCGGCAAGCCGGTGTACAGCACGGCGACGCTCACCAGCTACGTCGAAGACGACCTGCGCGTGCTCGACGCGGTCCGTCCCGACATCGTCGTCGGCGATTTCCGCCTGTCGCTCTCGGTCAGTGCACGGCTGCGCCGGATTCCGTACGTGTCGCTGATGAACGCCTACTGGAGCCCGTACGTCGTGCAGCATTACGCCGTGCCGCACATCCCGCTGACGCGCCTGCTGCCGATCCGCATCGCGAATGCGATCTTCCGCATGGCGCGTCCGGTCGCGTTCGCCTCGCATTCCGTGCCGCTGAACCGCGTACGCCGCCAGTACGGCCTGCCGTCGCTGGGTACCGACCTGCGCAAGGTTTATACGGACGCCGACTACAGCATGTATGCCGACGTCCCCGATCTCTTCCCGCCGAAGAGCCTGCCCCAGCAGCATGCCTACATCGGCCCCATCATCTGGGCGCCGCCGCTGGCCAAGCCGGACTGGTGGGATAAATTGCCGGAAGATAAGCCGATCGTCTATGTCACGCTCGGCAGTTCCGGCCAGGGCCGCCTCCTGCCGCTGGTGCTGGAAGCGCTGGCGCCGCTGCCGGTGACGGTCATCGCCGCCACGGCCGGCACGATCGACGTGGCCAGTGCGCCGGCGAACGCGTTCGTTGCCCCTTATCTGCCGGGCGACCTGGCGGCCCAGCGCGCCAGCCTCGTCGTCTGCAACGGCGGCAGCCCGACCAGCCAGCAGGCGTTGGCCGCCGGCGTGCCGGTGCTGGGCGTCGCCAGCAATCTCGACCAGTTCCTGAACATGAGCGGCGTCATCAAGGCCGGTGCAGGCGCCCTGCTGCGCGCCGACCGCTTCCGCGCCAAGAAGCTGACGCGCCAGGTGCGCGCCATGCTCGACGATCCGGCGCTGAGGGCAGGCGCCCGCCGCGTGGCCGACGCCTTTTCCAACTATCCGGCGGCGCAACGCATGACGGCGTTCCTGGAAGGCGTACAGGCATTCCATCGCCATGCACCGACCGCCTACGTGGAGGCCAACTCCGTTGCAACCGAGAATCAAAAAAATGCGTTAACGAATGCTGCTCAGTAACTGTCGGAATTTTTTACAGCAACTATTCCCCCGAATCGGGTAATTTCTTGCATTTTTTCATAAGTCGTTGATTTAGAACAGCAGAACGATTCCTGGCACGGCATTTGCATTAGGGTTGGTATGAGCCGCATCAACGAGCATGCGGTTCAACCGAACAAACCTAACACGCATCCACTTTTGGAGCCTACATGAAGAATTCGTTCCGCAAACTGATCCCGGTCGCAGCCGCCCTCGGTCTGGTCTTCGCCGCATCGTCGGCACAAGCATTCACCCTGCAAAATGGTGCTGGCGTTACGTACGCAACCAACGTGAACAGCCTGGACTGGAACTCCACCGGCAGCGGCGTTGCCAAAGGCATCGCCAACGGCGTGGCACTGACGCAAGGCAACCCTTTTAACTTCCTGTATCAGGCGAACCTGTCGTCCGTGAACGGCCAGACCACCGGCAACTTCCGCGGCAACCTGGATTCGACCGCGGACGGCGCCCCGAACGACTCGTCGGCTTTCGAATTCACGATCGTGGCAAAGCTGAGCGAATTCGTGAAAACGTCGTCGGTCGATCCGGTCAACCACACCGTCAGCGCAACCTTCGGCCTGAACAACACCGTCGGCGCCAATAAAGTGGCGATTTTCTACGACACCAAAGCCAACGCCTTCACCAGCGCCGGCACCGGCTTCGACGACGGCGTCATGGTCGCCCTGCTGACCGTCGATCCGGCCACCACGCTGTCCACGTTCACCACTAACGTCATCACCGGCAGCGGCCTGGGCTCGACCAAGATGACCGCCTCGATCATCGAAAGCGGCGACTTCATCAACCAGAATTATCTGAAGGGTCTGACGAACGTGAGCTTCAAGTTCGACTCGAACCTGAACCTGCCGGCACTCGACTCGATGACCAGCTCGTTCCACTCTGGCGCGGGCGGCAACACGGACCTGTTCCCGGCGTACGGTGTAACGCCGAACGACCTGGTGTTCAAGGTCGACGGCGCGACCGCCGTCGAGAACGGCCGCGTGCCGGAACCGGCAAGCATCATGCTGCTGGGTATGGGCATGCTGGGCCTGGTCGGCGCCAAGCGCCGCCGCGCTCCGAAGGCCTGATCCGGATAGGCATCGGCATCACGAAAACCGCGGCTTCGGCCGCGGTTTTTTATTTTGCGCAACTTTCTTTGTGATATGACTGATTTCCTTTGCGAATTCTTTCCCAAAAACATCTAAAAACTTTACGCAAGGACACATAAAAAATCGGAATTTTTTACAGTCGGCCTACCCCGGACGCAAGTTTGTGACGTAAGTTTTTGATTTATAAGGAAAAGGAAATACTGGCACGGCGTTTGCATTAAGTAGGAACAAGCCCGCAGAACGCGGAGCCTATACCGAACAACTTAATAAGCATCCACTTGGAGCCAACATGAAGATTTCGTTCCGCAAATTGATTCCGGTTGCAGCCGCACTCGGTTTCGCATTCGCTGCATCGTCGGCACAAGCATTCACCCTGCAAGACGGTAGCGGCGGTGTCTACGCTACCAACGTGACCAGCCTGGACTGGAACTCGACCGGCAGCGGCGTCGCCAAGGGCATCCCGAGTGCTCAGCAACTGACCGTAGGCAAACAGTTCGACTTCCTCTACCAAGCCAACCTGTCCGCCGTGAACGGCAGCACGACCGCCAATTTCCGCGGCAACCTTGACTCGACCGCGGACGGCGCCGCGAACGACTCCTCGGCTTTCGAATTCACCATCGTCGCAAAGCTGAGCGAATTCGTGAAAACGTCCAGCACGTCGGGCACCACCCTGAACGCCAGCTTTGGCCTGAACAACACCCCGGGCGCGAATAAAGTCGCCATCTACTACGACACCAAAGCCAACGCCTTCACCAGCACCGGCACCGGTTTCGATGATGGCATCATGGTTGCCCTGCTGACCGTGGATCCGAACGTGACGCTGTCGACGTTCACCACCGACAGCGCTACGGGTGTCGGCATCGGCTCGACCAAGCTGAGCGCTTCGATCATGGAATCGGGCGACTTCATCGACCAGAACTACCTGGCTGGCCTGACGAACGTGACCTTCAAGTACGACTCGAACCTGAACCTGCCGGCCGGCGACTCGCTGACCAGCGGCTTCCACAAAGGTGGCGACGCGCTGTTCCCGGACTACACCGTGACGCCGAGCGACCTGGTGTTCAAGGTCGACGGTGCCTTCTCGGTCGAGAACGGCCGCGTGCCGGAACCGGCAAGCATCATGCTGCTGGGTATGGGCATGCTGGGCCTGGTCGGCGCCAAGCGCCGCCGCGCTCCGAAGGCCTGATCCGGACAGGCATCGGCACCATGTAAAACCGCGGCCTCGGCCGCGGTTTTTTTTTGCGCGGACGGTCAGGCTGCCTGTGTGTCGCTCTTCCCGCTGAGGAACGCTTTATGAAACAGATGCCGGGCCAGCAGCAGCGGCGGCATGCGCAGCCAGTTCCCGCGCACGTACAAGGCAAAGCGCGCCGCGCCGCTGGCTGCGTCCGCGCAACTTGCATGCAGCGGCAGCAGCGCGCGTGCGAACAACCGGTCCATCAGCCACAGCAGGGCCGCGTTCGGTCCCTCGGACGCCACCGCCGCCTGCACGGCCGGCGGGACGACGGTACCGAGCAGGCGCGGACAATAGCGCAGCGCATAGAACAGCGGCCGCCCAAGTTCGAGCTCGCGGGCTCGCGCCGGCAACGTCTCCCAGAACCCGGGCGCCTGGCCGAATTGCGTCAGCAGCCGGTGCAGGTCGACGAGGTCGCGCAAGCCCTTGTCGAATTCGCCGTCGAAGAACAGGTGTACGGCGCTGTGCAGGACCATGTCCGCTGGCGACAACGTGGCCAGATGCGGCTCGCCCGGGATCGGACGAGCGTTCGCGCGCAGCCTGGCCGGATCCGGGCGTACAGGAGCCGTTTCCGGCAAGATCGCGTGGTGCACGTCGATCGAGTTGCCGCGCCGGGCGTGCTGCATCGGCGGCAACTCGTGCATCCATTCCCGGTAGTAGCGCTGGTCGTAGGCATCGTGGTGCGTGGTGATCCAGCCATGCATCATGAGCGCCGCCTCGACCTCGGGCAGCCGCGCCTTCGGCACCAGGATGTCGATGTCGGAAAACAGGCGGCCGCGGCCGGCGTCCAGGCCCGCCATTGCGTACGCGGCGCCCTTGAGCAGGATCAGCGGCAATCCCAGCCCGTCGAGCGCCCGGCCGATCTGGCGGACTTCGTAGCGGGCCGCCCTGGCATGTGCGGCGGCGCCCACGCGCGTCCACTCCAGGTGCGCGCGCGGCGCGGCGGGAACGGCATCGAGCAGGCCGGCATCTTCCAGCAGGACGAGCAGGTACGCGTCGAGGTTGGCGGCGTCGGCCTGGCGCAGCAGCAGGTCCCAGCCGGCGTCGTCCAGTCCTTGCACGGTGCCCGGATCGCGCAACACGCGTATCAAGAGCGGCATCATGCGTCCCCCAGCACCAGGCGTTCGAACAGCGCCATCGCCTCGGGCAGGCTGCTGTAGCGGAACGTGTAGGCGTCGCTGGCGTCGATCAGCCCGCCGAGCGCCGTAAAGCCGCGCGCACCCAGCACCTGGTAGTTGAAACAGTTGTCGGCCACCTGCATGAAGGCGCGCGCCTTCGGCAGCGGCTCCAATGCGATGGCGGCGCCGGCTTCCCAGCGCGGGAACACGATGCAGACCGGGCGCGCGGGTTCGAGGGCGCGGGCGATGCTTGCTCCCGGCGCCTTCAGGTGGGCGATCGTCCCCTTGGTCGTTTCTTCCACGGGCCGGCTCAGTATGGCGTCCGGACGGAACGCACGGATGATGTCGATCGACGTATTCTTGAGGCTGACCGGGCGCGGCAGCGGCACGACAACGCCGTCGTCGAGGCGCACGAGCGTCATCTCGTCCGACAGCAGCCGCCAGCCGTGGCCCAGCAGGGCAGCCGTCAGCGTGCTCTTGCCGGAGCCGGGCGGTGCGGGCAGGATGATGGCGCGGCCGTGTTTCTCGAGCACGGCCGCGTGGACGATCAGGTAGCCGTGGGCACGGTGCGAGACGCACCAGTTCATGGTCCATTCCAGCATCGGATACGCCTGCGCCAGCGGCAGGGGCTGGAACGGCGTGGTGCCGTCGTAGGCGAAATGTACCTGTGACTTGTACCAGCGGCGCAAGCCGCCCGAGCGCCGCAGTTCGAGGTGGAAGTCGACGAAGCCGCCCACAGGCTCGACGGGGTAATCCGCATACATCAGCGCGACGCTGTCGATCAAGGGCGCCACGTCGCTGCGGATGCGGTTTATGAAGGGGCCGGTGCGCAACACGAGGCCGTCACCGGACAGGCGTGCCGCCAGTTCGGCGCGCGACAGCGAACCGACCGTCAGCATGGCTCGATCAGGTCCAGCCCGGCAAGCGCTGCCAGCATCTCGTCGATCAGGGAAACGAGGTCGTCGTCGCCGGCATCGAAGCGCTCGGCCAGGCGGCCGGCCAGCCCGGCCGCATCGGCGGGCTCGTCACGCAGGGCGAACAACAAGTCGAGCGCGGCGCCATCCAGCAGGTGGGTATTACCCGACAAGTCGTTGTACAGCACGGCTTCCCCATCCCATTCCCGGCAGGCCAGCGCCTGGCCAGGCATCAGACGCCACATGCGTTTCGCCGCCTGTCTTCAGTCGTGGATCGAGGCGAGGTAGTTGGCGACCTGCGCATTGTCCCAGTACACGCCGGCAGTCGGGCTGTAGCGGCCCGTGGTCTGCAGCTCGCTCCACATCGTCTTCAGGTCGTTCAGGTCGATGAAGTCGATGAGTTTCTGCTCGAGGTTCAGGTAAGCCGCCACCAGGTGCATGCCGACCTTGTTCGTGTCGAACGGCTGCGGGTTCAGCATGTCTTCCAGCTTGGCGCAGAAGTATGAGCCCGGCTCGTAGCACTTGCCATTGTCGTACGAGGCAGCCCGTACCGGGCAGGCCGTGCCGGGGCTGGCCGCATAAAAGACATCGGTGAACTTGAGGTCGCGCGACACCGGCCAGGCGTGCTGGGGCTGTTTCCAGTAACCCGGCGACAGGCCGCCGCAGGCCGGCGCCTTCGGCCCATAATGGCTCGTCGACAAGCCGTCCGACAGCGAGCCCGAAGGCGATCGGCAAACCATCGACGCCATGGCGGATTTGCTTTCCAGCGTCGCGAGTACCCCCGCGCCCATGCCGGCTTTGGCCAGGCGACGGCGTGCCGCGCCCCGTTTGGTCAAGGACGGCGCCGGTTCGATCTTGTCGTTATCTTGATGTTCGGTAGCCACGTGCGTTCCCCAAAATGTTGTCGCTCACTGAGGGCGACCAGTACCTGGACAAGCAAGTTTTACGCCAGCATGGTTCCTGGAAGAAAAACTTACATTAAATCAGGTGCTTATTTTGGTGCCGTATCACCCAGCAACTACTATTGTATGTTGGAACACTGGGTGGTGTAAAAAATATCGACGACTGATGTTATCAGAAGAAGCTTTCCGGGATGACGAGGACGTCGCCCGGGCGCATCGGTACGTTGGCCGAGATGTCGCCATCCTTGATCAGGTCGTCCAGGCGGACGTTGAAGCGTTGTTGTTTGCCGTCCACGTTTCGGATCAGGCTGGCGCGATTGCCCGCCGCGAATTCGGTGGTGCCGCCGACGGCGATCATCACGTCCATCAGGCTCATGTCGCGGCGATATGGCAGCGCCTGCGGCTTGGTCGCCTGGCCGATCACACGGATCTGTTCGGAGTAATTACCGATGAAGTTCGTGACGACGACGGTGACGACCGGTTGCTGGATGTACTTGGCCAGGGCTTTTTCGATGTCACGCGCGAGCGCGGTCGACGTCTTGCCCGCGGCCGGCAGGTCCTCGACGAGCGGCGTCGTGATCTTGCCGTCCGGACGAACCGGCACCGACATGGACACTTCCGGGTTGCGCCAGACGATGATGTTGACGGCATCGCCCGGCCCGATCAGATATTGGGAATCGGTCACCTGCGTCTCGATCGGCTGTTGGCCACCGCGCGTCGCGCAACCGCCCAGCGCCAGCACGCATGCCGCGGCGAGCACGATCGCCGAATATTTCCCCAGGTTCGCCTTGTACTTGCCCACGTCAGATCCCTTTCGGTAAAGCCGTTGTTATAAAGCCATTAACAGCTTGTTATTGTATAGCATAGTGCCAAGAGAACAGACGCCGCACAATACAAATTGTTCCTGGTCATGACGCGCTTGCGGCTCTTCTGCCTATTTTTTTCGCAACAAGTCCCGGACATGGTTCACCGGGATCGCATACGTGATCCCGCTCGGCGCCGAGATCGCCGTCTCCTTCAATCCTTTGACGAACACGGCATTGATCACGCCGAGCACCTTGCCGGTGGCGGGATCGTAGACGGGACTGCCGCTGTTGCCCGGATACGCCGTCCCGTCAAGCTGGAAGATATTGAAGGGTTCGCGTTGCAGTGCGGCGATCTGGCGCGGGTCGAGGCTGCGTGCGCCGAGCGACGGACGGACGATGGGCGTGATCGCCGCGAGTGTCGCCCGGTGCGTGGCTGCATGCAGGCCCAACGCCATGGCCAACGGAAAACCCGTCAATGCCAGTTCCTGGCCTTCCTGGACCGTATCCGAATCGCCCAGCTCGAGCGCGGGCAGCGGTGTGCCGGACAGGCGCAGGTGGGCCAGGTCGTGTTCGTTGTCACGCGCCACCAGTTCGGCCGGGCGGAAGCGCACGCCTTCTCCATCCGGCAAGACGATACCGAGCTGTACCATTTTGCCGTCGGCTGGCGTGGCCGGGACGACGTGGGCATTGGTAATGACGTCCAGGCCGTCACCGACGACGAAACCGGTACCGTTGAAGACGATCGACGGGCTGCGGGTCCGCTCGAACGTGCCGATACCGACGACCGAGCGCTTGATGACAGGCACGATGGGCCGCAGGTCGGTCGCCATCGACTGGCCAGGCAAGACGCCTGCCGCCAGCGCGCCTGCCGCCAGCAAGGCCGTCAATCCGCGACGACGTGACCAGAATCTATTACGAAACGGCATCAACCGTGCACCCCCTTTTGCAATTTAGACATTACAATAAAGCGTTAGAATTTAAAAAATTGCTGAAACGTAAGTCTACGCGATGCGATCGCTCACCGTCCGCTGTGAGCGTTGAAGGCGTACAACGGTTTAACGATTTTTTATTAAATCCATGCTAATAATTCACGGATATTAAGCAAAAAACCCCACGGTCCTCAGCTTGCTCGGTGGCATTTGCGTTGCAGATGAGGCACTCCCGAATGAGCTCACCATATTTTTCTCGCGTGTAATTGCAATTGCTCGGGGTACAAGCGATCATGCGAGATATTTGATTATTTTTTAGGCCCCTCTTCCCCACGGGTAACGGGTCGTTCATGGCGAGACTGACGAGATGGCAGAGATCACAGCCGTACTTCTAAACTTCCTCAAGGCGATTGGCAAATACCGTTGGCATGCCGTCGTCATCACCTGGGTTGTCGCATTGATCGGCTGGGCGGTGGTATTGCGCCTGCCCAATCAGTACGAAGCGTCGGCACGCGTGTATGTCGACACGCAAAGTATTCTGAAGCCACTGCTTTCGAATATGACGACCGTGCCCAACCTGGAGCAACAGGTCACGTTCATGCGCCGCACGCTGATCAGCCGCCCGAACGTCGAGCGCTTGATGCGCATGGTCGACCTCGACGTCAAGGCCAAGGACAGCAAGGAACACGACAAGATCGTCGATGAACTGATATCGCAGATCAAGATCACCGGCACGGAGCGCGACGACATTTATACGCTGACGTATATGTCCGACAATCCGAAACTGGGCAAGGACGTCGTGTCGTCCCTGCTCACGATCTTCGTCGAGGGCAGCTTCAGCGGCAAGAAACAGGATTCCGAAAAGGCGGTCCAGTTCATCGACGACCAAATCAAGACGTACGAGGAAAAACTGGCCGCGGCCGAAAACTCGCTGAAAGAGTTCAAGCTCAAGAACCTCGGCATGCTGCCGGGCGGCGGCAGCGGTACCGGCGACTTTGGCGGGCAGCTGCAAACGGCGACCGACCAGTTGAGCCAGGCCCGGCTGGAACTGGCCGAAGCGGAACAGGCGCGCAATGCGATCCGCCGCCAGATCGACGGCGAACCGGCCAAGCCGGGCACCGTGACGGTCGACCCGGCCCTCGTGGATCCGGAACTGGAATCGCGCATCGCACTGGCCCAGAAGAACCTGGACAACCTGCGCCTGCAATACACGGAACAGCATCCGGACGTGATCGCCAACCGCCGCCTGCTCGATCAGCTGATGGCGCAGAAGGCCGATCTCGCCAAGAACAAGAAGCGCAGCCTCGACCCGGGCGCCAGCTACAGCCCGATGCTGCAGCAGCTGAACGTGTCGCTGTCGCAGGCCGAGGCCCGCGTGGCGTCGATGCGCGCCCGCGTCGCGGAATACGAGAATCGCGTGGCACGCCTGCGTAACCAGAGCACGACGGCGCCGGAAATCGAAGCGCAGTTCGCCCAGCTGAACCGCGACTACAACGTCAACCGCGAAAACTACCAGAAGCTGGTCGAACGCCGCGAGTCGGCGCGCCTGTCGGGCGACCTGTCGTCCGCCACCGACATGCTGCAGTTCCGCGTGATCGATCCGCCGACCGTGCCGAACCACCCGAGCGGCCCGAACCGCCTGCGCCTGTTCTCGCTGGTGTTCGTCGGCGCCCTCGTCGCCGGCCTGGCCGTCGCGTTCCTGATGAGCCAACTGCGTCCGACCTTCCTGAGCCAGAGCACGCTGCGCGACGTGACCGGCCTGCCGGTGCTGGGTTCGATCGGCATGAACTGGACGCCGGAACAGACCGTCAAGCGCAAGCGCCGCCTGGCCGCGCTCGGCGGGTCCGTCGTGCTGCTGTTTTGCGCTTACGGCGTCGGGATGGCTGCCATCCTGGTCCGTCCCACGCTTTAAGATTAAGGAGTACACCGTGAGCATCATCGAAAAAGCGGCCAGCCGGATCGACCTGCAGCGCAACGCGCCCGCCGTCGCCAAGACGCCGGAAACGGCCACCGTCGACGTCGTCGAGGCGGACGCGCCTGTCGTAGCGCCCACTGTGCCGGCGCACGCAGCACCGGCAGCAGAAGCCGCCGCGGCCCAGGCAAGCGCCGCCGCCGCCGAAGCGCCTCCGGCGCAAAAATTCTCGACCCGCCGCGTGGAACTGGACCTGAACCGCATGCGCGACCTGGGCATGGTCACCGCCGCCGGCGGCCGCACGCGCCTGCTGGAAGACTTCCGAGTCATCAAGCGTCCGCTGCTGCAGCGCGCCTTCGCCGAACGGGCGGAAGGCGCGAAGCCGGGCAACCTGATCATGGTGACGAGCTCGCTGCCGGGCGAAGGCAAGACCTATTGCGCGATCAACCTGGCGATGAGCATCGCGATGGAACTCGACCATACGGTGCTGCTCGTCGACGCCGACGTCGCGCGCCCGTCGGTGCTGCGCTCGCTCGGCCTGCCGGCGCACCGCGGCCTGATGGACATCCTGCTGGACGACAAGATCGACATGGCCGACGTCATGCTGCGCACCAACGTCGACACGCTGTCGATCCTCCCGGCCGGCACCAGCACCCCGCGCGCGACCGAGTTGCTGGCCAGCTCGTCCATGAGCTCGCTGGTGGACGAGATCGCCCACCGCTATCCGGACCGCATCGTGATCTTCGACTCGCCGCCACTGCTGCTGACGAGCGAATCGCGCGTGCTGGCCTCGCACATGGGCCAGATTGTCATGGTGGTCGAAGCCCAGACGACGACCCAGCATGCGGTCAAGGAAGCACTGCACCAGCTGGAAGGCTATCAAAACGTCAATCTCATCTATAACAAGACCAGGGAGTTCCCCGGCATCGAAGAAACGTATGACTATCACTACGGCTAATTTGTCCGTCCACCGGCCGGTCAAATGGCCGCGCAGCGCCGCCCTCCGGCTCACGCCGCTTGCAGTGGCGGCACTATTGCTGTCGAACCAGGCGTGGGCACAATGGCGGGTCATCCCCACGATCCAGTTGCGCGAAACGTATTCCGACAACGCGAGCAACCAGGCGGACGATCAGGCCCACGGCAGCTTCATCAGCGAAGCGGCGCCCAGCCTGAGCATCACCGGCACCGGTCCGCGCCTGAAGGTCGCGGCGAGCGCGGAATGGCGCAAGTTCGCCTATAGCAACGACGACATCGGCAACACGCGCAACAGCGACCGCCGCTACCAGGCCGTGGCCAATGCCATCGCCGTCAGGGACTGGCTGTACGTGGACACCAGCGCGAGCGGTTCGCGCCAGGCCGTGTCGGCGTTCGGCCCGCTGCCGAACAATTCGTACACGGCCAACAACGGCACGGACATCCGCACCTGGAGCATCAGCCCTTACGTGCGCCACCAGTTCGGCACGACGGCCACCCTGAACGCCCGCTACCAGCGCGATTCGGTCGAAGGCGGCACCGGCAGCGGTTTCGGCAACAGCCTGGCCAGCACGGGTGCGTTCGACGTGGCCAGCGGTCCCGCATTCCCCGACCTCGGCTGGAACGTGCATTATTCGCACCAGGACATGAGCGCCCAGCGCACGGGCAAGACGACGAACGAGAACAGCCTCGCCGGCCTGCAGTACCGCGCCACGTCGCACCTGAGCCTGACCTCCAGCGTCGGCTACGACAAGTACGAATACAGTGCGCTCTCCGAAAAGACGAGCGGCCGCAGCTGGTCCGCCGGTTTCATCTGGCAACCGTCGACCCGCACCCGCATCGCGGCCACGGTCGGCCACCGTTACTTCGGCAACACGGGTTCGCTCGACGCCAGCTACCGCACGCCGCACACCGTGTGGACGGTGACCTATGCCGACATCGTCACGACGTCGCGCCAGCAATTCCTGCTGCCGGCCGCGGTCGATACGGCCGCCATGCTGGACCAGATGCTCGTCAGCCGCTATCCCGATCCGGTGCAGCGCCAGCAGATCGTGCAGGCCTATATCGCGCAAGCGGGCCTGCCGCCCACGCTGCCCAGCGCCATCCCCTACCTGAGCAACCGCTACATGCGCAACAAGCGCCTGCAGGGCGGCGCCACGCTCCGCGGGGCGCGTAGCACGCTGCTGTTCACCGTGTTCAAGGAACGCATGAACGCCCTGTCGCTGCAGCAGGAAGACAGCACCCTGCTGCCATCGCAGCTGAGCTCCCTGAACGAGGACACGGACCAGAAAGGCGCCAGCGCGAGTGCCGACTACAAGCTGTCCTCGCGCACCTCGGCCCACGCGAGCCTGTACGGCGTGAACGTCAAGTCGCTGCGCACCGGCGTCACCAACGACGTCCGCCAGCTGAGCATGGGACTGAGCAGCCGCTTCGACACCAAGACCACCGGATCGCTCGACCTGCGCCACTCGAAAGGCCGCGCCGGCGTATTCGACAACCGCGACTACCACGAGAACGCGATCGTGGCGACGCTTACCGTCCAGTATTGAGCCCGCGGAGGCATACGATGTACGAGTCTTTTTACGGATTATCCGCCAAACCTTTCCAGCTGCGCCCGGACCCGCATTTCTTCTTCGGCAGCAAAGGCCACAAGCGCGCCATGGCCTACCTCGAGTACGGCCTGTCGCAGGGCGAGGGCTTCATCGTCATCACCGGTGAAGTCGGCGCGGGCAAGACCACGCTCGTGCGCAACCTGTTCAACCGGCTGCCCTCGGACCAGATCGTGGCCGCCCACATCGTCAACACGCACCTCGATCCGGACGACACCCTGCGCATGGTCGTCTCGGCCTTCGGCCTGCCGTACGAGGGCGCCAGCAAGACGGACCTGCTCACGCGCCTGGAAAAATTCCTGTGCGACGTCGACCACCAGGGCAAGCGCGCCCTGCTCGTGATCGACGAAGCCCAGAACCTGTCCGCGCGCACGGTCGAAGAGCTGCGCATGCTGTCGAACTTCCAGACCGACGACAAGTCGCTGCTGCAGACCTTCCTGCTCGGCCAGCCCGAATTCCGCGCCACCCTGCACAGCCCCGGCATGCAGCAGCTGCGCCAGCGCGTGATCGCCAGCTACCACCTGGGCCCGATGGATGCGCAGGAAACCCGCGCCTACGTCGAGCACCGCCTGACCACCGTCGGCTGGAAGAGCGACCCGGCGTTCGACGACGGCGCGCACGACGCGATCTATGCCTACAGCGGCGGCATCCCGCGCAAGGTCAACACGCTGATGGACCGCGTGCTGCTGATGGGCTTCCTGGAAGAGATGCACGCGTTCGGCGAGCAGGACATCAATACCGTCGTCAAGGACATCAGCGAAGAATTCCAGGTGCCAGATCCGGCCGGCGCTCCGGCGGTCGGCACGCCGGCACCGGACACGCTGCCGGGCCACCTGTCCGATGACGATGGGGACGCGGACTACAAGACCGGCCTGCGCACCATCGACCAGCGCATCGGCGAGCGCCGCGTCAGCAGCGTCGAAGTGCTCGACGAACGCATGATGCGCCTGGAGAAATCGATCGTTTCCGTGCTGTCGATCCTGAAGAAGATCGTCGCCACGCCCCACGGGGCGGTAACCCACCCTATGGATAATCAAGAATGAACATGGTCGAACTCGCTCCGCGGCCCGTGCCGGCCCCGGGGCAACGCATCCGCAATGCGATGACCTGCGACGTCGAGGATTACTTCCAGGTCTCGGCATTCGCCCCCTACATCGATCGCGCCAGCTGGCCGGCGCGCGAATGCCGCGTCGAAGCCAACATGGATCGCATCCTTGGACTGTTCGAACGCCACGGCGTGCGCGCCACCTTCTTCACGCTGGGCTGGATCGCCGAACGCTATCCGCAGGTGGTGAAACGCATCGTCGCCGCCGGCCACGAACTGGCCAGCCACGGCTACGGTCACCTGCGCGCCTCGGACCAGACCCGCGCCGAATTCGCCAACGACATCCGCTCCGCCAAGGCGCTGCTGGAAGACATCGGCGGGCAGGCCGTGCTGGGCTACCGCGCGCCCAGCTTCTCGATCGGCCGCGACAACCTGTGGGCGCTCGACGAGCTGCTCGACGCCGGCTACCGCTACAGCTCCAGCATCTACCCGGTCGTGCACGACCACTACGGCATGCCGGAAGCGCCGCGCTTCGCGTTCTACCCGAACGGCACCGACGGCCTGCTGGAAATCCCGATCACGACCGTGCAGCTGATGGGCCGTAACCTGCCGGCCGGCGGCGGCGGCTACTTCCGCCTGCTGCCGTACGCGCTGTCGCGCTGGATGATGGCCAAGGTCAACCGCGAGGATGGCCAGCCCGCCCTGTTCTACTTCCACCCGTGGGAAGTGGACCCCGGCCAGCCGCGTCCCGAAGGCCTCGGCGCCAAGGCGCGCTTCCGCCACTACATCAACATCGACCGGATGGAACGCCGCATCGAATCCCTCGCGCGCGACTTCGCGTGGGACCGCATGGACAACATCTTCCTGAACCGCCCATGAACTCCATCATCGAAGCAGCAGCCGCCAAGCGGGCCGCCCCCGTCGTGGCAACCTCACCAATGACGCTGCACACGCTGCAGGCGCACGAAAACGCCCGCTGGGATGCGTTCGTGCGCGCCTGCCCGGACGCCACCTTCTTCCACCTGTCCGGCTGGCAGAAGGTCATCGAAGGCTCGTTCGGCATCAAGACCTGGTTTTATTACGTGCAGCAGGACGGCCAGATCCTCGGCGTCCTCCCCCTCGCGGAAATCAGGAGCCGCCTGTTCGGCCACTCGCTGGGTGCGATGCCGTTCTGCGTGTACGGCGGCCCGGCCGCAACGAACGATGCGGCGCGCGCCATGCTCGACCAGGCCGCGCACGAACTCGCACAAAAGCTCGGCGTCGGCCACCTGGAATACCGCGGCATGCAGCGCTTCCACCCGGACGACGCCAGCTGGCACACCAAGGAGTTGTACGTCACGTTCCGCAAGGAGATCACGGGCGACGACGAGGCCAACCTGAACGCCATCCCGCGCAAGCAGCGCGCGATGGTCCGCAAGGGCATCAAGCTGGGCCTGCGCGGCGAGGTCGACAACAACGTCGACCGCATGTTCGAAGCCTATGCCCGCAGCGTGCACCGCCTGGGCACGCCGGTGTTCCCGAAAAAATACTTCGCCATGCTGCAGGAAGTCTTCGGCGACGAGTGCGAAGTGCGCACCATCGTCACGGACGACAACCGCCTCGTGGCCGCCGTGCTGTCGTTCTACTGGCGCGACGAAGTCGTGCCCTATTACGGCGGCGGCATGGACCTCGCGCGCGAAGTGGCCGGCAACGACTTCATGTACTGGAACCTGATGCAGGCAGCAAGCGCGCGCGGCTGCCGGCTGTTCGACTTCGGCCGCAGCAAGCTGGGCACCGGCGCCTACGATTTTAAAAAGAACTGGGGCTTCACGGCGCAGCACCTGCCGTACGAGTACAAGCTGTACGGCGCGACCGCGCTGCCGGACAACAATCCGCTGAACCCGAAATACCAGCTGTTCATCAAGATGTGGAAGAAGCTGCCGCTGCCGGTGGCGAATTTCATGGGCCCCTACATCGTCCGTAACCTGGGATAAGCGATGGAAGACCTGCTGCTGCTGATCCACCGGATCCCGTATCCGCCCAACAAGGGCGACAAGATCCGCTCGTACCACCTGCTCAAGCACCTGGCCCGGCACTACCGCGTGCACCTGGCCACGTTCGTGGACGACCCCGACGACTGGCAGTACGTGCCGCATGTCGAGGCGCTGTGCGCCAGCAGCCATTTCGCCGGCATGAAGCCCATGCTGGCGCGCGTGCGCAGCCTGCAGGCCCTGCTGAAGAACCGCTCGCTGTCGCTCGAGTACTACCGCGACGCCTCGCTCGCGCGCTGGGTCGACGCCACCGTGGCGAAACACAAGATCGAGCGCGTGCTCGTGTTCTCGTCGGCGATGGCGCAGTACGCCGACCCGTACCGCTCGGCGCGCCGCGTCGTCGACTTCTGCGACGTCGACTCGGACAAGTGGAGACAGTACGCCGAACAGAAATCGTGGCCGATGAACTGGCTGTACCGCTACGAGGCGCGCCAGCTGCTGGCGTACGAACGCCGCGTGGCGCGCGACTACGACGCGTCGCTGTTCGTCTCGGCGCCGGAGGCGGACCTGTTCCGCCAGCTGGCGCCGGAAAGCACGGCCAAGATCGGCCACTTCAGCAACGGCGTCGACACCGACTACTTCTCGCCCGAGCACCCGCATGCGAATCCGTATGCGCCGGACGAGCGCGCCCTCGTGTTCACGGGTGCGATGGATTACTGGCCGAACGTGGATGCCGTGCAGTGGTTCGCGGCCGACGTCTTCCCGCGACTGCGCGAGCGCTTCGGCGACGTGAAGTTCTACATCGTCGGCTCGCGCCCGGCGCCGGCCGTGCAGGAACTGGCCAGGCTGCCGGGCGTCGTCGTGACGGGCACCGTGCCGGACGTGCGGCCTTACATCGCGCATGCCGCCGTGTCGGTGGCACCGCTGCGCATCGCGCGCGGCATCCAGAACAAGGTGCTGGAAGCGATGGCGATGGCGACGCCGGTCGTCGTGTCGCCGCAGGCGCTGGAAGGCATCGACGCCGTGCCGGGCAGCGAACTGGTACTGGCCGAGGATGCCGGCGCCTTCGTCGACGCCGTGAGCACGCTGCTGGCCGGCCAGGACAGCGCGGCCGCCGCGATCGGCGCCGCGGCCCGCGCCAAGGTCCAGCGCCGCTACAGCTGGTCCAGCAACCTGGCCTGTATTGGGGAGAGTCTCGAATGTTCCTGAAACCGCCGCCCGGCGTGATCAACGCCACTTCCGCTCCCATCTCGCGCCAGGGCACGGCGCTGATCGTGCTGGCCCTGCTCGCGCCGTTCCTGCTGTACCTGGGCACCGTGCGCTCGATCGTCTCGGTGTGGAACAGTTCCGAAACCTTCGCCCACGGCTACGTGATCCTGCCGATCAGCCTGTGGCTCATCTGGCGCCGGCGCGAGAATTTCAGCCTGTACCCGCCGCAGCCCTGGCCGCCCGCGCTGCTCCTGCTGGGCGTCCTCGGCGCCGGCTGGCTCGCGGCCCAGCTGGGCGAGGTGCAGGTCGTGTCGCAATACTCGTTCGTCGCGATGTTCCCCGTCGCCGCGCTGGCCCTGTTCGGCCCGCGCCTGGCCGGCTCGCTCGCCTTCCCCCTGCTGTTCCTGCTGTTCGCGGTGCCATTCGGCGAAATCTTCGTGGCACCGCTGATCCAGTTCACGGCCGACTTCACGGTGTGGGCCGTGCGCGCCACCGGCATCCCCGTGCTGCGCAGCGGCACCCGCTTCGAGCTGCCGACCGGCAGCTGGTCCGTGGTGGAAGCCTGCAGCGGCGTGCGCTACCTGATTTCCTCGATCACGCTGGGCTGCCTGTACGCCTACCTGACCTACCGGTCCATGCTCCGGCGCGCGCTGTTCATCGGCCTGTCGGTCATCGTCCCCATCATCGCCAACGGCCTGCGCGCCTACATGATCGTGATGATCGGCCACCTGTCCGGCATGGAGCTGGCGACCGGCGTCGACCACATCATCTACGGCTGGCTGTTCTTCGGTCTCGTCATGTTCGTCATGTTCTGGATCGGCAGCTTCTGGCGCGAAGACACCGTCGCCGCGCCGGCTTCCGCCTCCGCGACTGCGGCCACGTCCGCATCCGCGCCGCGCGCCGCCGGCACGCCACGCCGCCTGCCGGCGATGGTGATCGGCGTGCTGCTCGTGTGCGCGTTCTGGCCCGCGCTGGCGCTGGTGGGCGAGCGTGCCAACCATAATCCGGCCCCCGTACGCCTGGCCGACGTCGCCGTGACGGCGCCGGCCGCGGCCGACTTCGCGGACTGGAAGCCCTTCTACATGCAACCGGATGCGCGCTTCCACCGCGCCTACCAGGCCGGCGGCGTGCCCGTCAGCCTGACCGTCCTGTACTACCGCAACCAGAACCCGGACAAAAACCTGATCAGCTCCATGAACCGCCTGAACGGCTACGAGGATGCCTGGCACGAGGTCGAAGGAACGTCGCGTGCCGAGACCGTCGCCGGCACGCCGGTCACGCTGCACGAAGGCATCCTGCGCACGCCGCAGAGCGCGATCATGGTCTGGTCCTTCAAATGGGTCGGCGGTCATTACACCGGCAACGACGCCGTCGGCAAGCTGTGGCAGGCCGCGAACAAGGCGCTGCTGCGCGGCGACGACGGCGCCGCCGTGATGCTCGCCGTCCCGTACGACAACGACAAGGAACGGGCGCGCGCCGCGCTGCACCGCTTCCTGGCCGAACAGGGCCCGGCACTGGACCAGGCGCTGAACGCGACCCGCACCCGTCAATAACACAACGCGACAACCAGAACGGAAAACGACCATGCGTGTACTGCACGTCCTCGACCACTCGATCCCGCTGCACAGCGGTTATACCTTCCGCACCCGTTCGATCCTGCGCGAACAACGCGCGCTCGGCTGGGAAACCTTCCACGTCACCGGCGCCAAGCAGAATTCCGGCGACATGCTGGAAGAAACCGTCGACGGCCTGCACTTCTACCGCACGCCCGAATCGAAGGGTGCGCTGGCGAAGATGCCCGTGCTGAACCAGGTGAACGTGATCGACGGCTTGGCCAAGCGCCTGGCCGAGATCATCCCGCTCGTGAAACCGGACGTCCTGCACGCGCACTCGCCGTCGCTGAACGCGATCGCCGCGCTGCGCGCCGGCAAGCGCTTCAACATCCCCGTCGTGTACGAAGTGCGCGCGTTCTGGGAAGACGCCGCCGTCGACCACGGCACCAGCACGGAGAACGGCCTGCGCTACCGCCTCACGCGCGCGCTCGAGACCTATGCGCTGAAGCAGGCCGACGCCGTCACCACGATCTGCGAAGGCCTGCGCAAGGATATCGTCGCGCGCGGCGTCCCGGCCGACAAGGTCACGGTGATCCCGAACGCGGTCGACATCGAAAAATTCTCGATGGGCGGCACGCCCGACTTCGGACTGAAGGAACAACTGGGCCTCGCCGGCTCGCGCCTGATCGGGTTCATCGGCTCGTTCTACGCGTACGAAGGCCTGGACGTGCTGCTGCGCGCCGTGCCGACGCTCGTCGCGCGCATGCCGGACCTGCGCGTGCTGCTCGTCGGCGGCGGCCCGCAGGACGCGCAATTGCGCCAGATGGCGAAAGACCTGAACATCGCCGACAAAATCGTGTTCACGGGCCGCGTGCCGCACGACCAGGTCAACAAGTACTACGACCTGCTCGACGTGCTCGTGTACCCGCGCCTGTCGATGCGCCTGACGGACCTCGTCACGCCGCTCAAGCCGCTGGAAGCGATGGCGCAGGGCCGCATCCTGGCCGCGTCCGACGTCGGCGGCCACCTGGAACTGATCGCCGACGGCAAGACCGGCGTGCTGTTCCGCGCCGACGATCCGGACTCGCTGGCCGACAAGGTCGGTGCGCTGCTCGCCGCGCAGGAGACGTGGCCGCAGCTGCGCCAGGCCGGCCGCCACTACGTCGAGACGGAACGCAACTGGAAGGTCAGCGTGGGCCGCTACCCGGCCATCTACGGCCGATTGACGAAGAAGGCGCTGGCGGCATGATCATGAAGGCGCGACGATGAATGCACCTGCTCCTGCACTCACCCCGGCCGGCGTCGACACCCGGCCGCTGGTCGTGCACCTCGTGTATTCGCTCGGCGTAGGCGGCCTGGAGACGCTGCTCGTCGACTGCATCAACCGCATGCCGGCGTGGCGCCACGCCGTCGTCTGCCTGACGACCTACACGTCGTTCGCCGACCGCATCGCCCGCCGCGACGTCGAACTGCACGCGCTCGGCAAGCCGCCGGGTCTCGGCCTCGGCACGCACCTGACGTTCTGGCGCCTGATGCGGCGCCTGCGCCCCACCGTGCTGCACACGTACAACCTGGCTGCGCTGGAATACGCGTTCACGGCGACACTGGCCGGCGTCCCCGTGCGCATCCACGCGGAGCACGGCCGCGACGCGAGCGATCCGCACGGCCTGAACCCGAAGCACAACTTCCTGCGCCGCCGCCTGGTGCCGTTCGTCGACCGCTTCATTCCCGTCTCGGAAGACCTGAACCGCTGGCTCGGCGACGTCGTGCGCATCCCCACCGCGAAGACGCTGTTCATCAAGAACGGCGTCGACACGGACAAATATGCGCCCGGCGGCACGTCCGCGGCGGACGCGCCCTTCGATGCGGACGACATCGTGATCGGCACCGTGGCCCGCGTGCAGGACGTCAAGAACCACCGCGCCCTCGTCGACGCGTTCGCGCGGCTGCGCAATCAGCTGCCTCGACTCGCGCCGCGCCTGAAGCTGGCGATCGTCGGCGACGGCCCGCTGCTGCCGGCCGTGCGCGAACAGGTCGCGCAGCTCGGTCTCGACGGCGCCGTGTGGCTGCCCGGCGCACGCGCCGACATCGCCGCGGTGCTGCACACGTTCTCGATCTTCGCCCTGCCCTCGCTGGCGGAAGGCACGCCCGTCTCGATGCTGGAAGCGATGGCATGCGGCCTGCCCGTCGTCGCCTCGCGCGTCGGCGGCATTCCGGAAGTCGTCGACGAAGGGGTGCAGGGCCTGCTCGTGCCGGTCGGCGACGTCGACGCATTGGCGGCCGCGCTGGCGCGCTACGCGCAGGATGCCGGCCTGCGTACCACCCACGGCGTTGCTGCCCGCGCGCGCGTGGAAGACCGTTTCAGCCTGCGCGCCATGGTGGCCGCGTACGGCGCGCTGTACGACGGACTTTGCCGAAACAAGGCACACTGACGCGTTACCGTTTCACCCAACACAAGCAAGAAAGCCAACACCATGTGCGGAATAGTCGGAATCTTTGACACCCAGGGCAACCGGGAGATCGACCGCGAAGCGCTGCGGCGCATGAACGAAAGCCAGCACCATCGCGGTCCCGACGAAGGCGAGCTGTATCTGGAAAAAGCCCTGGGCATGGGCCACCGCCGCCTGTCCGTGATCGACGTGGCCACGGGCCAGCAGCCGTTCCTGAACGCCGCGCGCGACGTGGCCCTCGTGTTCAACGGCGAGATCTACAACTACCGGCTGCTCCGCGACGAACTGGTCGCGCTGGGCCACGTGTTCCGCACGAAGTCGGACACGGAAGTCGTCATGAACGCCTGGATCGCGTGGGGCGAGGACTGCGTGCGCCGGCTGCGCGGCATGTTCGCGTTCGGCGTATGGGACCGCCGGAAGCAGACGCTGTTCCTCGCGCGCGACCACGTGGGCGTGAAGCCGATGTTCTATTCGCTGCTGCCCAGCGGCCTGTTCGTGTTCGGCTCGGAACTGAAGTCGATCATGACCTTCCCCGAACTGTCGCGCAAGCTGAACCCGTGCGCCGTCGAGGATTACTTCGCCTACGGCTACGTGCCGGAGCCGAACACGATCTTCCACAACGCCTATAAACTCAGCCCCGGCCACGCTATCCTGCTGAAGGTCGGCGACCGTGCCGTGCAGCCGAAGCGCTGGTGGGATCTGTCGTTCAACGTCGCGCCGGCGCGGCCGGAAGCGGACGTCGAGGCGGAGCTGATCGAGCGCGTGCGCGAAGCGGTGAAGAGCCAGATGGAAGCGGAGGTGCCGCTGGGCGCCTTCCTGTCCGGCGGCGTCGATTCCAGCGCCGTCGTCGCGATGATGGCGGGCGAGCGTGACGGCACCGTCAGCGAGGGCGTGACGACATGCTCGATCGGCTTCGACGATCCGGAATTCGACGAGACCCAGTACGCGATGCAGGTGGCGCAGCGCTACCGCACGCACCACCACGCGCAGATCGTCGACAAGGACGATTACGGCCTGATCGACACGCTGGCGCATTTGTACGACGAGCCGTTCGCCGACAGTTCCGCGATCCCGACCTACCGCGTGTGCCAGCTGGCGCGCCGCCACGTGACGGTGGCGCTGTCGGGCGACGGCGGCGACGAGAACTTCGCCGGCTACCGCCGCTACCGCTTCGCGATGGCCGAGCACAGCGTGCGCTCGAAGGTGCCGGAAGCGATCAGGAAGCCCTTGTTCGGCACCCTGGGCAGCCTGTACCCGAAGGCCGACTGGGCACCGCGCGTGTTCCGCGCCAAGACGACGTTCGAGTCCATTGCGCGCGACCTGGTGGAGGGCTACTTCCACGGCGTGTCGCGCCTGCCGGACCGCCAGCGCGACCTGCTGTTCTCGGATACGTTCCGGAGCGACCTGCAAGGCTACCGCGCGATCGACGTGATGCGCGCGCACGCCAAGGAGGCGCCGACCGACGATCCGCTGTCGCTGATCCAGTACCTCGACTTCAAGACCTGGCTGCCGGGCGACATCCTGACGAAGGTCGACCGCGCCAGCATGGCCCACTCGCTGGAAGTGCGCGTGCCGCTGCTCGACCACGAATTCTGCGAATACGCGGCGACGCTGCCCCCGAGCCTGAAACTGCGCGGCGGCGAGGGCAAGTACATCCTGAAAAAATCGCTGGAACCGCACCTGCCGCACGACATCATGTACCGCGCCAAGAAGGGCTTCTCGATCCCGCTGGCGGCCTGGCTGCGCGGCCCGCTGCGCGACGCCGTGCGCGAGGCAGTGCTGGGCGCGCGCCTGGTCGATACCGGCATCTTCAACCGGCGCTACCTGGAAAAGCTGGTGGCCGAGCACCACGCCGGCACGGCCGATCACAGCGTGGCGTTGTGGTCGCTGATGATGTTCGACGCGTTCCTGCGGGTCAGCGCCGGGGCATGAGGACGCAACATGCGTGACATCATCCTTCTCATGGCGATGCTGGCCAGCATCCCGTTCGCGCTCAAGCGCCCCATCGTGGGCGTGCTGGTGTATGCAGTCTTCAGCCTGATGAATCCGCACAGGCTGACCTATGGCTTCGCCAGTTTCTTCCCGTTCGCGATGATCATGGCGGCGGTCACACTGCTGTCCGCCCTGTTTTCGAAAGAACAGAAAAAGCTCCCGTTCACGCCGGTCGTCATCCAGCTGATGATCGTGATCTTCTGGGTCACGCTGACGGCCGTGTTCGCGCTCAACCAGGCCGGCGCCTGGGAGCAGTGGAGCACCGTCATGAAGACGATGCTGATCGTCGTCCTGACGATCGCGGTCACGCGCACCGTCAACGACGTGAAGGCCCTGGTGCTGACCGTCGCCGCGTCGCTGGGATTCTGGGGCTTCAAGGGCGGTCTCTGGACCATCATGACAGGCGGCCATAACGGTGTGATCGGCCCGCAAGGCACCTATATCGGCGACAACAACACCCTGGCACTGGCCATGGTGATGAGCGTCCCGCTGATCATGGCCGTATCATCGTTCGCGCCCACCAAATGGACGAAGCGCGCGGCCATCGTCGTGGCACTGCTCACCGGCGTATCGGTCATCGGCTCCTATTCGCGCGGCGCCCTGCTGGGCGGCACGTGCATGGCCTTGTTCCTGTGGCTGAAATCGAGTTCGAAAGTCAAGACCGGCATGCTGTTCGCGCTGGCGATTCCGCTGCTCCTCGTCGCGATGCCGTCCGCCTGGATGGACCGGATGCATTCCATCGACAACTACAAGGAAGATCCCTCGGCGCTGGGCCGCATCAACTCCTGGGGCTTCGCGATCAACGTCGCCAACCACCTGCCGCTCGGCGGCGGCTTTGCGACGTTCACGCCGCAGATCTTCCAGCTGTACGCACCCGATCCCACTGTGTTCTTTGTCGCCCACAGTATCTACTTCCAGGTACTGGGGGAGCACGGCTACTTCGGCCTGATCCTGTACCTGCTGATGTTCTTCTTCGCATGGCGCACCGGTTCGCGCATCGTGAAGAAGTGCGGCAAGGATCCGGAGCTCACCTGGGCCGCGACGACGGCCCGCATGTGCCAGGTCAGCATCATCGGCTACATGACGGCGGGCGCGTTCCTGGCGATGGCCTATTACGACCTGCCGTACTATGTCCTGGCGATCCTCGTGTGCCTCGAGAAGGTGTTGTTCATCGCACCGCAGCCGGACAACACGCCGCCGCTGCGCCTGCCCTTCCTGTCGCGCCGCAAGGCACGGACGGACGCCTGGAAGCAGGCGGCGCCAGTGGCGACGCCCCGCAAGCGCTAGACCAGCACTTCCAGCGGCGCCGGGTGTCCCAGGAAGGCGCCCGGACTTGCCGTGGGGCCGTAGGCGCCGGATTGGAACACGACGATCAGGTCGCCGACCTGCGCATGCGCCAGCTCCATGCGGTCGGCCAGGATGTCGAGTGGGGTGCACAGCGGCCCCGTCACGCTGGCCGGGCCGCTGTCCACGGCCGACATGCGGTTGCCCACGGCGACCGGATAATTCTTGCGGATGACCTGGCCCAGGTTGCCGGACGCGGCCAGGTGGTGGTGCATGCCGCCGTCCGTCACGAGGAAGACTTCGCCGCGCGAGACCTTGCGGTCGACAACGCGTGCCACGTACACGCCGCATTCGCCGACAAGGTAGCGTCCCAATTCGAGCGCCAGCCGCGCCTGCGGCAGCGCCGCCGTCAGGCTCTCCACCTCGGGCGCCAGCCGCGCGGCGATCGGCGCCACATCGAGTCTTTCCTCGCCCGGAAAATACGGAATGCCGAAACCGCCGCCGATGTTCACCTGGCGCACGGGCACGGGCGCCGCCTCGGCCAGGCGCAGCGCGAGCGCGATGCTGCGCGCCTGCGCGTCGATGATGGCGTCGGCACGCAGGCTCTGAGAACCGGCGAAGATGTGAAAGCCCTGGAAGTCGACGTTCAGCGTCCCCGCCAGGCGCAGCACGCGCGGCACCTCTTCGGCGTCGATGCCGAACGGCTTGGCGCCGCCGCCCATCTTCATGCCGGAGGATTTCAGTTCGAAGTCCGGGTTCACGCGCAGGGCTATGCGCGGCGCGATGCCGAACGCGTCGCCGATGCGCGCGAGGGCGATCAGTTCGCGCTCCGATTCCACGTTCACGCAGACGCCGGCCGCGACGGCTTGCGCCAGCTCGTCCTCCTGCTTGGCCGGACCCGCGAAGCTGATGCGCGCCGGCGCCATGCCGGCATCCAGCGCCGTTTTCAGCTCGCCGCCGGACGCGACGTCGAGACCGTCGACGAGGCCCGCCATGTGCTGCACGAGCGCCGGCATCGGATTGGCCTTGATCGAGTAGTGCAGCAGGACGCCTTGCGGCAGCTGGGCGCGCAGGTCGCGCACGCGCTGCGTGCACAGGGCGCGGTCGTAGGCGAAGAAGGGCGTGCGGCCCACGCGCTGCGCGAGCCGGTTCAGCGGGATGCCGCCGACCTGCAGGACGTCGTCGACGACGGGAAAGTGGATCTGCGGTGCGTGGCGCGGCTTGTTCATTGTGCTTCGTTCGTGTGCAGGGTTTGGCGCAGCAAATTGCGGTCGATCTTGCCGTTCGGGTTGCGCGGCAGCGAACCGGCGCGCAGGTCGATGCGGGCCGGGACCATGTAGGCCGGCAGGCGGCGCTTGCATTCGGCCAGCAGGGCGGCGCCGTCGATGGCCCCCTCCGCCACCGGCACGGCGATCACGGCGATCGCCTGGCCCAGTTGCGGATGCTCGATGCCGAAGGCCGCCACCTCGGCGACGAGGCCGGTCGCGTGCAGCACGGATTCGATCTCGGTGGGGCTGATGCGGTAGCCGGACACCTTGATCATGTCGTCGCTGCGGCCGATGAAATACAGGTAACCGTCGGCGTCGCGGCGCACCGTGTCGCCCGACCACACCGCGAGTTCCGGCACGGGCAGGCCCGGATCCTGGCCGGGCGTGGGGCGGAACCGCTGCGCCGTGCGCGCCGGGTCGTTCCAGTAGCCCAGCGCGACGAGCGCGCCGCGGTGCACGAGTTCACCCGGCTCGTCGGCATCGCACGGCGTGCCGTCCGGGCGCACGACGAGGATCTCGGCGTTCGGGATCGCGCGGCCAATCGAATCGGGCCGGCGCGCGACTTCCTCCGGCGGCAGGTACGTGGAACGGAACGCTTCCGTCAGGCCGTACATCAGGAAGATCCGCGTGTCCGGCAGGATCTCGCGCAATGCCTGCACCGTCGGCACCGGCATGGCGCCGCCGGAATTCGTGATGAAGCGCAGCGTGCAAGCGGCGGGCCATGCGAGGCGCGCCAGCGCGATCCACAGCGGCGGCACGGCGGCGAGGCCCGTGATGCGCTCGCGCGCGACCATCGTCACGATGTCCTTCGGGAACAGGTAGTTCATCAGCACGACACAGGCGCCGCGCAGGAAGGCCGTCGTCAGTTGCGACAGGCCGTAGTCGAAACTGAGCGGCAGCACGGCGAGCAGGCGGTCGTCGCTGCGCAGGTCCAGGTAGCTGGCCACGCTGTGCGCGCCCGCGACCATGTTCCGGTGCGACAGCACGACGCCCTTCGGCTGGCCCGTGCTGCCGGACGTGTACAGGATCGCGGCGACGTCGGTGTCGATACGGCGGTGCGGCGCCGGGTCGCCGGTCTGCGGTTCGGGCCACGCCAGCACCGGCACGGCGGCGGGTACGGACGCGGCGTCGCCGTCGGCCAGCAGCACGGCACGCAGGTCCGGGCAGCGTTCCAGCACGGGCGCCAGCTGCGCGAGGCGTTCGGCCGTCGTGGCCAGCAGGCGCACGTTGCAGTCGGCGAGGATGTACGCAACCTGCTCGGGCTTGAGCAGCGGATTGACGGGTACGAAGACGCAGCCGGCGGCTGCGGCGCCGAACATGGCGGCCACGTTCTCGATGCGCTTTTCCATGTACACGGCCACGCGCGCGCCCGCTTCCAGGCGTGCGTCCAGCAGCAGCGCGGCGACGGCGCGCACGTCGTCGGCCAACTGCGCATAGCTGCAGCGCCTGTCGCCGTACGCGAGCGCTTCGGCGGCGGGCGTGCGCGCCGCGGTCTCGAACAGGGAGTCGTGGATCAAATGGTTCATCAATGCCATGGGGTCTGCCAGCGGGCGTGATCGGGCAAATGCCAATCTTACCAGTTCAACCCATCGAACCGTAGAGGAAGCGCTCGCATGAACCGGCGCGTCACGGTGAGGCAGCGTCAGCGGGAACAGCCGTGCAGTCTAGTGCCCGATCGTCGTTTGAACCCGCACCAGCACCGCCCTGCAGACCCAGGTGTGTTGTTGCAGAGCCTCATCCTGCACGCCTTGTCTACCGCACGCGCCTGATATGTTGTTAGGAATATGCGCCATTATCCTATAGGACTAGACTTACATTTTTTCTGCTGTTAGCATATTTATATTCGTCATTGACAGATTGCAAAGAACGAGCTCGGACCGATATGCCCACGTCGCAGCGTCTCCTGTCCTGACGAACTTCCTGACCGTCGAAAAACGCCTGCTACGTTCCGGCGAGGTGTTCTGCGCCTGGTTGGTACCGGGAATCCGATCACTTTGCCTGCACGGGCTGACCGGATTGATCGACGTACCGTAAAAAATCGGCGATGTCTGCTGTCTTCGTCCGCAGTGCAGTAGACAAGCAGGGCCCAAGACCCTGCGATTCCAAACACGAACTGAATATCGCTGAATCAGCAAGTCATCATCACGCAATCGGTTGTGTGGAAAATTTCGAAAAACTTTGACGTCGATAACTCAAGACGAACTGCATATGAAAATGCAAAGAAACTCCGAGCTCGCTACACCCGACACCAATGCAATGATTGCACAGGCTGCACCGTTGGTGGTCGATCTGGACGGCACGTTGACGCCGACGGACACACTTGTCGAGAGTGTCCTTCAGCTGATCAAACAGGCTCCGTTGAACCTCTTCCTGCTGCCCTTCTGGTTGTTGCGAGGAATAGCCTATTTCAAGGCAAAAGTCGCTGGTGCGACCACTTTTTCTGCGCGAAGTCTGCCATATCGTGAAGACCTTTTGCGCTTTCTTACCGAGCAAAAGGCTGATGGGCGCCGGCTTGTGCTGGCCACGGCAGCCCATCAATCGATTGCCCACGCGGTCGCTACCCATATCGGGCTGTTCGATCTGGTGATCGCTTCGGACGCCAATTGCAATCTCAAGGGCGAGCGTAAACTGGCGGCGATACGCGAACAGGTGGGTCACGCTTTTGTGTACGCCGGCGATAGCAAGGTCGATTTGCCGATCTGGCGTAGCGCCCATGCCGCCATACTGGTCGACGTCGGCGACAGCGTGTCGCGCGCAGTCAGACAATCCGTTCCGACGGAACGGGAATTCCGCACGGCGAAATCGCTACTGAAAACGTGGGCCAAGGCTTTGCGCGTGCATCAATGGCTGAAAAATCTGCTCATCTTCGTGCCGCTGCTGACCGCATTTTCGTTCTCCAGCACCGCGGCCGTGCTGACGGTTCTGTTGGCTTTTCTGTCGTTTTCGTTCGCTGCATCCGCGACCTATATCGTCAACGATCTTTCTGACCTGGGCAGCGACCGCGCTCACGTCCGCAAGCGCGCACGCCCGTTTGCCTCCTGCGCGATCAAAATCGTCGACGGCATCGGAGCCGCCATTGCGCTGATGAGCGGCGCATTCTTGCTCTCGGCATTCGTATCGCCAAGTTTTTCGCTCGTCCTGCTGACGTATGTGGTCATTACG
Organism: Massilia orientalis; assembly: GCF_030411975.2. NCBI lineage: Bacteria > Pseudomonadati > Pseudomonadota > Betaproteobacteria > Burkholderiales > Oxalobacteraceae > Massilia > Massilia orientalis. Next base: position 58,315 of record NZ_JASNRB020000019.1, on the reverse strand, counting down.
ACGGCCTATACATGGCGCCTGAAAGAGTACGTTTTGCTCGATGTCCTGACATTGGCCGTTTTATATACCGTACGCATCGTTGCCGGTGCGTTGGCCATCGGGGCCCCGATGAGCCCATGGCTGCTCGCCTTTTCCGTATTCATATTCTTCAGCCTGGCGTTGGTCAAGCGCTGTTCGGAACTCGTTTCGCTTCTCTCAGCGGACATCGAAGCTGCCAAGGGGCGCGATTACCGGACCACCGATCTCGTCGTACTGTGGCCGCTGGGCGTTGCCGCAGCAATGTCGTCCGTCGTCATTTTCTGCCTGTTCGTTTCGGCGTCGGTAACGCGGGAACGCTACGCCACGCCGGAAGTGTTGTGGGTTGTCGCGCTGGGTCTGATTTACTGGCTGACACGCCTGTGGATAAAGACGGCGCGCGGCGAAATGCATGACGATCCCATCGTCTACGCGCTCAAGAACCGCGGCAGTTGTCTGACCATCGCGATCTGCGTCGGCGCAATGGTGTTCGGACATTTTGTCGAGATTTTGCCGGATTAATAGAACGATGTCGGAATTGTCATGAATATCCTTCTGATCGCCATTGGCAGCATCGCCTTGTCGGTAATGGCGCAGTTTTCGCTGAAGGCGGGGATGTCGAGCGCAGCTGTTCGTGCAGCCTTATCGACTGACGACTATGCCCAGTCCGCCATTGCCATCTCGACCAATAAATTCGTCCTGTTGGGGTTCCTTTTGTATGGCGTCGGTGCGGTCGTATGGCTGGCGGTTCTCTCCAGCTGGGAAGTCAGCAAAGCGTATCCCCTCGTTGGACTTGGGTTCGCGCTCTCGCTGATCATCGGCGTCTTTCTTGGAGAACAAGTCAGCGTCCCGCGCGTATTCGGCGCGCTGCTGATCTGTACTGGCGTTTTTGTGGTGAGCCGAAGCTGAGTTACCGCCTCAAATTCTCTTGCGCCCAAATCAGGAATTGAGACATTGAATCATGGCCCCCAACATGAGCTTCAATACACGTTATTTCTGGACATACATCTGCTTCGCGCTTGGCCTTCTTTTGCTGGCCCTTGAATTACACAGCATTTCCGGTCGCATTGGGTCCGATTACCGCATTTTTTACAACGCGGCGCTTCGATTCGGCAGCAACGTCAATGAGCTTTACCAGTCCAATTCTGTAAGGACGCTTCAAGGCTTCCTGTATCCGCCGCCTGCGGTGATATTGTTCGTACCGTTTTCCCTGTTGCCCCTGGACTGGAGTTACAGAGTTTTCGTGATACTCCTGTATCTATCCGGATTTGCAACCATGGCAGTCTGGATCAATCTCAGCGAGGCGAACGATAAAGCCGTCACCGTCTCGAAATCAGGAAAAATTAACCTGGTGTTGCTGTCGGGTGTTTCCGGTCCATTCTTTGCCGCGGTTGCTTCCGGGCAGGTGGATATACTGGTCCTGCTTCTATGCGTCGCGCACATTGTTTTAATCATGCGCGGATGCCCTGTATTGGGTGGACTGGTTCTCGCTGCCGGGTTCTGGATCAAAATCTACCCGATCGTTTTGCTTGCCTATGCACTTTCTCGCCGGGATGCCCTCCGCATTCTGGCCGGATTTGCTTTCGGCCTGATCATTGTGCCGCTTGCCCTGGCACCAGCCCTGCCTTTTTGGCTTTACCGGGTCTATTTCCTCGATCTGCTACCGAAATTTTCGGGGAATACGATCGTCAACATATACAACCAGTCCCTGGCAGCATTCTATGCCCGACTCAACTTGCCTCTTAGCACAAGTATTAGTTCATTTCAGGTCTTCGCGGTACCAGCTTCGATTCGATTACTGATTACTGCTGGCGCCGTTGCAGTTGCGACAGGCATATCGATCGCAACCAGACTCATCAAAGGCTTCACAATTCCGCTCCTCGCCATGATTTTTTCGATACTTGCCGTCGTTGCGCCGTTAGGGTGGGGGCATACCTATGTATACGTGCTCCCGCTGGCTTGTTCCGCATGGCTGATGGGGCGCGAAATTCAGTCAAGGCTGACGCTTATCCTTATCGGCGTGACATACCTGATCCTGCTCGTCCCGGCTTATCGAGTATTTCCACTCAGTTCCCATATCCCGGATCTGGTGTACCAGATTATTTATTCTCGCTATCTTTTTTCGACCATCGTGATCCTGCTGATATCAGTCATGTTAATCTTCATCAGCTGGCGCGATATGCGCCACGCCAATTACACAACGTCTTAAATTCATTTTCCAATGAAAACATTGAACCGTGAAGCTTCAACTCCAAACCAAAAACATTCCAGTTCCCAGGAATGGCGCTGGTTGTCCGCCATTATCGTCGCCGGTATCTTGCTGAGGCTCGCGGCCATCCTGGTGTATCCGCACGCGCCGGAGAGCGATGAGCTGGCATATTTGAAAATGGCCGAAGATCTTGTTGCGGGAAAAACGATGAACGCGGGTGGTTACGCATTCTTCAACATGGGCTATTCCTTCTTCGTTCTTGCGCCAGCACTTTGGTTGTCCGACCACAGCCTTTTGGGATTGCGTCTTGCTAACCTGATTTGCGGTGCGGTTTCCATTGCCTTGGTATACATGGTCGCTCGCGAAGCGGGAGCAAATCGCAACGCGCGCCTGCTCAGCGGCGCTATGTGGGCACTTTACCTGCCGTGCGGTGTGTATGGTGTTTATCTTGCAAAAGAAAATTTCATGATCCCGTTAATGCTGGGGATCTTGTGGTGCGCATTACGGATGATGCGGACGTTTCAACTTCGTATTGCCGTACTGTGCGGCGGTCTGTTCGGATTGCTGGCACTGACCGGCAATGCAGCGCTGTCACTGGCGGGAGCAGTCGGCGTCGCGCTCTTGGTGTCGAAGTCCGCGCTCCGTATCCGCATCCTGAGCGTTCCAGTCATGCTCGTGGTCGCTATTTTGGTCGCGTCACCCTGGCTGGTAAGAAACGCCACGTTGCTGGGTGCCCCAGTGTTGAATACGAACGGCGGATTCAATTTATATCTTGGGAATAACCCAGCCGCTGACGGCATGTTCGTTTCCATCGCCAAAACCCCCCGCGGACCGACCTGGCATGCTTTGCGGGAGGAAGTAGGCGAGGTCCAGGCCTCGGAAACACTCAAACATGAAGCCCTGGCGTGGATCAAGTCCCACCCAGGCGAGTTTTTCGCGCTCTCGGTTAAAAAGCTCGGACTCTTCTGGATGCCACCTATTCATAACGGACGCGATGCCCCTGTGGGAGCAGAGAAATTAGTTCGTTTGGTTTGGCTGATCGAATACGCCGTCCTTGTTTGTGCAGCGGTAGCAACCTTGCCATATGTACGTAGTCGGCCTTCGCTGGCAGTCCTGTGGACTGCGGTAGCGTTGTATAGCGCCGTGCACATGCTGTTCTATGTGATTTTCCGCTATCGCGAGCCCATCATGCCGGTGGTGTGCGTGCTGGCCGCGGTGATGCTCGAGCAAGCGTCGGTTGCCGTGGCGCGATTCGCCCGACAGCGCGCCCACGTCTCATGAGCACGGATGTATTTCCGGCGCTAAAACCCGCGGTGATCAAACCAGCGTGCTGGCTTGGCGGCGCGGCATCGTTTTGCATGCTCATCGCCGCCGCGTGGCTTACGACGAGCGCTTCACGACCGGAAGAGGCCATGCAAGCAGACCGACAGGCCATCGAACACTGCTGGGTGGAGCAACTCAAGCCATCATTCAGGCCTGGCGACAACGCATTGCGAACATGCGAGAGAATGGAGTCCGATTATCTCGAACGATACGGAAAAAACCCATAAAGGCATCAGGAAGGCATGATGTCGCAAATTGACACAACAAGAACGTTTATGTTGCAAATTTAACAAACAATGACATTCCTCTGGCAAAACCGGTTATCGTAAGCGGTCTTGACCAGCCGGCGGTGCCGGTCACATTGACCCCGCTACGGCAGAATAATGGAAAACAAAGCAACTTTTTCTCACTCATCGAACGTGTTGCAGCCGAATCTGTCGGTGTATCTGGACCTGCTCAGGTATTTCGCCGCGTTGATGGTCTATCTCTTCCACGCTGGCCACTTTTCGCACTACAGGCTCCCGCTCTTCGGCACCTATGGCGGCCTGGGCGTTGCCGTGTTTTTCGTACTGTCCGGTTTCGTGATCGCGTTTTCGTCGACGGGCAAGCGCCGGGACATCGTCGATTATTTCATTGCACGCTTCGCCCGCCTGTGGTCGGTCGCTCTGCCGGCAATTCTCCTGACGCTCGTCCTCGATACGGTGGGTCAATGGCTTGCGTTGTCGGCGTATGCGCCGATGCAGCCGTATCCGGCCTACAAATGGATTGCGGCTTCCGGCATCACGGCGCTGTTCCTCAACGAGATATGGTTCCTGGATATCTGGCTGGGAACGAACGGGCCGTTTTGGTCTTTGTCGTATGAATTCTGGTACTACGCAATTTTTGCGACGTTGATCTATTTTCGTGGATGGCAGCGCGTTGCCATGGCAGGTCTCGTGATGTGTATTGCCGGGCCCGGCATCATCATCGCCTTCCCGGTATGGCTCCTCGGCGTAGGTCTGTTCCATTTACTGCGCAAACACGTTTCAGCGGACAGGACACGGCTGGGCCTTGGTGCTCTGCTTGTCTCCATCGTATGCCTCACCCTTTATGTCATGATGGGTGGATCGAAGATCTTTACCGCTCTCCCGATCGCTTACCCGCTGGTCAATCTGAAGTCATGGGGAATCAATTTCTGGCCGCAGAGCTATGTCGTGGGCTTCCTCATTGCACTGAACATCTACGGCTTCGCCCGCATGCAACGGGTTTTCAGGAGCCCTTCCGAACCAACGGTACGCCTCGTTCGTACGATGGCAGAAACGAGCTTCGGCCTGTACCTCTTCCATTATCCTTTGATGTACTTCTGCAAGGCCATCCTGGCCGTCGCCCAGGTCCCCCAAGGCACGTTCTACGTTCTGGCCATCTATATCGCTCCATTCGTTGCGGCGACATGGTTGTCCCTGAAATGCGAACCCCTGAAGTTTGTCTTGTCCAGGATCCTGAAAACGTTATTCAAAAGGGATAAGGCACAGTCGGCACACGGCAAGGACGTCCCCATCGTCCCGGACTATCCCATGGCCGCACCGCTGGCGACCAACGACCACGAGCGACGCCTCGACATCTGACAGGTCGGCCTTCTTTCACCCACTTCATCGACCTGTATCGGGCATGCATCTGCATGCACCCCGCATGTGTCGATATTTCGCTTTTAAATACATTTCAGCAAATTTGTTGTTTTCATACCGCAATCTCTTCATTTCATAACCGTAACTTGTGTATTTACGCCAGTGTATATATGCTGAATTTAAGCAAATTTCCCTGGTGTCAATATGCGTACCCAAGTGTCCATTACCGTTGACACCGAGTTCAGCATCGCGGGCGCGTTTCGCGATCAAACGGTGTGCCCGGTCGGCGAGCAGCGGGTCTGGTGCGTGAGCGGTTGCAAATCGCAGGGCCTGGGCTATATGCTCGACTGCTTCGCGCAGTACGGGATCACGGCAACCTTTTTCGTCGAGGTCCTGAACCGGCATTACTTCCATCGCGACCCCATGCGCGACATCGCCGAAAGACTGCATACGGCAGGGCACGACGTGCAGTTGCACCTGCACCCATGCTGGACCATCTTCCAGCACGAGGACTGGCGCGAACGCGCGCGCGTGCGCACGAAGCCCGGCATCGACGCCTTTTATGGCCGCGCCGAAGACGCGTCGCTCAAACTGATGGAGTACGGGCTCGAGACGTTCCACACGTGGGGATTGCCGGCGCCGACGGTGTTCCGCAGCGGGAGCCTGCACCATGACGACGCGCTGTATCGCGCCCAGGCCCGCGCGGGGATTCCTTACAGTTCCCATGTCGGCGTGGCCGTGTTCGACAGCGGCGACGAGAACTATCGTCTGTACAGCGGCCGCCACGAACGCCATGGCGTGATCGAATGCCCGATCCTGACCTTCCGCGACTGGAAGGTGCCCGGAAAGACCCACCTCAAAAGCCTGACCATCACGGGCAGCAATTTTGCCGAGACGCGCATGCTGCTGGAGCAGGCGTACCGCGAAGGCGTCGAGCAGGTCGTGATCCTCACCCATCCGTTCGAGTACGTGCACACCTCGGACCAGCAGATGTCCAGGACGCGCCGGCACTGCGTCAACCAGCGCCGCCTGGCCCGGCTTTGCGAATTCCTGAGCGAGAACACCGACCGGTTCGCGACGGATGGCCTGTCCGCCGCCGCCGCCATGCCGATGCGCGCCGAATCGTCGCGCAACGTCCTGCTCAAGGGAAGCCTGCTGAAGGCCGTGCCGCGCATGGTCGAGCAGGCCGTCTACGACAACTACGCCATGTGGCGCCTGAAGCACCAGGAGGCCGGCACCGCGGTCGACGTCGAGGCCTGCGCCTGAGATTCCAGGGCCGTGCCGGGGGCACGGAAGCGGGGACGCATGTTATATTAAATGCATGACGTCAACAGCTCCCGTCCGCCGCGCCATTCCACCCGTTCCCGTGCTGTCGCTTGCCGCATTCTCGGGCGGGCGCCGTGCCGCGCTGCCGTCGCTGCTGGACGGGGCCGACGCGCGCCTCGTCACGAGCGGCCGCGTCGCCATCGGTCTCGCCTTGCGCGCGCTCGGCGTGGGTGACGGCGACGTCGTGCTGGTGCCCGCCTATCACAGCCCGTCGATGGTCCCGCCCGCGCACTGGTGCGGCGCAGAGGTCGCGTTCTACCGCGTGCGGCCGGACACGGCGCCCGACCTGGCCGACATCGAAGCGCACGTCGCCAGGGGGCGGGTCAAGGCGATCCTCGCCACGCACTTCTTCGGCATCCCGCACGACCTCACGCTGCTGCGCGCGCTGTGCGACCGGCACGGCATCGGCCTCGTCGAGGATTGCGCCCATTGCTTCTTCGGTGCGCGCGACGGTGTCGCGGTGGGGAGCGTGGGCGACTACGCGATCGGCAGCACGATGAAATTCTTCCCGATCTACGAAGGCGGCTGCCTGGTCTCGCGCCGGCACCGGCTGGACGTGGCCCTGCACGGCGCCGGCGCCGGCTTCGAAATGAAGGCCGCGCTGAACGCGCTCGAAGCGGCGTTCGCCTACGGCCGCCTGCCCGTGCTGCGGATGCTGCTCGCGCTGCCGCTGCGCGCGAAAAGCGCGCTGTGGGGCGCATTGAAATCACGCGGCGGCAAGAGCGGCGGCAAGAGCGGCAACAAGAGCGGCGGCACGACGGCGCCCGCGCTGGCGCCGTCATCGTCGGACAGCAGCTTCGAGTTCGATCCGCGCTGGGCCGACAAGCGTTCGTCCTGGTTTTCGCGCACGGTGCTGCGCGCGGTGTCGCCCGCGCGCATCGTCGCGCGGCGGCGGCGCAACTACCTCGACCTGCAGCGCGCGCTGGACGGCGTGCCCGGCTGCCGCCCGCTTTATTCGACCCTGCCCGACGGTGCCTGTCCATGGATGTTCCCGCTGCTCGTCGACCGGCCGCAGGCCGTGTTCGACGCCTTGCTGCGCGCCGGCGTGCCGATGACGCGCTTCGGCGCGACCCTGTGGGCGGGCGTCGATGCGAGCGTGTGCGCCAACAGCGCGGACCTGGGCCGGCGCCTGATCGCCTTCCCGTGCCACCAGGCGCTCGACGACGGCGAACGCGCATGGCTGCACGCGCAGGTGCGCCAGGCCCTGGAAACGTGCGCGGCGGTGCCGGCATGAACTGGACTGTCGTCCGTGCGCGCGACTTCGCGCAGCACGCAGGCCGCTGGCAGCGCCTGCACGCGGCCGGCGCCGCATCGCCGCTGCTCGCTGCCGATTTCGTGCGGCCGCTGCTCGACGTGTTCGGCACGGGCCGCGAGCTGCTCGCCTGGCACGGCCGGGGCGATGATACGGACGCGATGACGATCGTGGCCCCGGGCCGCCCCGGCGTGTGGAACACGTTCCAGCCCGCGCAGGCGCCCGTCGGCCTGTGGCTGCAGCGCGATACCCGTCCCGCCGACGGCCTGCTCGCGGATCTGCTGCGCGCGCTGCCCGGTCCCGCGCTGATGCTGGGCCTCACGCAGTGCGACCCGATGCTGACGGCACGCCCGGCCGGGCCGCACAGCTTCGACTACATCGACACGGCGCGCATCACGTTGCAGGGATCCTTCGACGACTACTGGAACGCGCGCGGCAAGAACCTGCGCAACAACCTGAAAAAGCAGCGGAACCGCCTGCGCCAGGACGGCATCGCGCCGCGCCTGGAAATCGTGCGCGATCCCGCGTTGATGGCCGCTGCCGTCGCCGACTACGGCCGGCTGGAGACGAGCGGCTGGAAGGCGTCCGAAGGCACCGCCGTCGCCGCCGACAACGACCAGGGCCGCTTCTACCGCGCGATGCTGGAAGCGTTCGCGCGGCGCGGTGCGGCCAGCATCTACCGCTACTGGTTCGACGACGCGAACGGCCCGCGCCTGGCCGCAATGGACCTGTGCGTCGAAGGCGGCGGCTGCATCGTGATCCTCAAGACGGCCTATGACGAAGCGCTCGGTCCGCAGCTGTCGCCGGCCCTGCTGATGCGCGAGGAAGCGACGCGCGGCCTGTTCGGCGAAGGCCGGTTCGAGCGCATCGAATTCTATGGACGGGTGATGGAATGGCACACCCGCTGGACCGACGAGATCCGCACGATGTACCACTTGAACGGCTACCGCTGGCCATGGCTGGGCCGCCTGCATGCGCTGGCGGCACGCCGCGCGGGTGACGTCAGCGCTGCGCCGCCAGCGCCTGCCGCAGCTGCGACAGGCTCATGAACTCGCCGCCGACGCGGTCGCGGAACCACGCGCAGTAATCGTGCACCGTCGTGATCAGGCGCTCGAGGTCGGCCTCGCAGCGCACGTACGGCGTGTGGCCCGGCATCATCGACGGGCTGTGGTACGTCAGCGAAAAGACCTGGCAGCCGCCGGCCAGCAACGCCTCGCTCAAGCGGCGCATCTCGGCGCCGGACGCCACTTCGGGGCTCAGGCGCACGCGCTCCAGCGCGCGCGAGCGCGCCAGCACGCCGCCCAGGCGCAGGCGCCGTGCCCAGCGGCGCTGGGCGAGGTCGTACAGGCGCGGCCCGACGTGGCGCAGCCAGCCGCAGTAGCCGGTCGTGACGGGCAATTCGAGCAGTTCGCGCCGCCCCGCCTGGAACCAGAACGGGTGCTCGTCGAACGTGCGGAAATCCGGCCCGCCGTCTTCCGTGAACGCGCTGTAGGGGACGACGCTCGCATCGATCTCGTAGCCGAGCGAGGCGATCGACTCGGCCGTGTGCGGACCGAGGCCGTAGCGGCCAGCCTTGAATGCGAGCGGCTGGCGGCCGAACGCGTCGGCGATGGTTTCGGTCAGGAGGCGCAGCTTGTCGTATTCGAGCTGGCGCGGCAGGTTGCCGCCATACGAATTGAAATCCGACAGCGCTTCTTCGTACGGGGGCGAGACCCACGGGTGCAGGTGGGCGCCGATCTCGCAGCGCTTCGCATCGAGCAGGCGGCGCAGCGTCGCGACCGCGCCGGGCGTCGTGGCGACCGGCCAGTCGACCATGTAAGTGGGCAGGATGCCGAACTCGTCGAACACGCGCGCATGCATCAGCGGCTGGCTGGCGATCGACGTCGTCCCGATCGCGCTGCGATTGAACGGCTGGTCCCAGGCGAATTCGCCCTCGGTGTCGACGATCACGAGCAGGACTGGACGCTGTCCGGGTGCCAGTTGTGCCGGCACATGCTGAGCTTTTGTTAACATTACTTGCGTTCTTGCGTCCCATGCCCCCGACGTTGCCACGATAAATATGGCCGTCGGGCGTTCTTGTTGATGCCGCTAAAAATGTTGCAATCCTAGCACAACAGCTTATTGTTAAGTATCAACCGTGCGGCAATCGGGATCTGGCTGAACAAGATGATTTCATTACAACACCTGCGTAAGAATATGGCAGATCAGGCGGTTCACGCTGCTACACTTGCGGTCGTGCCCGCTGCGCAGACAATCAATGAAAGAATCGGAAACCATGGTGCCTGCCAAACACGAAAATCCGGTATCCGATTTCAAATTCGATGCGCTGACGTCCCTCCGGGGTATCGCTGCCCTGTGCACGGTGCTGGCGCACCTGATCGTCATCTGGGGCGACGTGTTCCCCGATTTACAGCAGGGATCCCTGTTCCGCGATTTTGCCCTGCACACCTACCTCTTCGTGGATTTCTTTTTCGTCCTGAGCGGTTTCGTGATGAGCCATGCGTACGGCAGGCATTTCGCGGATGCCGTCGGGACCGGCAGCTACATGCGGTTCCTGCGCGCGCGGTTCGCGCGCGTCTATCCGCTGCACCTGCTGTTGCTGCTCGTGTATGTCGGCCTGGCCGCCATCGGAATCAAGCAGGCCCAGGAAAATCCTGACTGGTCGATTACCGCCCACCTGCTGCTCCTGCACGCGATGGGATTCTTCAACCACACGACGTGGAATCAGCCTTCGTGGTCGATCAGCGTCGAGTGGTGGACGTATATCGTGTTCCCGTTTGCGATTCCGCTGGCCCGCCGTTATTTCTCGAACACCGCGGCGGTGCTCGCCCTGCCCGTCATCCTCGGGCTGTTCGCGTTCCTGGCCATGCATTTCGGCAGCGCAAATCTGACGGTCGGTTTCGCATTCTTCCGCTGCCTGATCGGATTTTGCGCCGGCGCGTGCCTGTATGCGATCGTCCAGCACCGGCGCATGGCATCGTTCGCCGACGCTGCCGCCAACGGCGCGCTGGCCGCGGTCTTCCTGGTCCTGCTGTTCGTACCGTCGCCGTATGCCGACATGCTCGCCTTCGTGGGCTTTTGCGCGCTCGTGTATGCGGCCAGCATGGGAACCGGCGGCGGCCACTGGCTGCATCATCCGGTCCTGGTCTGGATCGGCGACATCTCGTATTCGATCTATCTGTGGCACAGCCTGCTGCTGCACGTGTTTGCAAAAGCCCTGGGTGCGGCCGCCCGGGCACTGCCGTTCTTCCACAACCACCCGATCCTGTTCTTCGTGGCCGCGCTGGTGCTGTTCGAAGCCGCCATTTTGTTGCTGGCGCACATGAGCTACCGGTTCTTTGAATTGCCGCTGAGGAACTTCTTGGGGCCAAAGAAGCACGGCGAGGCGCGCACGTTACAAGTGTTGCATTTTAGATAGCTTATCAATAGGCTATAATTTCGCGCCGGTTGTTGTCAAAGTGAAACTAAAGCCGGCTGAACAAAATTGCCGGAGAACAGGGTGGCCGCAGCGGACAAGCCAGGAGTCGTATTCACCATGCGTTATCCCGACGATACGGGGTATGTATGGAATTTCACCGCCGCCGTGCGCGACCGCGCGAGTGCCGACCTGCGCGAGCGGGCGAACGTGTACATGGCGTTTCCCAAGCTGACCGGCAATCCCAGCTACCAGCCGAAGAATTTGCAACCCGTCGAACTGGATTGCTACGACACGTCGCCGGCCGGACGGGCCGCGATCGAACAATTCGTGCGCACCCATGACGTGAAAGTCATGGTCTTCATGAGCGCGCTGTCGAACACCGTGTGCCTGGACCTGCTGCGCCGCCTGGGCGTGCGCACGATCAATACGGAAAACGACAGTTTCGACCCGCGCCAGCGGGACGGTGCCATCAAGAAAGTGGCGAAATTCCTGCTGCGGCGCGTACTGCGCATGCAGCAGCACGACCTGCACCTCGCCAATTCCGTCGCCCAGGAAAACTTCCTGCTGAATTACCAGAAGCTTCCGCGCGACAAAGTGGTCCTGATGCGCAATTCGGTCGATTCGGTCAAGTTCCACCCCGGCGACCGCAACGAAGCGCGCGCGCAGCTGGGCCTGGACCCCGACCGCTTCTGGATCCTGGCCGTCTCGCAGGCGCGCCCGGAAAAGCGCGTGGACCGGCTGTTGCAAGTGGTGCGCGACGTCATCGACGCGCGCCCGGCCAAGCGCATCGGCTTCATCTACGTGGGCGACGGCCCGCCGGCCGCGCAGTGGAAACAGCAGGCGCAAGAACTCGGCCTCGCCGACGTCTGCGTGTTCGCCGGGCGCCAGAACGACCTCGTGCCGTACTACCGCGCCGCCGACCTGCTCGTGCACGCGGCCGAGCGCGAAAGCTTCGGCAATGCGATCGCCGAGGCCATGGCATGCGGCATCCCCGTCGTCGCCAGCGCCGCACTGGGCCCGAAGGAAACGATCCTCGACGGCAAGACCGGCGCCGTGATCGGCCTGGACGATTTCGCGGGTTTCACGCAGGCCGTGCTGCGCTATGTCGACGATCCGGAAATGACAAAAATGCATGGTAACTACGCGCGTGCGCACGTCGATACCGCATATAATGTTGTGCGTCAAAGCAAGGAGTTCGCTGCACACATTGCGCGGTTCCTATGATTGCCCAGCAAACGCAACCGCTTTGAATTTGATCAGCAGAAAAGGGAGTCCCGAGGAATGTCTTTAGTCGAGAGGGTGGTCCAGCGCGTCAGGCGAGACTATTTCCGATGGCAGTACCAGAAAGTCGCACGCCAGATCCTGGACACCCGCCCCGTCAAGCGCGGCGACCTGCCCTTCACGCTGCTGTCGATGGTGCACCAGCGCGACGTCCATTCCTACCTGGTCGCGGTCAAGTCGTTTACCCATTTCCTGAATCCGTCGCGCATCGTGGTCGTGTGCGATCCGTCGATCGACGAGAACGACCGCGCCGTGCTGAAGCACCACCTGCCGCACTTGATCCTGCGCGAGGCGGGCGAATTCACCCATCCGGACATCCCGCGCGGCGGCACCTGGGAGCGCCTGTTCGCGATTTCCGGCTATGCGCTGGACAGCTACGTCATCCAGCTCGATGCCGATACGCTGACCATGCAGCCGATCCCGGAAGTGCTGCAGGCCATCCAGACCGGCGCCGGCTTCGTGCTGGGCGAAATCCCGGACACGCCGATCCGCCCGCTGGACGCGGTCCGCGCCCACGCGCTGCCGAAGGTGAAGCCGGGCGCACACATCCAGACCCTGTCGGAAGCCGAGATGGCCAACGTCGGGCTGCCGGGCGATGCCCGCTACGTGCGCGGCTGCTCCGGCTTCACGGGGTTCCCGCCGTCGACGACGATGCGCGACAACCTGCTCGACTTCTCGCGCCGCATGACGGGCAAGCTGGGCGAGGACTGGAAACGCTGGGGTACCGAACAGGTGACCTCGAACTACCTGGTGGCGAACGCGTTCGCCGCGAAATCGCTGCCGTTCCCGAAATACGGCACGCCCGACTGCGCCACGGCGGAGACGGCGTTCTTCCACTTCATCGGGCCGATGCGCTTCATCAATAACAAGTACAAGACGACGTCGCGCCAGGCCATCCACCTGATCTCCAACGCGCCGGCCTGATACCCGGCGCGTTTTTCTCTCCCCGGTTGCGTTGTCATGGCAGATTTGCGTCGTTCGCTGGTCATTAATTTCTTCGCGACGTCGGGCACCAAGGTCCTGCAGTTCATCGTCAGCATCCTGCTGGCCCGGATCCTGAGCCCGAGCGAGATCGGCATCTATTCGATGACGGTCGTGTTCGTGAATTTCGCCCAGGTGTTCCGCGACTTCGGCGTCAGCTATTACCTGCAGCGCGAACCGGATCTCGACAACGACAAGATCCGCTCGGCGACCGGCGTCGTGTTCACGACCTCGTGGGTCATCGCGGCCGCCCTGTTCGCGGCCAGCGGCTGGCTCGGCATGTGGTTCAAGGAACCGGGCATCGTGCCGGTGATGCGCGTGCTGGCCATCGGCTTCGTGTTCATCCCGTTCGGCACCGTCACGGGCGCCCTGCTCGCCCGTCACTACGAGGCCGAGAAACAGGCCGTCGTCCACGTCGTCGGCACCGTGTGCTTCTGCGCCAGCACGCTGATCCTCGGCGAGATGGGCCACGGCGCCATGTCGATGGCCTGGGGTAACCTGATCAACATCGTCGCCTGCGGCATCGCCTACGTGCCCCTGCGCCCGAAAGGCATGCCGTGGCTGCCGGGCTTCCGCCACTGGAAGAGCGTGGCGCACTTCGGCGTCGGCTCGCTCGTGACGAACTGCGCGACGACGCTGAACAACTCGATTCCCGATATCCTGCTCGGCAAACTGGGCTCGGCGCGCCACGTGGGCCTGTTGAGCCGGGCGAATTCCACCGTGTCGATCTTCAGCTACGTGGCCGGTTCGACGATGAACTACGGCGCGGTCCCGTATCTGGCCCAGACGTATCACAAGGGCGAATCGCTGGCGCCGATCCTCGCCCGTTCCACCTTGCTGCTGACGGGCGTCGGCTGGACCGCGCTGGCGCTGACGGCCGTGCTGGGCCAGGACGTCGTCGTCGCGCTGTACGGCGCCAAATGGATCGAGTGCGTGCCGGCGATCCTGCCGCTCGTGCTGGCCGCCGTCGTGACGCTCGCCTTCAACTACATCCCGATGGCGGTGACGGCGATCGGCCGTCCCTACCTGAGCGCCTTCCCGGTCGTCGTTACCCTGGCGACCCGCATCCTGTTCGGCGTGCTGCTGTTCGACGGCAGCCTGAACGGATTCGCCTGGGCGCTGTTCTTCGCAACGGTCGCCAGCGCCCCCGTCACCGCGATCCAGCAGAGCCGGTATTTCGGCCTCACGACCGCGATGATGTTCCGCGCCCTGCTGCCCAGCGCCGTCGTGGCGTTGGGCACCGGCGCGGTCGCCTGGCTGCTGGCGGCGCTGCTGCCGGCGTCCATCCCGGCCATGGCGCGGCTGCTCGTGATGCTGCTGCCGCTGGCCCTGGCCTGGTATCTCCTGCTGCGCGCCACGCGCCACGAACTGGTGGGCGAAGTGCATCGCCTGGCCGCACCGTTGAAAGCCCGGCTGGCCCTGTTGCGCCCGAATGTATAATCGACTGCTCGCCCTCTCGTGGCGTGGCGCTTACTGAACCGAATGACCATCATGACGTATCTCGACGAAGTCAAAGCGACCCTGATCGACGTGCTGAGCCTGGGCGATGCCGGCCAGCGCCTGAACGCCGACTCCCCCCTGCTGGGCAGCCTGCCCGAACTCGACTCGATGGCCGTCGTCAGCCTGATCGGCGCCCTCGAAGAACGCTTCGGCATCGCCATCGACGACGACGACCTGAGCGCCAGCACCTTCGAAACCCTGGGCAGCCTGGCCGACTTCGTGGCCGCGAAACGCGCCGAATGACACCGGATCGGGCCGAGGTGGACACGGAACCGTTCTTCCTCGGCAGCGGCGCGGACCGGCGCTTCTGCCTGTTCCACCGGCCCGCGGGCCCCTGCCGCGGCGCCGTCCTGTACGTGCCGCCGTTCGCCGAAGAACTCAACCGCACCCGCCGCATGGCCGCCCTCGGCGCGCGCCGCCTGGCCGCGCACGGGGTTGGCGTGCTGCAGATCGATTTGCTCGGCACCGGCGACAGCGCCGGCGACTTCGCGGACGCCCGCTGGGACCTGTGGAAGCAGGACCTGGACACGGGCGCCTCCTGGCTGCGCGCGCGCGTCGACGCCCCGCTCACGCTGTGGGGCCTGCGCCTCGGCGCCTTGCTTGCGCTCGACTTTGCGCTCGACCATGCGCGCACATCGGACGTCCCGCTTGCACCCATGCTGCTGTGGCAGCCGGTGGCCGCGGGATCCACGTACCTGACCCAGTTCCTGCGCCTGCGCACCGCGAACGCGATGCTGGGAGAAGATGCGGCCGCGCAGAGCGGCACGAAGGCGCTGCGTGCCGCGCTGCAGGCCGGGGAAACGCTGGAAATCGCGGGCTACGATCTCACGCCCGCACTGGCGCTCGCCATCGACGCCCTGCCCGCGCCCGATGCGATGATCCCGCCCGTGCCCGCGCACTGGTTCGAGGTGCTCGGCGCGCCGGGGCAGGCGCCGGGACCGGCCGCGGCCCGCGTCAAGGCGGCCTGGAAAGCGCGCGGCACGCAACTGCACGTGCACACGGTGACAGGCGCGCCGTTCTGGGCCACGACCGGCATCTCGACCTGTCCGGCCCTGCTCGACGCGACCGTCGACGCCACCCTGGAGCGCGCCCATGTCGTATGACGAACGCGCCCTGTCGTTCCGCTGCGGCGACGCGGCGCTGGTCGGGATCGCGTCCGTCCCCGCGGAGGCATGTAAGCGCGGCGTGTTGATCGTCGTCGGCGGTCCGCAATACCGCATCGGCAGCCACCGCCAGTTCGCCCTGCTGGCGCGCCATCTCGCCGCCCACGGCATCGCCGCGATGCGCTTCGATTACCGCGGCATGGGCGACAGCGATGGAGAAGAACGCGATTTCGAAACGATCCAGGACGACATCCGCGCCGCACTCGACGCCTTCGTCGAAGCCGTACCGAGCCTCACCGACGTCGTGCTGTGGGGCTTGTGCGACGGCGCGTCGGCGGCCGCGATGTATGCGCCGGGCGATGCGCGCGTGCGCGGCCTCGTGCTGCTGAACCCTTGGGTGCGCACGGACGACGGCGTCGCCCGCACGACGTTGAAACACCATTACCGCGACCGCCTGCGCAGCCCGGAATTCTGGCGCAAGCTGGCGCGCGGACAATTCGATTACGCGGGCTCGCTGTCGTCGATGCTGAAACTCGTGCGCACCGCGCTCGCGGGACGCCCGCCCGACCAGGGTGCGACGGCGCCGCTGCCCGAGCGCATGCGCCAGGGCCTGCACGGGTTCCAGGGCGAGACCCTGCTCGTGATCGGCGGCGCCGACCTGACGGGCCGCGAATTCTGCGACGTGACCGGCTCGACGCCGGCCTGGAAACGCCTCCTGGCCACGCCGCGCGTGACGTGGCGCCACCTCGATGAGGCCGACCACACGTTCTCGCGCCGCGCGTGGCGCGACCAGGTCGCCGAGTGGACCCGCGAGTGGGTCACGGCGTTGCCAGGCACCCCGTAAAGCGGGCGAAGGCGCCATACACGACGGGAGAAGCGCGGCGCGTGCCGCACAGGTCGAGCGCGTCCGCCGGCCGTTCTCCCTCATCCGCCTCGGCGCGCAGCGGCGCGTCGTCGCGCCACATGAAATCGCCGGCGTCCGGCGCGCGGAACAGGCCACGCACTGGATGGCTGCCCAGGTAGGCGCGCCACAGCGGCGTCGCGCGATTGTCGCCCAGGTGCACGATGCCGCCGTCGCGCGCGCGGATCGGGCCGTCGACGAGGTTCCCGTCCACCTGCGCACTGCTGGCCGGATAGCGCACGTCGATGCCGGACGTGTCGACGAGCGTGTTGTCGAAGACCTTGCTCCCCGCCGCTTTGTTCAGGTAGATGCCCGCATCGGAACAGCCGACGATCAGGTTGGCGCGCAGGGTGCTGCCCTCCTGTTCCGTGATGCAGCGGCCGTCGCGGCAGAATTCGTGCCCCGTGCCGCCGCCGCCCAGCGACAGGCCCACGCGCTGTCCCGGCAGGCCGCGCAGCATCTGTTCGCACCACACGACGTTACGCTCGAAGACGTTGTTCCTGCCGCCGCCTTTGGCGAACGCGCCGTAGCTGACCTGGTTGCCGTCGCGCTTGGCGAAGTCGGTGATCAGGTTCGCGCGCAGCGTCCAGCCGCTGGCCGCCACGAGGTCGACGGGCGTGACCGGATTGGCGGTCGCGCGGGCGCGCGTGGCGGTGAGGGTCGTGTGTTCGATCAGGCCGTCGTCCGGAAAGCGGCCGCCGGCGCCGTTGATCTTGATGTGCGCGTTGAAGTCGCGGATCGTGTTGTTGACGCTCGCGAAGTGGTGGCCGTTGCCGATGACGTGGAAGGCGTGTTCGCAGTCGTCGTCGGCCCGGCACACGCCGTCGATGTTCAGGTTTTCGAAGCGCCAGTACGGCGCGCCGACGACGAAGCCCTCGAGCGTTTCGAGTTCGATGTGCACGGTGCCCGGCTGCGCCGCGCGCACGACGATGGGCGCGTCGGCCCGGCCGGGGCGCGGTACGTCGATGCTCTTGCCCTGGAACCGGTAGGTGCCCGGCGCCAGCGTGATGACGTCGCCCGGCGATGCCTGCAGGAGCGCCGCGCGCAAGGCCTCGGGCGTGGCGACCTGGATGCCGGCGCCATCCTGCCCGACGGGCCGCGGCTGGGCGCCGGCCGCGAGCGCCAGCCGCGCGGGCGGCGTGCCGGCGCTGCCGCGGTCGAGCGACGTCAGGATGGCGGCGACGCGGCGGCCCGTGTTCTCGATGAGCGGATTGTGGCCGCTGCTGCGTTTTTCGATGTACGGCGCGAGCGTGCGCGGCGCGCGCCCGACGTGGTCGATGGCGGCCAGCAGCACGCCGCCCGCCACGACGGCAAGTACGCCCGCCGCCAGCAGGCCGCGGCGCGCCAGCTTTGCCGGCGTCACGCGCTGGCCTTGATGCCGTGGCGTCCCATCAGGTCATACAAGGTGGGCCGGCTGACGCCCAGCATCTCGGACGCCTTGACGATGTTCCCGTCCGTGCGCGCGAGCGCGCGGGCGATGGCCTTGTACTCGGCTTCGTCGCGCACCTGGCGCAGGTTCAGCGGCTCTTCCTCGACACCCGTGTCGGGCAGGCCGAGATCGTCGGCGACGATGGTGCTCGCGTCGGCCATGATGACGGCGCGCTTGATGCAGTTTTCCATCTCGCGCACGTTGCCGGGCCACTGGTAGGTTTCGATCGCGGCCAGCGCGTCCGGCGCGAAGTGCAGCGACGCGCGCGATTCCTGCGCGCAGAACTTGTTCTTGAAGTGATGGGCCAGCAGCGCCGCATCGCCCTCGCGCTGGCGCAGCGGCGGGATCGTCACGACGATTTCGGACAGGCGGTAATACAGGTCTTCGCGGAAGCGGCCCTGCGCGCACAAGTCCTTCAGCTTCTGGTGCGTCGCGCAGACGATGCGCACGTCGACGGGAATCTCTTCGTGGCCGCCGATGCGCTCGATCACGCGCTCCTGCAGGAAGCGCAGCAGCTTGGCCTGCAGCGCCATCGGCAGGTCGCCGACTTCGTCGAGGAAGAACGTGCCGCCGTGGGCCAGCTCCACCTTGCCCTTGGTCTGCTTGGCGGCGCCCGTGAAGGCGCCCTTCTCGTAGCCGAACAACTCGCTCTCGAGCAGGTTTTCCGGAATCGCCGCGCAGTTGATCGCCATGAAGCGCTCCTTCGCGCGTGGCGACAGCGCGTGGATGGCACGCGCCAGCACTTCTTTACCGGTACCGGATTCGCCCAACAGCATGACGGACGCGGACGTCGGCGCCACCTTCTCGATGGTGCGGCAGACCTTCAGCATGCCCGGGTCGCGCGAAATCACGCCAGCCATGGGCGAATCGGCCTGCGACTGCTGCATGCGGCGGTTCTCCTGCTGCAGGTTATGCAGGAAGAAGGCGCGCTGGATCACGAGGTTCAGCACTTCCGGATCGACCGGCTTCTGGTGGAAATCGTAGGCGCCCATGCCGATCGCCTTGACGGCATTGGCATGGTCCTGGTTGCCGGTCAGGACGATCACGCGCGTGTCCGGCGCCAGCGCCAGGATCTGCTGCAAGGTGGCCAGGCCTTCGGTGGAGCCGTCCGGATCGGGCGGCAGGCCGAGGTCCATCGTGCAGACAGCCGGCTCGTGGCGGCGGATCTGTGCCAGCGCCGCCTCGCGGTCGCCGGCCACCACCACGTCGTACGCGTCCAGGCTCCAGCGCAGCTGCTTCTGCAGGCCCGGATCGTCTTCGATGATCAACAGCTTGGGTTTTTGTTGGGTCATGGTGTCTTCTTTCAGGCGATCGTCGCGGCGGCCGCGACGCGGTGCAGCGGCAGGACGACCTTGAACGTGGTACCGAGCCGGGGTTGGCTGGACACGTCCAGCGTCCCGCCCAGCTCGGTGATGTATTCGCGGCTTTCGAACACGCCGATGCCCATGCCGGCCGACTTGGTGGAGTCGAACGGCTTGAACAGGCGCTCGCGGATGAATTCTTCCGTCATGCCTTCGCCGGTGTCCGTGATCTCGACCTCGACGGCGTCCACGCGCCCGTCGGCCGGCAGGGCCACGCGGACCATCACGTTGCCGTCGCGCGGCGTCGCCTCGATCGCGTTCTGGATCAGGTGGCCCAGCACGCGCTCCAGGCGCTCGCGGTCGGCCAGCACCGCGAGGCCCGCCTGCTCGACGAGCAGTTGCGGGTGCGGCTCGAACGCGCTCTTGAGGGCCAGCGCCTGGCGCACGACGTCGTCGACGGCCAGCGGCTGCGGCTTGTCGGCATTCTCGCTGCGCGACAGCTTCTGCAGCAGCAGCAGATAGACGCATCCCGCCGCCAGCAGTCCCGCGCGCGGCGCGGGGAAGCGGCCGAGGATCAGGCGGGCCGGCTGGCCGTCCGCGTCGCTGCGCCAGTCGCCGAGCAGGGCCACGAGGAACAGCGACCAGGCGCCGTCGCGCAGCACCTCGAGCGCGGCCGTGCCCGTGTTCCACAGGATCTCCTGGACCGCATCCAGGCCCAGCGCCGCGGCCCATGCCGCCGTCGCCAGGCAGGCGGCGCTCAGCGTGCCGCGCTGGACGCGGCCGTGCCAGCCCGACAGGACCGACAGGCCCAGTGCGAGGAAGCCGGTGGCGGCCAGTGCGTAGCTGGAAGCAGCGATATTGATCACGTTACTGGGCACGATGCGGCCGCAGGGAACATCAGCGTCCGCTGCGGAACAGGACGACCTTCAGGGTGTCGATCAGGATCAGGACGTCCAGGAACAGGCTGTTGTTCTTTACGTAGTACAGATCGTACTGCAGCTTCTGCAGCGCGTCCTCGGCCGAGGAGCCGTAGCCGTAGCGCACCTGGGCCCAGCCGGTGATGCCCGGCTTGACGCTGTGACGCACGTTGTAATACGGGACCACCTCGATCAGCTGGTCGACGAAGTACTGGCGCTCCGGGCGCGGGCCCACGAACGACATGTCGCCCTTGAGCACGTTGAGCACCTGCGGCAGCTCGTCGATACGCGTCTTGCGCATGAAATTGCCGACGCGCGTGATGCGCGGATCGTTCTGCTGCGCCCATTGCGGCTTGCCGCCCTTTTCCGCGTCGGTGCGCATGCTGCGGAATTTGTGGACGAAGAACGCGGCGCCATCCTTGCCGATCCGTTCCTGCGAATAGAACACGGGACCGCCGTCTTCCAGCTTGACGGCCAGCGCCGCCAGCAGCATCAGCGGAAGCGTCAGCATCATGATGATCAGGCTGCAGATGATGTCGAAGCTGCGCTTCATGAACGTGCGTACGAAGCTCTGGTCGAAGCCGCCGCCGAACACGAGCCACGACGGCTGCAGCGAATCGACGCGGATCTGGCAGGTCTCGCGCTCGAAGAAGGTGGCGGCGTCGGTGACCTTGAAGCCCTGCAGCTTGCACTCGAGCAAATCCTTGATAGGGAAGCCGCCGCGGCGGTTTTGCACGGAGACGACGATTTCCTCGACGTTGTACTGGCGCGCCAGCGCGACGAGCGATTCGCCCTCGCGCGACTTCAGCAGGCTGGTCCCCGGCACGCACAATTCCTCGGTCGGCGTCGGCACGAAGCCGGCGATGTTGTAGCGGTGGTAGCTGGTGCTCTGCATCGCCAGGTCGCTGCATTCCTTGGCGAGCGGGCCGCTGCCCAGGAACAGGATGCGGGTTTCCAGGAAGCGCAGCTCGGACGACTTGAAGAACACCATGCGCGCCAGGAAGATGCCGCCCGCGGCGATGCCGAACACGAGCGCCATGATGCCGCGGCCGAAATACAGGTCGGGCGCCACGTAGAACACCAGCGTCAGGATCAGGAAGCCCATCAGGAACGAGGGCATCAGCTTCATGAAGAACGGATGGCGCAGGCCTTCGTTGAAGTCGAGCTGGTACATGCCCATGGCGCTCATGCTGAAGATGATCGCGGCGGTGAATGCGATGGCGGATGTAAAGAAGTGATGGTCGAGGTTGGGCAGGGACGCGTTCTGTCCCAGTTCCATGAACCGCACCGTCGCGCCGATGTAGGCTGCGCCAAGCAGCACCAACACTTCGACGAACAGCAGGACGAATACGATCTTCGACACATAGTGATTAGAAATCCTAAGCACAATTGCCTCCGGTGTAGCTGTTATTGCTGATTTGCACAACCAATAGTTGAGCCGGGATACGCGTGCGCGTTCCCAAAAGTTCTTGACTCAAGGAAATAAAACAAGGCCGGAAATAGCCTGGAACTGTCATTGTCATCATCACATGCAAAACGGCAAGGCTCGGGGTCCAAGCGGCCTGCCCTCGGCACGACCCATCGAATAGTCACGGCATCCGCAGCTGCGGATGCCGGCGATACATTACAAACGCCAGAGGCAGTAGCCAGCCTCGCGGATCCCGTTCGGATCGAACTGCGCCTTGACGTCGACGAAGCAGCCGCCGTCGTTCAGCTTGGACTGGAAATCCGTCAGCGAACGCGCCAGCACTTCCTTGTGCGGCACCGCAACGATGAGGGCATCCCCCTTCGGCAGGTCTTCCCAGCGCTCCAGTGCGATGCCGTATTCATGCTGCGCTTCGTCCGCTTCGGCCACCGGGTCGTGCACGTGCACTTCGACACCGTAAGACTGTAGCTCGTACACAATATCCGCGACTTTGGAATTGCGCAGGTCCGGGCAATTTTCCTTGAACGTCAGGCCGATCACGTTGACTTTCGAACCCTTGACGTGGAAGCCCGCCGAGATCATCGACTTGACGGTCTTTTCGGCCACGAACTTGGCCATGCCGTCGTTGATGCGGCGCCCCGCCAGGATCACCTGCGGGTGGTAGCCGATCATCTCGGCCTTGTGCGTCAGGTAGTACGGGTCGACGCCGATGCAGTGGCCGCCCACCAGGCCAGGACGGAACGGCAGGAAGTTCCATTTCGTGCCGGCGGCCTTCAGCACTTCCAGCGTATCGATGCCGATCTTGTCGAAAATGATCGCCAGTTCGTTCATCAGCGCGATGTTCAGGTCGCGCTGCGTATTCTCGATGACCTTGGCCGCTTCCGCGACCTTCAGGCTGGACGCGCGATGCACGCCGGCCTTGACGACGGTCTCGTACATGGCCGCCACGCGCTCCAGGGTCGCCGCGTCGTCGCCGGACACCACTTTCATCACGTTGGTCAGCGTGTGTTCCTTGTCGCCCGGGTTGATGCGCTCGGGCGAGAAGCCGACGTGGAAGCCATCCTTCCACTTCATGCCGGAGAATTTTTCCAGGACGGGGATGCAGACTTCCTCGGTCGCGCCCGGATACACGGTCGATTCATAGATGACGATCGCACCGCGCTTCATGTGCTTGCCGACGGTCTCGCTGGCGCTGATCAGCGGCGCAAAGTCGGGCACGTGGGCGATGTCGACGGGGGTCGGAACGCCGATCAGGATGTAATCGGCCTGGGCCAGCGCGGCCGGATCGGTGGTGACGCTCAGGTGGCGCGCCGAACGCAATTGCTCAGTCGACACCTCACCGGCGGGATCGACAAATTTCTTGTAGCTCTCGACCTTTGTCGTCGACAAATCGAACCCGATCGTCGGGCCGAGCTTGCCGAACTCGACAGCCAGCGGCAAACCTACATAACCCAATCCCACTACTGCGATGACCTCGTCTGGCTTCATATTGATTCCGTTCCGCTTGGTTGCTATTACGATAACTTTGAGTCAGCACGGAAAACGCCTGCCCGTTCGACGAGTCAACTCGCCTTGCCGACAACGGCGCCTTGTGCCATCGTCGTTTGCAGACCAACGTTCACATCGTGGGAGCCCATCGAATTTTCACGAATCCTCACCGCCGTGCTGATGAGATAATAACATTTTATCGATTACAAGTTAGCAACAAGACATACCGTGCGCATGAATCGAAACACGCCGAGAACAGCAGAATAAGTGGCTGCGGTCTAAACAGGCAAGCAATACCTTGTCCTTACGTCCCGGAGTGTTGTAAGCATGGTTATTGAGCGCTCGTAACTTGTCGTAATGTTATGTCTTCCGGGTAGGCAGCGGCGTTGCCGGCGTCGAGAGCGAGGAAAGCGGCGCGGCCGGTCTTGCTGCGCTCGCGGTTGGCGGCGATGGCTGCCTTGTCGATGCCGGCCAGCAGGCGGATCTTGGCCAGTTGCAGTTTGACGTCCTGCATGTTCACGCGCGCGAGCGCAAAGCCGAGGTGGGCGAACACGGACACCCACTCGCGGCCGAAGGAGAAATGCGTGTTCGGGTTCGAGCTGCGCGCGATGACTTCGCGCCGGAAGGTTTCGCCCGATTCGAAGAATTTGCTGGGCGGGCGCTGTTCGCGGTCGTGATAGATGCGCGACGCGGGCAGGACGCCCAGTTTCAGTTTGTGGAACTGCAGGCGCTGCGTGTAATTGTCATCCTCGCCGTAATGGAAGAACGACGGACTGAAGCCGCCCACCTTTTCCATGCAGGCGCGCGTCACCAGCCAGGCGGCGGCATTCACGAAGCCGACGTCGTACACGTCCTTCAGGCGGCCGAGGAAGAGATCCGAGTACAAGCCCCGGCATTTGTTCGGCGCGATGTAGTTCGAAAAGCCGTAATCGAGGCCGTCGCCGGCGCCATTCAGGTGCATCGGGCTGATGACGCCATAGGCGGGATGCCGCTGGTGCGCCTCGACGAGTTGTTGCACCGCGTCCGGATCGATCCAGGCATCCTGGTTGAGCAGAAAGACATAGTCCGCGCCGCGCTGGTACGCCATTTCCATGCCGATGTTGTTGGCCTTGCCGAACCCGTGGTTCGTTCCGGTAGCGACGACCTCCACTTCCGGATACTCGGCCGCGATGCGCGCCAGCGTGTCGTCCTTCGATCCGTTGTCGATGACGATCGTGTGCAGCGGCACGGTCGACTTGCGCAGGCTGGAAAAGCACGGGGTCACCCACTTGGATCCGTTGTAGGTCACTATCACCACAAAAACCTTGGCGCTCATCGTCGTCCTCTTTGAAATGGCTGGAAAATCGGCTGCAGTGTCGAATGTTGACACATTTGCAGCAAATCCGGAAGGAAACGGGCACTACGGTGTGCGGGGGACAGGAAGGCATGGCGCGGCTGGCGGGGATCGAACCCACGACCCTTGGCTTCGGAGGCCAATACTCTATCCACTGAGCTACAGCCGCGCTGGAGGAAGCGATGCGAAGGATACAGTCTTTCCCGGGCGTCGTCTATGGCAACCGTCCGCTCCAGCGGGAAATTGCGTTTCCACCAAGTGTCTTTGGGTCTATAATCGCCCGGCGGCATTGCATATAAATAAGTATTCCACGTATTCCGCAGGGCAGAAGCAGGTTTTTTTAATTTGTATTAAGGAAATCATGAGCGACGCGCACAACGAACACCAATCCTTTATCCGGACTCCCAAGCAACTGATCATCGCAGTGGCTGGTTTTTTCCTGGTCATCGTCATCGGCATCATCCTGCTGGTGATCTTTGCCACCAACAAGCCCCTGGGTGGCGCCGGGTCCGAAAGCCAGAGTGCGCAAGCCGTCGCGACGCGCGTACGCCCGGTGGCCGAGGAAGGGTTTGCGTTCAAGGACGTGAACGCGCCCAAGATGCTGCAATCGGGCCAGGCCGTGTATAGCGCCACCTGCGTCGCCTGCCATGGCTCGGGCGCAGCAGGTGCGCCGAAGGCTGGTGACGCAAGTGCCTGGAGCGCCCGCATCGCCCAGGGCTACGACACCCTCGTCCAACACGCCGTGCAAGGCATCCGCGCCATGCCGGCCAAGGGCGGCAATCCCGATCTCGACGACATCGAAGTCGCCCGCGCCGTGGTCTATATGACCAACCAGTCGGGCGCCAAGTTCAAGGAGCCGGAAGCCCCGGCGGCAGGCGCCCAGGCGCCGGCCCAGGCCGCAGCCGCACCGGCAGCAGCAGCCGCACCCGCCCCGGCCCTGCCGGCAGCGACGCCGGGCACGCCACCCACCGCGGGCGCGATCGCGACGCCGGCCGTGGCCGGCAACAACGAAGCGGGCAAGGCCCTGTTCAATACGGCCTGCACGGCCTGCCACACCGCCGGCATCGCCGGCGCGCCCAAGTTCGGCGACAAGGCCGCATGGGCGCCGCGCATCGCGCAAGGCACGAATACGCTGTACGAGCACGCCATCAAGGGCTTTCAGGGCAAGGCCGGTGTGATGCCGCCGAAAGGCGGTTCCACGGCGCCCGATGCCGACGTGAAAGCCGCGGTGGACTATATGGTCGCGGCCGCGAAATAAGCCGGAAAAACCGTCCTGCGGGACGGTTTTTTCATGAATGAGATAAGGAATGAACGTGTCACCGTCGTACACCCCCGTCATCCGCCTGTCCCTCGCTGCGGCACTGCTGGCCACGGCCGGCGCTGCGGGCGCCGCCACGCTGTCGGTCGGTCCGGGCAAGACCTATGTCGCGCCGTGCGCGGCCATCGCCGCCGCCAGGGATGGCGACACCATCGAGATCGTCGGCGACTGGACGTACAGCGGCGACACCTGTGCGATCGCCCGCAGCAACCTGACCATCCGCGGCGTGCAGGGCCGGCCGGTCATCGACGCGGCCGGACGCCAGTTCGGCAACAAGGGGACCTGGGTCGTCACCGGCAGCAACATCACGGTCGAGAACGTGGAGATGCTGGGCTCGAAAGTCATGGACGGCAACGGCGCGGCGCTGCGGCTGGAAGGCACGAATTTCACGCTGCGCCAGGCTTTTATCCACGACAACGAAAATGGCATCCTGATGGGTGCGAACCGCAACAGCAACGTCGTGATCGAGCACAGCGAATTCGGCCACAACGGCCACGGCGACGGCCAGACGCACAACCTGTACATCGGCAACGCGAAGAGCCTGACCTTCCGCTACAACTATTCGCACGACGCCAACATCGGCCACAACCTCAAGTCGCGCGCGATGTTCAACATGATCGCGTACAACCGCTTCTCGAGCACGCCCCCGGGCCGGCCGGGCAGCACGGCGAGCGGCAAGCCGTCGTACGAAATCGACCTGCCGAACGCCGGCACGTCCTACATCATCGGCAACGTGATCGAGCAGCCGGCCATCAACGACAATCCGAACATCGTGGCGTATGGCGAAGAAGGAGCGACGAATCCCGGCCAGGATCTGTATGTCATCAATAACACCTTCCTGAACGACTTCAGCAGCGGCACGTTCCTGTTCATCAGCGGCAAGGTATCGACCCCTGCCCTAATCCAGAACAATGTCTTCGCCGGTCCTGGCACCGTGAGCACGCAGAGCAACGCCGTGCAGAAAGACAACCGTCGCATGGACAAACCGGGCTTCATCGACCGTGCCGGCTTCACGCTGCGGCCCCTGGTCAACGAGGTCGTCCTGAAAGCGGGTCCGGCGGCGGATCCGTGGACGAGCGGCACCGGCCGCCGCTGACGCTTATACGCAACATTTCGCGGCCGTAAGCGTTTTTTCCGCTGACTTTTCTCAAAAAAGTGAAAACGGCCGCGTTGTGCCTAAACGCTAAGACCTCTTATAAATTTTTAACTATTGGTCTCTGGTTACCAAAACTCGCGCGTTTCATAGGGAGAATAAAAGTTGGGTTGAGGAAACACAAACACCAAAAGACCGAATAAAATGTTCAAGACGTCATCAAGATGGAATTTTTGGCATGCATAATTCTGAACGGTACGGCGAACGTTTTGTTCCAGGTCTTTTTAATTGACCAACTGTTGTTACACGCCGTTACAAAGAGCGGAACAGAAACCTCGTATTCTGCATCTTGCCAGCGGGAATTACTTCCCGCACAGAAACTTTACGAGGAATCTCATGCACACTTTGCGTAACCATTCACTCCTGGCTGCCACCATTCTGATGGCCTTCGCAGGTGTGACCTCCGCTTCCGCAGCCACGCTGTCCGTGGGCCCCGGCAAGACCTATGCCAAACCCTGCGCCGCCATCGCGGTCGCCAAGGACGGCGACGTCATCGAAATCACCGGCAATACCACGTACAGCGGCGATGCCTGCAGCATCAACCGCCACAACCTGACCATCCGCGGCGTCAACGGCCGTCCGAAGATCGACGCCGCCGGCAAGAACGCGGCCGACAAGGGTATCTGGGTCGTCAACGGCAACAACCTGACGGTCGACAACGTCGAGATGTACGGCGCGAAGGTCATGGACGGCAACGGCGCCGCGTTCCGCCTGCAGGGCGCGGGTTTTACGCTGCGTAATTCGTTCATCCACGACAACGAGAACGGCATCCTGGCGAATGCCAACCTGAACAGCGACATCCTGATCGAATACACGGAATTCGGCCACAACGGCCGCGGCGACGGCCAGACGCACAACCTGTACATCGGCCACGTGAAGAGCCTCACGTTCCGCTACAGCTATTCGCACGATGCGAACGTCGGCCACAACCTGAAGTCGCGCGCGGATACCAACATGATCGCGTACAGCCGCTTCTCCAGCACGCCGCCGGGCGAAACGGGCAGCACCGCCACCGGCCAGCCGTCGTACGAGATCGACCTGCCGAACGCCGGTACCTCCTACATCATCGGTAACGTCATCGTCCAGCCGGCCGCCAACCAGAACCCGGCCATCGTGGCCTACGGCGAAGAAGGCGCGATCAACGCCGGCAGCGACCTGTACGTCATCAACAACACGATCCTCAACGAGTACGGCGACGGCACGTTCCTGTTCGTCAGCGGCAAGGTCCCGACCCCGGCGGTGATCCAGAACAATATCTTCGGCGGCATCGGTACCCTCAGCTCCCAGGCGAGCTCCATCGTGAAGAACAACTACCGTTCGGTCTCCCCGGGCTTCGTCGACCGTGCCAAATGGGACCTGCATCCGACCGCCAGCGCGCTGGTGATCAATGCCGGTACGGATCCGGGCAAGTCGGCCAAGGGCGTGTCGCTGACCCCGGTCGCACAATATAAAGCCACCGCGTCCGGTGAAGCACGTCCGGTGGCCGGCCAGCTGGACATCGGCGCCTATGAAGTGACGGGCGACGCTGCGAACACCACGGCCGTGACCTGGACTGCCTGCGGCAACGAAGGTTCGACCTGCTCGTTCAGCGGTACGCGTGAAGTCCGCTTCGGTGCCAACGGCATCTATACGTCGAAAGTGGTCACCGGCTCGACCGCGTGCACGAGCGCCGTGTTCGGCGATCCGATCCGCGGCGTCGCCAAGACCTGCAGCTATTCCAGCGCACTCTCGACCGTGACGGCGACCGCGGCCACGGGCCCGTCGTGGATTCCGTGCTCCGGCGAAGGCGGCACCTGCGTGTTCAGCGGCACCCGTGAAGTCCGCTTCGGCGCCGGTACCTCGTTCTCGACCAAGACGTTCACGGGTTCCATCTACTGCGCGAATTCCGTGTTCGGCGACCCGGCAAAAGGCCAGCTGAAGACCTGCAGCTACTCCAGCAACACGATCGCGACCTCGGGCACCTCGGGCACCACGACCCCGGCCCCGGCCCCGACCGCGCCGGCCACCAACGACACCGCCTGGACGGCGTGCGCGGCCGAAGGCGGTACCTGCTCGATCACGGGTACCCACCAGGTCCGCTACGGCGCCAACGGCTACTATGTGACCAAGACCGTGACGGGTCCGGTTGCCTGCACGAACGCCGTCTTCGGTGACCCGGCTTACAGGATCGCCAAGTCCTGCAGCTACAAGTAATTCGCGGGGCTTGTCCCCTTCCGAAAAAACGCGGCCTCGTGCCGCGTTTTTTGTTTTTGTGGCGCTCGGATCCGCGCCCGTTTGTGGCGTCAAAGTCTCATTAATAGTCCGCAATTACTCCAGATACAACTTTTCCTTATAATATAGTTTCCAGGACTGAACTTTTTCTGTACAGTCCACGAATGGGCTGGTCGCCAACACAAATTTTTTCGAAAAAAACTGCGGCGTGAACGCAACATCCTCTTGATTTCGAAAATTTTTTTTCATAGTCATTCCGACAACGGGTGACAGCTCGGCACTTGCCAGTCAGATATGCATATTGTCACTCTGGCTCTGTCGATAAATTTTCCACCGGAAATTACATTCCATAGGGAAAAACCGTAAAAAGTCGTTTCAGGCTTCCTTTTTCTTGTAGTGGATGCTAGAAAAAGCGATCACAAAATGTTCTTTTGCTCTACTAAATAAGGCTAAAAGGAACAATAATTAGCCTCTTTTCAGGCTTGCCGTTTAGCTATTTTCGGTTACACTTCGTTACAAACCGTCGATCTCAAACCTCGTATTCTGCAACTTTCCAGCAGGCACAACTGCTGACAGGCAATCTGCTTACGAGGACATCGACATGCAACAAACCGCATCGCGCACCACCCAATTCTCCGCATCGCACCTTGCTGCTGCCGTCCTGATGGCGTTCGCAGGTGTGACCACTGCATCCGCAGCGACGCTGTCGGTTGGCCCGGGCAAGACCTACGCCAAGCCGTGCGCCGCGATCGCCGCCGCCAAGGATGGCGACGTCATCGAAATCACCGGCAACACCACGTATAGCGGCGACGTCTGCTACATCATGCGCCACAACCTGACCATCCGCGGCGTCAATGGCCGTCCGAAGATCGATGCGGCCGGCAAGAACGCCGGTGGCAAAGGCATCTGGGTCGTCGACGGCAACAACCTGACCGTGGACAACGTCGAAATGTACGGCGCTAAAGTGCCCGACGCGAACGGCGCCGCGTTCCGCCTCGAAGCGGCCGGTTTCACGCTGCGTAACTCGTTCCTCCACGATAACCAGAACGGTATCCTGGCGAACGCCAACGCGAACAGCGACGTCGTGATCGAGAACACCGAATTCGGCCACAACGGCGCAGGCGACGGCCAGTCGCACAACCTGTACATCGGCCACGTGAAGAGCCTGACGTTCCGCTACAACTTCTCGCACGACGCCAACGTCGGCCACAACCTGAAGTCGCGTGCGGACACCAACCTGATCGCGTACAACCGCTTCTCGAGCCTGAACCCGGGCGAGACGGGCAGCACCGCCGCCGGCAAGCCGTCGTACGAGATCGACCTGCCGAACGCCGGTACGTCCTACGTCATCGGTAACATCATCCAGCAACCGGCCTCGAACTCGAACTCCGCGATGCTGGCCTACGGTGAAGAAGGCGCGGTCAACGCCGGCAGCGACCTGTACGTCATCAACAACACGTTCCTGAACGACATGGGCAGCGGCGGTACGTTCATGTTCGTCAGCGGCAAGGTGCCGACCCCGGCCGTGGCCCAGAACAACATCTATGCCGGCGTGGGCACGTTCAGCACGCAGGCATCGACGATCGACAAGACGAACTACCGTTCGGCATCGCCGAGCTTCGCGAACCGCGCCGCGTACGACCTGCATCCGGTCGGCAGCGCGCTGGTGATCGATGCCGGTTCGGACCCGGGCGTGTCGGCCAAGGGCGTGTCGCTGAAGGCTGTCGCGCAGTACAAGGCTGTCGCTGCGGGCGAAGCCCGTCCGGTGGTCGGCCAGATCGACATCGGCGCGTACGAATCGCTCACCGCGCCGACCACGACGACCGCGTCCTGGACCGCTTGCGGCAACGAAGGCTCGACCTGCGCGTTCAGCGGCACCCGTGAAGTCCGCTTCGGCGCGAACGGTGTGTACACGTCGAAAATGATCACCGCGTCGACCCCGTGCACGACCGCCGTGTTCGGCGATCCGATCCGCGGCGTTGTCAAGTCGTGCAGCTACGCCGGCACGACCACGGCCGCCGCGCCGGTGGCCAGCACGCCGACCTTCACGGCCTGCGCCACCGAAAACGGCACCTGCTCGTTCACCGGCAAGCGTGAAGTCCGCTACGGCACCAGCACGATCTACACCTCGAAGGTCGTGACCGGTCCGGTGGCCTGCACCAACGCCGTGTTCGGCGACCCGGCACGCGGCCAGGTCAAGTCGTGCTCCTACTCGAGCGTGACGCAGTAATCGCTATACCCGCACCATGAAAGAAGGCCGCTTCGAGCGGCCTTCTTTTATTGCACCGCGCGCCGCTCGGCGAACACCGCGCGCTTGGAGATCACGAAGTTGAACATCAGCGCCACCGCCGACCCGGCCACGACGCCGAGGAACAGGTTCAGCGTGCTGTGGTCGGTGAACCAGAGCCAGGTCTGGTAGACGGCCACGTTGATGAAGCCGCCCACGCCGGTGAACGCCAGATACTGCAGCCACTCGCGCACGGAGCCGGCGTCCTGCTTCACGAACGTGAAATGGCGGTTGGCCTTCCACGTGACCGTGGCGGCCACGAGGAACGACACGATGCGCCCGCTCGTGGGGCCGAGGCCCAGGCCCTTGACGACGGCGTACAGGACGCCGAAGTCGGTGACGAAGCCCAGCGCGCCGACGAGGCAGAAACGGAAGAACTGCTTCAAGCCTTTTTCTCGCGCGTGGCCCCGACCGACGGCACGGTCAGGTAGGCCAGGCGCTTCATCTCGCGCCGGCCATGGGTGACGGTGTCGAGCACGAGGCCGCAGGTGAGCGCCAGGAAGGCCAGCAGCATCATGCTGGCGGCCAGCACGGCGGTCGGCAGGCGCGGCACCAGGCCCGTCTCGAGGTAGGTCACGAGCACCGGGATCGACACGCCGATCGACACCAGCGCCAGCAGCGCGAACAGGACCGTGAAGAACAGCAGCGGCCGCTCGTTCTTGAACAGTTTCGTGATCATCAGCAGGATGCGGAAACCGTCGCGGTAGGTCGACAGCTTGCTGGTGGAGCCTTCCAGGCGCGCGCCGTACGGCGTGTCCAGTTCGCCGATCGGCATGCGCAGCTGCAGCGCGTGCACGGTCAGCTCGGTCTCGGTCTCGAAGCCGTTCGACAGCGCCGGGAACGATTTCACGTAGCGTCGCGAGAACACGCGGTAGCCCGACAGGATGTCGGTGAAGCGGTTGCCGAACAGGTGCGCGACGAAGCCCGTGAACAGGGCATTGCCGAAGCGGTGGCCGGCGCGGTAGGCGGCTTCCTCCGAGTCGACACGGCAGCCGACGACCATGTCCAGGTTTTCGTCGACGAGCTTGGCGATCAGCGCCGGCGCGCTCGCGGCGTCGTAGGTGATGTCGCCGTCGCACATCAGGTAGATGTCGGCATCGATGTCGGCGAACATGCGGCGCACGACGTTGCCCTTGCCCTGCAGGGTCTCGGCGCGCACGATGGCGCCGGCGGCCGCGGCCACTTCGGACGTGCGGTCCTTGGAGTTGTTGTCGTAGACGTAAATCCGCGCCTGCGGAAGTTCGCGCCGGAAGCCTTCGACGACGGCGCCGATGGCGGCCTCCTCGTTATAACAAGGCAGGATCACTGCGATGTCGAGGCCGGCATATGCGGCGCGGGCCGCTTCGATCGGCAATACGTTGGTTTTCAGTGTGGAAGGCATGCTGCGTCCTCGCTGCGGATACTGTTGTGTGACGGGTGAACTGGGATTACTGCAATTTGGTGAGCGCCGTCGCCTTGGCCGGCAGGCCCATGTTGCGGACGGCCGCGATGTCGGGCCGGGCCGGGGCGACGGCGTCGTAGACTTCGGTGACGCCCGACCGGTACTGGTGCGGCAGGGTCTGGCCGAGCCGGAAGCCGGAATCGGCGCGCGCCAGTGCCTCGCGCACCTGGGCGCTGTGCGGATAGGCGTCCTTGCCGCCCTCGCGCACGATGACGACGTGCTGGACGCCCAGCCGGTGCAGTTCGGCCAGCACGTCCGCGGTGTCGTGGTACTTGAGGGTATAGGTGGTGCCCATGAAATTCGAGTCGGCCAGCAGCTTCGACGCCCGCACGACGTAGCCGCGCAGCGCGCTGTCGTGCACGGCCATGTCGGCGATGAACCAGCCTTCGGTGGAGGCGCTGCCGTCGATGACGGTCAGCACGGGTTTGGCGGCGGCCAGCCGGTCGGTCACGGCGGCGATGCCGGTATCGGCCTTCGGCGCGCGCTGGACCAGGTGCATGATGCCCGGCACGGCCATCACGACCGCCAACGCGGCGAGCGCCGGTGCGGGCATGCCTGCACGGAGGTGCGCCAGCAGGCGCACGGCGCCGAGCACGGCCAGCACGACGACGGCCGGCAGCGCGGGCGCCATGTAGCGTTCGACGATGTCGACCGGCACCAGCGACTGCAGCAGCAGGGTCGCCAGCAGCAGGCTGATCGCGGCGCTGACGATCGTCCAGCGCTGCGGCTCGGCGCGGCGTGCGCGGAACTCGGCCACGATGGCGTACAGGGCCAGCAGGCCGCCGACGGGCGTCACGTTCCGCCCCAGGGCCTGCAGGTTGTACAGCAGCGCCTTCGCCGCATACGGCAGGCCGGCCTGATAGTTGAAACCGTCGGCGGCGATCTTGGCCGTCAGCATGTACCACGGCACGACGATGGCGGCCGCCAGCGCGGCGGCGACGTACAGCCGCACCGACAGCAGCAGTTTCCAGTTGGCCGTCAGCAGGATGTGGAAGACGGGAACGAACACGACGAGCCAGCCGTTGCCCTTGACGAGCACGGCCGTTGCGGCGAGCAGCGCGAACCCGAGCGCACTGCCCCAGCCGG
The DNA here is from genome assembly GCF_030411975.2 of Massilia orientalis. Lineage (NCBI taxonomy): Bacteria > Pseudomonadati > Pseudomonadota > Betaproteobacteria > Burkholderiales > Oxalobacteraceae > Massilia > Massilia orientalis. The sequence continues at coordinate 24,012 of NZ_JASNRB020000019.1, read as the reverse complement.
GACGCACGCTGAACGCGATCCAGACGGCGGTGGCGGCGACCAGGCAGGCGGTCAGCGGCTGGTCCGCCATGAACATCACGTGACCTTCGAGCACCAGCGGCGTCACCGCGTAGACGAGCGCGCCGGCCAGCGCGGCGCGGCGGTCGGCCAGCATGGACAGCGCCGCGGCGACGCCGATCGCCGGCAGTGCGGCGAACAGGACGTTGACGGCGAAGATCACCGGCAAGGTCGGCGGCAGTACGAGGAATACGAGACCGAGGATGCCGTAATAGGCCGGCGGCCAGTGCCCGATCGAGATTTTCGGATAATGGACGTAGAAATCGGTGGCCGCGCCCATCGGATTGCTGCCGAAATGGCGAGCAATGTAATCGGAGACAAAATAACCGTTGAGGAAGTGCGACGGTTCATCCGCCCCGGAAAAACCGGACTGGTACGACTTCGCCATGAACACGGCCAGCGCGCCGACGAGGACGGCGCACAAATAAGCCAGGCAAAGGAACCGGGACGAGGGTTTCTGGAAAACCGCTTGCATGTATGTCGGGGAAAGGTCAACGATGGGACAGCGTCGCGAACTTTAGCATATTTGCAAGCTTTAAGAGCATCAAGTTGTAACCGTGTTGTATTTGCGACCGCTAACAACGACAACGCCATCCCCGGACTGCGGGATGGCGTTGGGGCCGGGATTACCAGATGATGACGCGCTCCTGCGGCGCCAGGTACATCTTGTCGCCCTGCTTGACCTTGAAGGCGTCGTAGAAGCCCGGCTGGTTGCGCAGCGTGCCGTTGGCGCGGAACTGGCCCGGCGAGTGCGGGTCGGTCTTCACCTGCACGATCTGCTGCTGTTCGCGCATCTTGGTACGCCACACCTGGGCCCAGCCCATGTACAGGCGCTGTTCGCCGCTCAAGCCGTCGATCACGGGCGCCTTCTTGCCCTTCAGCGAGATCTTGTAGGCTTTATAAGCGATCGCGAGACCCGAGTTGTCGGCGATGTTCTCGCCCAGCGTCAGTTCGCCGTTCACGTGGTAGCCCTTGATCGGCTCGAACTGGTTGTACTGGTTGACCAGCATCTTCGTCTTGGCCTCGAAGTTCTTGTGGTCGGCCGCGGTCCACCAGTCGCGCAGGTTGCCGTCGCCGTCGTACTGGGCGCCCTGGTCGTCGAAACCGTGGCTGATCTCGTGGCCGATCACGGCGCCGATGCCGCCGTAGTTCACGGCATCATCCGCCTTGGCGTCGAAGAACGGCGGCTGCAGGATCGCGGCCGGGAACACGATCTCGTTCATCTCCGGGTTGTAGTACGCGTTGATGGTCTGCGGCGTCATGCCCCACTCGTCGCGGTCGATCGGCTTGCCCAGCTTGTTCAGTTCGCGGTTGTACTCGACGTCGCGCGAACGCATCACGTTGCCCACCAGGTCGTCACGCGAGACGACCAGGGCCGAGTAATCCTTCCACTTGTTCGGGTAGCCGATCTTCGGCGTGAACTTGGCCAGCTTGGCCTGCGCTTCCTTCTTGGTGGCCGGCGACATCCAGTCCAGCTTGTCGATGCTCTGCTTGTAGGCGACCAGCAGGTTCTTGACCAGCGCCTCCATGCGCGCCTTGCGCTCCGGCGGGAAGTACTCGGCCACGTACAGCTTGCCCAGCGACTCGCCCTGCGAACGCTCGATCGCGCCCACGCCACGCTTCCAGCGCGGTTCCATTTCCTTCACGCCCGACAGGGTCTTGCCGTAGAAGTCGAAGCGCTCGTCGACGAAGGCCTTGTTCAGGTAGCTCGCGTACGCGTCCACCAGGTGCATCGTCAGGTAGGCCTTCCAGGTGTCCAGCGAGGTCTTGTTGGAGATCTCGGCGAATCCCTTCAGGTAGGTCGGCTGGCTGACGATCACATAGGTCGTCTTGCCGGCGATGCCGGTGGCCTGCAGGTAGCCGTTCCAGTCGTAGTCCGGCGCGACCTTGCCCATGTCGGCCAGCGGCACCTTGTTGTAGGCCTTGATCGGGTCGCGCAGTTCGACCTTGGTCCACTGCACCTTGGCCAGCTCCGTCTCGAAGTCGACGATGGCCTTCGCGTTGGCGGCGGCGTTCTTGTCGCCGGCCAGCGCCAGCGTCTTCTCGACGTGCGTCAGGTACTTGGCCTTCGCGTCGGCCAGCTTGGCGTCGTCCGCCTTCAGGTAGTAGTCGCGGTCGGGCATGCCCAGGCCGCTCTGGTAGATGTCGGCGACGTACTTGGTCGAATCCTTGTTGTCCTGGTGGATGCCGAAATCGTACGGCACGTTCACGCCGATCTTGCCCAGGTGCGCCAGCAGCGCGGGCAGCTCGGACTTGTCCTTCAGCGCCGCGATCTTCGCCAGTTCGCCGTTCAGCGGCGTGATGCCCAGCTGCTCGAGCTTCGCTTCGTCCATGAAGCTGGCGTAGTAATCGCCGATGCGCTGGGCGTCGGTGCCCTTGGCCGGGTTGCCGGCGGCGGCTTTCTCGATGATGCCGCGCAGCTGCGGCAGCGTGTCGTCGCGCAGCTTGGCGAACGAGCCCCAGCTCGATTTGTCGGCCGGGATCTCGACCGTCTTCATCCACTTGCCGTTCAGGTATTCATAGAAATCGTCCTGCGGGCGGACCGCCGGATCGATGTATTCGGTGGCGACGCCGGCGGCCAGGGTCTGGCCCTTCTTCATGGCCGTGTTCTTGGCGGCGGCGCCTTCCGCCGCGTGGCCGGCGTTGGCAAGCAGCGCCAGGGTCAGGGCGCTCAACAGGGTGTGCTTCTTCATCATCTCTTCATCTCCCTCGGGTTGTTATGGGTGGGATGGTGGGCCGGCGGGGGTACCGCCGCTCCTGATTATCGCTGATGGCGATCCGTTTTTGTTACCAAATGGTGACGCGCTGCTCCGGCGGTAAATACATCTTGTCGCCTTCCTTCACGCCGAACGCCTCGTAGAACGCGGCCTGGTTGCGCAGCGTGCCGTTGGCGCGGAACTGGCCCGGCGAGTGCGGGTCGGTCTTCACCTGCACGATCTGCTGCGCCTCGCGCATCTTCGAGCGCCACACCTGGGCCCAGCCCATGAAGAAGCGCTGGTCGCCCGTGAGGCCGTCGATGACGGGGGCCTGCTGGCCGTGCAGCGAGATTTTATAAGCCTTGTACGCGATGGCGAGGCCCGAGTTGTCGCCGATGTTCTCGCCAAGCGTGAGGGCGCCGTTGACGTGGTAGCCCGGCAGCGGCTCGAACGCCTCGTACTGCTTGACCAGCATGTCGGTCTTGGCCTTGAAGCGCGCCTGGTCCTCTTGCGTCCACCAGTTGCGCAGATTGCCCTCGCCGTCCGACTGGCTGCCCTTGTCGTCGAAGCCGTGGCCGATCTCGTGGCCGATCACGGCGCCGATGCCGCCGTAGTTGACGGCGTCGTCCGCGCTCGCATCGAAGAACGGCGGCTGCAGGATCGCGGCCGGGAACACGATCTCGTTCATGCGCGAGTTGTAGTACGCATTCACCGTCTGCGGCGTCATGCCCCATTCTTCGCGGTCGATCGGCTTGCCCAGCTTGTCGATGTTGCGGTTGTAGGCGAAGGTCGCGGCGCGCATCACGTTGCCGACCAGGTCATCCTTCCTGACGCTCAGGCGGGTGTAATCGCGCCACTTGTTTGGATAGCCGATCTTCGGCGTGAACTTCGCCAGCTTGGCCTGGGCTTCCTTCCTGGTCTCCGGGCCCATCCAGTCGAGCTGGTCGATCGATTCCCTGTACGCGGCGAGGACGTTCTTGACGAGTTCCTCCATGCGCGCCTTGCGCTCCGGCGGGAAGTATTTCGCCACGTATTCGCGGCCCAGCGCCTCGCCCAGCGCGCCTTCGACGACGGACACGCCGATCTTCCAGCGCGGGCGGTTGACGTCCGCGCCGGTCAGCGTCTTGCCGTAGAAATCGAAGTCCGCGTCGACGAACGCCTTCGACAGGTAAGGCGCGTATTCGCGCAGCAGCTGCCACTGGAAGTACGCCTTGACGGTATCGAGGTCGGTGTCGGCGAGGAGCTTGTCGAGGCCTTGCAGGTAGCTCGGCTGGCCGACGATCACGTAGTCGATCCGGTTGCCCACGCCGGCGGCGCCCAACGCGGCCTTCCAGTCATAGCCCGGCGTCAGCGCGGCGAGCTGCGCCACGTCCATCTTGTTGTAGCTCTTGTTCGGGTCGCGCAGTTCGACCTTCGTCCACTGCGCCTTCGCCAGTGCCGTCTCGAACGCGACGATCGCCTTCGCCTTCGCGTCGGCGTCCTTGTCGCCGGCGAGCGCCAGGATCTTCGCGACGTGCTGTTCGTACTTCGCCTTGGCCGCGGCCATCCTGGCGTCGTCCGCCTTCAGGTAGTAGTCGCGGTCCGGCATGCCGAGGCCGCCCTGGCGGATGTAGGTGGCGTACTTCGTCGACGCTTTCGCGTCCTGCGCCACGGCGATGCCGTACGGCGTCGCGACGCCGATCTTCGACAGGTGCGCGATCAGGTCCGGCACGCCCTTCTTGTCCTTCAGGGTGCGGATGCGCTGCAGTTCGCCCGTCAGCGGCTTGTAGCCCTGCGTCTCCAGCTTCTTCTCGTCCATGAAGCTCGTGTACAGGTCGGCGATCTTCTGCGCATCGGTGCCGGCTTTCTTGTGCGGGTCCTTCTGGTCCGCTTCGATGATGCCGAGGAGCTGCGGCTGCGTGTCCTCGCGCAGCTTCATGAAGGTGCCCCAGCTCGAGCGGTCGGCGGGGATCTCGGTCGTCTTGAGCCACTTGCCGTTCAGGTAAGTGAAGAAATCGTCCTGCACGCGTACGCTCGGGTCGATGTATTGCGTGTCGATGCCGGCGCGGTCCGCCGCCGCGGTTGGCGCGGAGACGAAGGTGGTCAGCATGGAAAAGGTCAGGGTACTGAGAAGGTATCGTTTCAAGAGGGGTCCTTGTGTGCTGCGGGGTGGCTTGTGGCCATCCGCGAATGTAACACGGCCCGGTGTGCCGATACACCGGGCCGCCGTCGCCGCGCTCTGCACGAGCATCGCCAGCAGCCGGCGCTTGAGGACTTCGCTGATGCTCATGACTATCGTTGTTATCGGTTGCGCAGCGGCACCAATTCTAGCGGGGAAGGATAGTCGAATCAGCGAACGGCAGCGGATTTTTACTTAACGATACATTGTATGTACGACTCAGCCGCCGAGATTGATCGACGCCCCGCCGGGGCCGCCCATCCCGCCACGCCCGTGGCCGCCCATGCCGCCCGGACGGCCGCCGCCGCGCTCCCCGCCACGTTCGCCGCCGCGTTCGGTGCCCGAACGCCCCTCCGGCACCACGCGCATCAACTGCTCGCCGATGAACGTCGCGACCTGGGCGCGCTGCTTGTCGTCGAGCGCATCGTTCACTTCCAGCCACGCTTCGCGCAGCTGCTTGTCCTCGGTATTGGTCGCCGCGGCTTCCGCCTCGACGGCCCGGTTCAGGTCGCGCAATTCGACCTCCGGCTTCGCCAGCAGCGTCTTCGCCTGTTCCTGCAGCGTCTCGCGGCGGCGCTGGCGCTCGCGCAGGATGGAGCGCGAACGGCCTTCCATCTGGTTCCACAAGGTCTGCTGGTTCGGGGTCAGGTTCAGGGATTTCTTTACGTCGGCGGACATGAACAGCAGGTCGTCGGCGCGCATGTCCATCAGCGGGACGGCGAACGAAGGGACGGCGCTGCCGATGGCGAGCGCGCACAGGACAGCGCGGGCGAACCGGGTCGTGATCATTTGGGCTCCGGGCAGAAAAAAGCCCACGGTGGGGGAACCGTGGGCAAAGACCACTTCAAGAGTGGAGAGAGAGAGAAAAACTGATAAGGACTATATGCCCTGCCCCCCACCCTGTCCGGGCACTTTACAAATACTTACGCCGTGTTTGCCGGCAGATACAAGGATTAACAAGAACCCCGAGGTCGTATTGACATCTCGTACTTACAGCGGCAGATGCCGGCTCCACCCATCCGCCATCGCCCGTGCGAGATCCGCGTAGTCCGCGTGCCGGCTGGCGCGGTCGCGCTCGCGGCAGAACGCCTCGTCGCGGTTGAACAGCGACGCCGCCAGGCCGCGGCCGGCCATCGTGATCCCGGCCGTCTTCTGGAAGCGCAGCGCGGTGAAGGCTTGCAGGGCCTGGCCCACATTGCCCGGATGCGCCTCGATGCAGTTCGCCAGGTGCCACGCGTCTTCCAGCGCCTGGCATGCGCCCTGGCCGGACGTGGGCAGGGCCGCATGGGCCGCGTCGCCGATGATGACCAGGTTGTCCCGGTACCAGGTCGGTACGGGATCGTGGTCGTGCACGTATATCTTGTTGATGCGCGCGGCGGGCGTGGTGGCGACGATGCGCCGTACCGGTTCCGGCCAGTCCGCGAAGAGGCGCTGCAGCTCGTCCCGATAAGCGTCCGGATCGCGCGCGCCGATCGTGGCCTGCGCTGCGCCGCCGGCCCAATACGCCTTGTCGCGCGCGACGGGCACGATGCCGAAGCGTGCGCCCGTGCCCCAATAGTCCGAGATCGTGTCCACGTCGAACTCGCCCTCGCAGACGCCGATCCAGTTGATGAAGCCCTGGTAGATGGGCGTGTTGCCGCCCGTGACGTAGCGGCGGGCGCACGATGCCATGCGGCCGTCGGCGCCGACGACGAGATCCGCCGTCAAGGTCGCCCCGTCGTCGAAGTGGACGACCGCGCCCGGTTCGATGCGCGCGACGTTGCGGCCATACCGGACCGCGACGCCCAGCGCCTGCAGCCGTGCCGACAGGATGCGCTGGAAATCGCTCCTGAGGACGGACAGGCTGGGATAGCCCATCCGCGCCTCGATCAGGCCGATGTCCAGCGCACCGAGGTCCGCGCCGGCACGCGACAGGCGGCGCATCGCGCGCGGGTGGCCCGCGACGGCCGCCAGGTCGTCCAGGATGCCGAACTGCGCCAGTACGAAGGCGGCATTCGGCCACACGACGATGCCCGCGCCGATGTTCGCGTCGCCGGCGCGCCGTTCGTGGACGGTGACGTCGTGGCCTTTCAGTTTGAGAGCGATCGCGCTGGCGACACCCGCCACGCCGCCGCCGAGAATGGCTATGTGCATGTGAATAAAAAAGGCTGCCGCGGCAGCCTTTTCAACGAGGGTCGAACGCAGATCAGGTGTTGAGCTGCTCGGCGTCGCCCAGTTTGTCCTTGTACGAATCGAAGATCTTGACCAGCGCGTCGCGCATGGACACCTGCGGCTTCCAGCCCAGTTCCGAGACCGTGTTCTCGATCTTCGGCACGCGGTTCTGCACGTCCTGGTAGCCGGTGCCGTAGTAGGCGCCCGAGCTCGTTTCGACCAGCTTCACCTGCTTGGCCGTCTCGCGATATTCCGGGTACTCGGCGGCCAGGTCCAGCATCATGCCGGCCAGTTCACGGATCGAATAATTGTTGACCGGGTTGCCCACGTTGAAGATCTTGCCGGTGGCCTTGCCGTCCTTGTTCTCGATGATGCGCATCAGCGCGTCGATGCCGTCGTCGACATAGGTGAACGAACGCTTCTGCTGGCCGCCGTCGACCAGCTGGATCGGTTCGCCGCGCACGATGTGGCCGAGGAACTGGGTCAGCACGCGCGAGGAGCCTTCTTTCGGCGTGTGGATCGAATCCAGGCCGGCGCCGATCCAGTTGAACGGACGGAACAGCGTGAAGTTCAGGCCTTCCATGCCGTAGCCCCAGATCACGCGGTCCATCAACTGCTTGGCGCAGGCGTAGATCCAGCGCGGCTTGTTGATCGGGCCGTAGACCAGTTCCGAGTTCTCCGGGTCGAATTCCGAGTCCGGGCTCATGCCGTAGACTTCCGACGTCGACGGGAAAATAAGATGTTTCTTGTACTTGGCGGCCGAGCGAACGATCGGCAGGTTCGCCTCGAAGTCCAGTTCGAAGACGCGCAGCGGCTCCTTCACGTACGTCGACGGCGTCGCGATCGCCACCAGCGGGAGGATCACGTCGCACTTCTTGACGTGGTACTCGACCCACTCCTTGTTGATGGTGATGTCGCCTTCAAAAAAGTGCATGCGGGGATGGTCCAGCAGATGCGCGATCCGCTCGGAGTTCATATCCATGCCATACACTTCCCAATCGGTCGTCTCCAGGATGCGCTTGGAGAGATGGTGGCCGATAAAACCGTTGACGCCGAGGATGAGGACTTTTTTCATTTCAGGTAGGAAACATTTTCACGTATCGCCCGATTATACCACCGCGCAAATTCACGCAAACCCGTCTCCAGTGACGTCGTGGGTTTGTAGCCGACCCAGTCCTGCAGCTTGCTGGTATCGGCGTGCGTGGCCGGCACGTCGCCCGGCTGCATCGGCTGGAAGTCCAGTGTCGCCTTGACGTCGAGCGCGCCTTCCAGCGTGCGAATAAAGTCCAGCACCTGCACTGGCGTCTGGTTGCCGATGTTGAAGATGGCGTGCGGCGGCTTGCCTGCCGGAGTCGTCGGCTTGAACAGCAACCGGACGACGCCTTCGACGATGTCGTCGATATAGGTGAAATCGCGGTACAGCTTGCCTTCGGCGAACACGGGGATCGCCTCGCCCGCCAGCATCTTGCGCGCGAAGCTGAAGTAAGCCATGTCCGGGCGGCCCCACGGTCCATACACCGTGAAGAAGCGCAGGCCGGTGGTCGGCATGCCGTACAGATGGCTGTACGAATGGGCCATCAGCTCGTTCGACTTTTTCGTCGCGGCGTACAGCGACACGGGCGCGTCGGTGACGTCGTCCTCGCTGAACGGCGTCTTGGCGTTGGCGCCGTAGACGCTGCTGCTGCTCGCGTACAGCAGGTGCTCGACCTTGTGGTTGCGGCACGCTTCCAGCATGTGGCCGAACGCGACGAGGTTCGCCTGTACGTACGCGGCCGGGTTCTTCAGCGAATAGCGCACGCCGGCCTGGGCGGCCAGGTGCACGACGAGCGCCGGCTTCACGCGCTCGAACAGCGCGGCCACCTGCTCCCCGTCGCTCAGTTCGACGGTCTCGCACGGCACGCCGGCCGGCTTCAACAGCGCCTCGACGCGATGCTGCTTCAGCGCCGGGTCGTAGTAATCGTTGAAGTTGTCGCAGCCGACCACGGTGTGACCCATGGCGGTCAGGCGCACCGCCACCGCGCTGCCGATGAAGCCGGCGGCGCCGGTGACGAGGATCGTTCCCTTGTTGCTCACTGCTTCCGTCATTGCTCGACTTTCCCTGAACGGCGGCCGATGCCTTCGTAGACGAGGCCGGCGGCGGCGAAGGCGTCCGGATCGTAGATGTTACGACCGTCGAACACGGCCTTCAGTTTCAGGTTCTCGGCCAGGAACGGCAGGTCCGGCGCGCGGAATTCCTTCCATTCCGTGACCAGCACGAGCACGTCCGCGCCTTCGACGGCCTGTTTGGCCGACTCGACGATGCGCAGACGGGTATTGCACTGGTCCTCGCCATGCTCGGCCACCAGGACGCGCTTCGCTTCGGTGCTGGCGACCGGGTCGTAGGCGACCACGTTGGCGCCCGCGTCGAACAGCGACTTGACCAGGATGCGGCTCGGCGCTTCGCGCATGTCGTCCGTATTCGGCTTGAACGACAGGCCCCACAGGGCGATCGTCTTGCCGTTCAGGTTGCTCACGCCGCCGAAGAAGCGCACCAGCTTCGTGAACAGCACGTTCTTCTGTTCCTCGTTGACCTTCTCGGTCGCGGTCAGGAGATGCAGTTCCTTCTTGTGGTCGGACGCGGTCTTGATCAACGCCTTGACGTCTTTCGGGAAGCAGGAACCGCCATAGCCCATGCCGGCGTACAGGAAGTCCGGACCGATGCGCGGGTCCATGCCGATGCCCAGGCGCACGGCCTCGATGTCGGCGCCCAGCAGTTCGGACAGGTTGGCCAGCTCGTTCATGAAGCTGATGCGGGTGGCCAGCATCGCGTTCGCCGCGTACTTGGTCAGCTCGGCGCTGCGGATGTCCATCTCGACGAATTTCTCGTGGTTGCGGCTGAACGGCGCGTACAGCTGGCGCATCTGCTTGCCGGCCTCAAGGTCGTCGAAGCCGACCACGATGCGGTCCGGCTTCATGAAGTCGTCGATGGCGGCGCCTTCTTTCAGGAATTCGGGGTTGCTGACGACGTGGAACGCGACGTTCACACCGCGTTTCTCCAGTTCGCCCGCGATGGCGCGTTTCACTTTTTCAGCGGTGCCGACGGGCACGGTCGACTTGTCGACGATCACGGCCGGCTTCGTCAGGCGCTCGCCGATGCTGCGCGCGGCCGACAGGATGTGGGTCAGGTCGGCGCTGCCGTCTTCGTCCGGCGGCGTACCGACGGCCAGGAAGATGATGTCGGCGTGGCTGACGGCGTCGTCGTAGTTCGACGAGAACAGCAGGCGGCCGGCGGCGGCGTTGCGCTGGACCAGGTTGTCCAGGCCGGGTTCGTGGATCGGGATGATCCCGTCCTTCAACATCGTGATCTTGCGCGTATCGACGTCCAGGCACAGCACGGTGTTGCCGACGTCGGCGAAGCAGGCGCCAGACACCAGTCCGACGTAACCAGTCCCGATAACTGAAATTTTCATGATCTTCTACAGATTGAGGTTTCGACCATGGGACGCCCGCGCTGCATGCCGGTTCGCCTCATGAGGGGGTGGGCCGGAGGACATGCCGCCGGGTTAATAACTAGACGAATTTATCACAGATTTCTGGCGAGCACGCTACACGTTTGCTTTTTTGCTATTAAACTGGGGCACGTTCCGTTAGAAAAGCCAAGTAATTGCAATCTATTACATAATAGATGCTACGCTCTGCTATTCCGCCCTGCGCACATCGTCGATGAAGCTCCTTACATTCAGTTCCCTCTTCCCGAACACGGTCAAACCCAGCCACGGCATCTTTGTCGAAACAAGATTGCGCTACCTGCTCGCCAGCGGCCAGGTCGAATCGAAAGTCGTCGCGCCCGTGCCCTGGTTCCCGTCGCAGCACCCGCGTTTCGGCGATTACGCGGCCTTTTCCAAGGTGCCGGCGCGTGAAACCCGCTACGACATCGAGGTCACGCACCCCCGCTACCTCGTCATTCCGAAGGTCGGGATGACGGCGGCGCCGTGGCTGATGGCCCAGGCCTGCAAGAAAGAGATCGGGCGCATCATCGACGAGGGCTATGACTTCGACGTCATCGACGCGCACTATTTTTATCCGGACGGCGTGGCCGCGGCGATGCTGGGCAAGTATTTCAACAAGCCCGTCGTGATTACGGCCCGCGGTACCGACATTAACCTGATTCCGCAGTTCACGCTGCCGAGAAAACAACTCATGTGGGCGGCAAACAACGCGGCCGGCATGATCACGGTGTGCCAGGCGCTGCGCGAAGAGATGATCGGTCTGGGCATTCCGGGCGACCGCATCGTCGCGCTGCGCAACGGCGTCGACCTGCAGCGCTTCGTGCCGATGGACCGCGCGGCCGCGCGCGCCCAGCTGGGCATCGACGGCTTCACCGTCATTTCCGTCGGCGTGCTCGACCCGCGCAAGGCGCACGACCTGACCATCGGCGCGCTGCCGATGCTGCCGGACGTGAAACTGCTCATTGCCGGCATCGGCCCGGAGCGCAAGAAGCTGGAAGCGCTGGCCGCCAGCCTGGGCGTGACCGACCGCGTCAAATTCCTCGGCGCCGTCGCGCAGACCGAGCTCAAGCATTACTACAACGCGGCCGATGCGATGATCCTCGCCTCCAGCCGCGAAGGCTGGGCCAACGTGCTGCTCGAATCGATGGCCTGCGGCACGCCGGTCGTTGCATCCAACGTGTGGGGCACGCCGGAAGTCGTGGCCAGGCCGGAAGCCGGCGTGCTGATGAAGGAGCGCACGGCGAAAGGCATCGCCGACGCCGTCACGGAACTGCGCCGCAACTACCCGGACCACGCCGCCACCCGCCGCTATGCCGAGGGTTTCAGCTGGGACGACACGACCAACGGCCAGCTGACGTTGTTTTCGCGCATCATCAACAGCCGCGGCACCTTGCCGACCGGCAACCGCGCCGTCGCCTGACGAGATTCCCGCGCGTCCCGGCGTCGCACCGGGCCGCGGGAGGGTTATACTGGACCGCAGTCCCCTTTCGCTCATCACCCATGCGCTCCAGCTTCAAGAACGTTGCCCTGGTCACCCTCGGTGTGATCCTCGGGGTCGGCGTCACGATGCAATATTCGGCCCTGGCCCACAAGCCGGTGGACGGCATGCCCATCGAAGGCCTGCACCAGCTGGCGCATGCCTACAACACGATCAAGGCCGGCTACGTCGAGCCTGTCGAAGACCGCAAGCTCCTCACGCAGGCCATTTCCGGCATGGTGGGCGCGCTCGACCCGCACTCGGCCTACCTGGACCGCAAGGCCTACCGCGAACTGCGCGAAGGGACCGAAGGCAAATTCGTCGGCCTGGGCATCGAGATCAACCAGAGCGAAGAAGGCTATGTCCGCATCGTCACCCCGATCGAGGATGCCCCGGCCGCCCGCGCCGGCATCCAGGCGGGCGACCTGATCACGCACGTCGACGGCGCGGCGGTGAAGGACATGGACCTCGACGAGGCCATCAAGCGCATGCGCGGCGAGCCGCACACGAAGGTCGTGCTCACGGTGTTGCGCAAGAACGCCCCGGCGCCGCTGTCGTTCACGATCGTGCGCGACGAGATCGTGCAAAAGAGCGTGAAGGGCAAGATCGTCGCGCCCGGCTACGCGTGGGTGCGCGTGTCGCAGTTCCAGGAACCGACCGTCGAGGATCTCGCCAATAAACTGGCCGCGCTGGCGCGCGCGGAGCCGAACCTGAAAGGTCTCGTGCTCGACCTGCGCAACGACCCGGGCGGCCTGCTGCAGGGCGCGATTGGCGTCTCCGCCGCGTTCCTGCCGAAGAATGCCGAGATCGTCTCGACGAACGGCCAGCTGGACGATTCGAAGGCCCGCTTCTACGGCAGCCCCGAGTACTACCTGCTCAGCCGCGGCAACGATCCGCTCGACAAGGTGCCGGACCTGTATAAAACGATTCCAATGGTCGTGCTCGTGAACACGGGTTCGGCATCGGCATCGGAAATCGTCGCGGGTGCGCTGCAAGACCATAAACGCGCCGCCATCGTCGGCAGCCAGACGTTCGGCAAGGGGTCCGTGCAGACGATCCGCCCGCTGGCCGGCGACACCGCGGTGAAACTGACGACGGCGCGCTATTACACGCCCAGCGGCCGTTCGATCCAGGCGCGCGGCATCGTGCCCGACGTCCCCGTCGACGAGAACGCCGACGGCGACGGCCTGAACGCCCTGCGCATGCGCGAAGCCGACCTGCAGCACCACCTCAAGAACGACACCAGCCGCGCGGGCGAGGAAGCGACGAACCACGACGACATCGAGGAGCAGATGCGGATCCTCGCCGCCGAACGCACCCGCAAGCCGCTGGAATTCGGCAGCGCGGACGATTTTCAGTTGACCCAGGCGCTGCACCATCTGCAAGGCCTGCCCGTACAGTTATCCAAACGCGCCACGCCGCCCGCCTCGCTCGCCCAACAGGCTCACTGATTCCGCACAACGCCTGTACTGACGGGCTTCCTGTGGAATGGGGCCTCGGTTCCCACCGTCAGTACGATTGTGTAGAATCGCCTGATTCAAGGGAGTGTTGCCTCCCGTTATTGTCTATGAAAGCTAGCCAAACATGAAACCTGTCGTCATCAGCGGCACCGGCCTGTTCACGCCACCGAATTCGATCTCCAACGATGAGCTGGTGACGGCGTTCAACCAATACGTCGAGCTGTTCAACGCCGAGCACGCCGAGAAGATCGCGGCCGGCGAGGTTACCGCACTGGAACCGTCCAGCAGCGCCTTCATCGAAAAAGCGTCGGGCATCAAGTCGCGCTACGTGATGGAAAAGGCCGGCATCCTCGACCCCACGCACATGACGCCGCGCATCAAGGAGCGCGCCGACGAGGAACTGTCGCTGCAGGCCGAGATCTGCGTGGCCGCCGCGCGCCAGGCCCTCGCCCGTGCGGGCCGCACGCCGGCCGACATCGACATGGTCCTGGTCGCCGCCAGCAACATGCAGCGCGCCTACCCGGCGATGGCCGTCGAGGTGCAGGAAGCGCTCGGCATCGACGGCTACGGCTTCGACATGAACGTGGCCTGCTCGTCCGCCACCTTCGCGATCCAGACCGCGGCCGCCGCCGTCCAGACGGGCCAGGCGCGCGCCGTGCTCGTGCTCGACCCGGAAATCACGAGCGCCCACCTGAACTTCCGCGACCGCGACAGCCATTTCATCTTCGGCGACGCGTGCACCGCGATGGTCATCGAAGCGGCCGACACGGCGACGAGCGCCCACCAGTTCGAGATCCTCGATTCGAAACTCAAGACGAAGTTCTCGAACAATATCCGCAACAACTACGGCTTCATGAACCGTTTCGATGAAGACGGCATCGGCCAGCCCGATAAACTGTTCCGCCAGCAGGGCCGCAAGGTATTCAAGGAAGTGTGCCCGATGGCGGCCGCGATGATCCGCGACACCGTCGAGCACGCGGGCCTGAAGATCGAGGACATCGCCCGCTTCTGGCTGCACCAGGCGAACCTGAGCATGAACCAGCTGATCGTGCGCACCCTGCTGGGCCGCGACGCCACGCCGGACGAAGCGCCGGTGATCCTCGACCGCTACGCGAACACGTCGTCGGCCGGCTCGATCATCGCGTTCCACTCGCACCAGGACGACCTGCCCAGCGGCGCCCATGGCGTGATCTGCTCGTTCGGCGCGGGGTATTCGATCGGCTGCGTCGTCGTGCGTAAAAGGTAGTTCCAGTCCTACAAAGGTGCGCTCCCTCTTCCTCTGGAATAGCCCGTTCCCCGCGCGCATGATCCTCTTGTCAGCCCAGCTCACAGGAGGATCAAATGTCGAAACAAAAAGGACCGGACACCACGCATTCGCGCGGCATCGCCAAGGAAAAAACCGTCACCGTCGCGCAAGACAGCCAGCAGCCGCGTGCGCCGGGCTGGGTGGCGCCGGGCAGTGCCAACGTGCAGTCGGCCAATATCGAACAGCTGGGCGCATCGCTGCGCGCGCGCGGCTCGCTGCAGGGTAGTCTCAACGACAACGTGGGCGGCCAGCGCGGTGGCGCCGGTGCGCAGCAGGCCGGCTGGAGCGCCCGCCAGAGCGCCCAGCGCATGCAGGCGCGCGGCGAGGAAGACCGCCTGAACGCATCGCGCCAGTCGGGCTACGGCGGCATGGAACAGCAGCAGAAAGGCGGCTCGCTGGAATCGGCGGCGGGCTCCCGGCAGAGCGATCTCGCCACGCCGCGCCAGGGTGACCAGACGGCGCAGCCGGCGTCGGGTTCCCGCAGCAAGAAGAGTAAAAAAGGCAGCAGCGGCGCGGGGCAATAAGCGTCGTTACGCCTGGCCTTCCGCCTGCAGCGGCGCAGCCGCGGCGGCGCTCGTGCGGCGCTCGCCGTTCAGCCAGCGCCGCACCGGATCTTCGTACAGGTAGAACGCCACGACGCCGACCAGGATCCCGATCACACCAGCCAGCTGGCGCTGCAACAGATGGTTCTGGTACGCCACGTACGCCAGTTGCTGCCAGACGTACACCGAAAACGAGCAGATCCCGAACCAGCGCAGCACCCCCACGGACAGCGCGTTGCGCAGCAGCGCCGGCGCGGTCCCGACATAGTTGATGGACACGGCCAGCAGCAGTGGTCCGAGCGTGATCGCGAGGATCGGCAGGCCCGTCCAGGTGAAGCACACGGCGCCGAGCGCCAGCGTCGCGGGAGCAATCCAGGCCGCGCCCGTGTGCAGCGCCGGCATCTCGTGCCGCCACGCGCGCAGCGTGGCCGACGCAATCAGGCCCAACGCCGCGCATTCCGACCGTGCGAACCACGGCGACGCGCCGCCGGGTGGATAAAACGTGTAGTAGAGGTTAAGGCCGAGGCACGCGAGCGTGCTGAGCGCCAGCAGCCAGGTTCTCTTGACGCCGGCGGCCCCGGCCACGAGGGCCAGCAATGCCAGGTAGATATAGCTGTGCTCTTCGACGTTCAGCGACCAGAAATGCCCGATCTGCCAGGCGCCCGACCAGATACTGACGTCGGCCGGATAATAAGTGCGGGCAAACAGCAGCGTCGAGACCAGTTCGTCGGTCCGCACCTCGTACGGCTTCTGGTACCACGCCGCGCCCGCCAGTGCGAACGCCGCGGCGACATACAGCCAGTACGTCGGAACGATGCGGCTGATGCGGCGTTTAAAGAAGCGGCCCAGCGGCACGTTCTTGACGAACAGGAGTTCCCCCATCAGGTAGCCGGACAGCGCGAAGAACAGCGCGACGCCCAGCCTGCCCCCGCCACCGAGGCCGAAGTGCGATTGCAGGACGAGCACGATCGCAAGGCCGCGCCAACCGTCGAGGTACGGAATCGTTTTGGGGGATGTGGACATTGTCAGGCTGAAACAGAGGGATCAGTTATGCAACTTACCATCTATTTGCCAATATGTTAACTTGAATTCTATCCAATAGTTGCGAATACGCTACGTCCTACAGCCGCGCCGCCAGCTCCGCCCCTTCGCGGATCGCCCGCTTCGCATCGAGCTCGGCCGCCAATGCGGCGCCGCCGATCTTGTGGAACGCCGGTCCGCCCTGCTGCCCTTCCGGCGGCATCAGTTCCGCCAGGCTTTCCTGGCCGGCGCAGATCACCACGTTGTCCACTTCCAGCAATTTCGCCTGCCCGCCCACGGTGATGTGCAGGCCCGCGTCGTCGATGCGGTCGTACTGCACGCCCGCCAGCATCGCGACGCCGTTGCGGGCCAGCGTGGCGCGGTGCACCCAGCCCGACGTCTTGCCCAGGCCCGCGCCCGGACGCGTCGCCTTGCGCTGCAGGAGCCAGATGCTGCGCGCGGGCGTCACGCCATGCGGCTTCACGAGGCCTCCCGGTGCGGCCACGTCCAGGTCGACGCCCCATTCGCCGGCCCAGTCCGCGACGGGCTGCGGGCGCGGCGCGTCGGCGTCGTGGACCAGGAACTCCGCCGTGTCGAAGCCGATGCCGCCGGCGCCGATGATCGCCACGCGCGGGCCGACGGGCGCGCGGTCGCGCAGCACGTCCAGGTAGGACAGCACCTTCGGATGAGCTATGCCGTCGATGCGGGGACGGCGCATCGTGACACCGGTGGCCACGATCACGTCGTCATAGCCGGCCGCGACGAGTTCCTCGCGCGTGACGCGCTGGCCGAGCCGCAGTTCCACGCCCGTCAGCTCCAGCTGGCGGCCGAAATAGCGGATGGTTTCCGCGAATTCTTCCTTGCCGGGGATGCGCATGGCGATGTTGAACTGGCCGCCGATCCGCTCAAGCGCATCGAACAACGTGACGGCATGGCCGCGCTGCGCCGCCACCGTCGCGGCGGACAATCCGGCCGGCCCGGCGCCGACGACGGCGATGCGCTTGCGCTGGCGTGTCGGCGTGTACACCAGTTCCGTCTCGTGGCACGCGCGCGGGTTCACGAGACAGGTCGCGCGCTTGTTGGCGAACGTGTGGTCCAGGCACGCCTGGTTGCAGGCGATGCACGTGTTGATGCGGTCCGCGTGGCCCGCCGCGGCCTTGTTCACCCAGTCGGGATCGGCCAGGAACGGCCGCGCCATCGACACCATATCCGCGCTGCCCTCGGCCAGCAGGCGCTCCGCGTCGGCCGGCATGTTGATGCGGTTCGACGCGACCACGGGAATGCGGACCGCATCCCGCAGCCGCGCCGCGACCGACGCAAATGCAGCGCGCGGCACCGACGTGACGATGGTCGGGATGCGTGCCTCGTGCCAGCCGTAGCCCGTGTTGAGGATCGTGGCGCCGGCGTTCTCCAGCGCCTGCGCCACCTGCACGACTTCGTCCCACGTGTTGCCGCCGTCGACGAGGTCCAGCACGGAGTGGCGGACCATCACGATGAACTCGCGCCCGACGGCCGCGCGGATGCGGCGCACGATCTCCACCGGCAGGCGCATGCGGTTCCCGATGCTGCCGCCCCACGCGTCCGTGCGGCGGTTCGTGCGTGCGCACAGGAACTGGTTGATCAGGTAGCCTTCGCTGCCCATCACCTCGACGCCGTCGTAGCCGGCCTTCTGTGCCAACGTCGCGCAGCGGACATAGGCCGCGATGGTCGACTCGATGCCGCGTGCCGTCAGCGCGCGCGGGCGGAACGGAGAAATCGGCGACTTGACGTTCGAGGCCGACACGACGAGCGGCTGGTAGCCGTATCTGCCCGCGTGCAGGATCTGCAGCAGGATCTTGCCACCCTCTTCGTGCACGGCGCGCGTGACGCGGCGGTGATTGAACACGTCACCGCGGAAGTTCAGTGTGCCGCCGAAAGGCAGCAGCCAGCCCTGGCGGTTCGGCGAGATGCCGCCGGTGACGATCAGGCCCGCGCCGCCGCGCGCCCGCTCGCGGTAGAACGCGGCCAGTTTCCCGTAGTTCCAGAAGCGGTCTTCCAGCCCCGTGTGCATCGACCCCATGATCACGCGGTTCTTCAGCGTCGTGAAGCCGAGGTCTAGGGGGGACAGCAGGTGCGGATAAGCGGTGTCGGGGAGCGAGGCGGTCATGGGCACGACGTAAGTGATGATCCCGGCATTACACCGGGATTTCCTGGAGCCGTGGTTCTAATCGCAACACGCGCGAACGTCAGGCCGGATAACTCTCCGGCGTGCGCAGTTCCGCGAACTGCTCGATGCTGCCGATGCGCACCGTGACGGGATTCAGGCTCGTATGCGGCGCCAGGGAGCGCCACGCGAACTTCCACTCCTTTTCGCGCGCGTCGGAAATCGGGCGGGAAAAGGCCGAGCCCAGGCGCGAGCGGATGCCGTATTCGACCTGGCCGTCGATGCCGGCCCAGTTGGGCAAGGCGCGCTGGACGGCGCGGTGCAGGCGCTCGCCGAATTCTTCCGTGTTGTGGATGACGAGGCAGCTGTCGGCCGGGCCGAGGACGTCGAACAGGCCCCGGTTCCACGCCGTGGAAAACGACAGGGTCAGGAAACCGTTCTCGGGCTGGAGCTTGAACTGGCCGGTGGACAGCGCCAGTTCCAGCTCGGCGCGCAGGCCGTAGCGGTGCAGGGTGGGGGGACGTTGATAGTCGTTCATGATGGTCTCGATTCGTAAAAACTAGTCCGGCCCGACCGGCGCGTCGTGACGGTGGATACGCATGTAGCGGAACGAGACGGACACTTCGCGCAGCAGGAAAATGAAGCTGGCAATCAGGGCGACCATGGCCACCACGAACATGCCGGCGATGTAGCGGTCGAGCGGCAGATTGGTGGTATCGCCGAGGAACAGGCAGGCGATGATCACGCAGATCAGGAAGCCGCAGCCGGTACTGGCCGTGATCGCATAATTGATCAGCCGCCAGCGCTGGTACAACACGTCGAGCTCCTCGCTGCAATCCGGATCCGGCCCCTTGCGCAATTCGATCTTGAGGTCGCGCGTACGGTCGATGATGCGCGCGAGGCGGTTCATCAATACCGTCAGCTTGGTCGCCACGCCGGTCAGCAGGAACACGGGCGCGATCGACAGCTGAATGACATGGCCGATGTCGTTGGTCTGGATATTCATGCGGGTAGCTTGTCGTTATTGTAAGAAGCTGGGAACAGTGTAGCAGGCGGTGGCCTCTGTCCGAATCGACGCCGTTTCAATCGAAACGGCCGTGTCGCTTGAACTGTTCCGTGGCGGCGACGAGGGCGCGGGCGATGCCCGCTTCCAGCGCGCCGTGGCCGGCGTCCGGGATCATGCGCAGGCGCGAGCCGGCCCAGGCCTGGTGCAGGCGGTACGCGGACAGCGGCGGGCAGATCACGTCGTAGCGGCCCTGCACGATCACGGCCGGCAGGTGGGAGATACGGCCGACGTCGCGCAGCAGCTGGTCGGGTTCGAGGAAGCCGCCGTGCGCCATGTAGTGCGATTCGAGCCGGCCCACGCCCAGGTCGAGCGTGTCGGACGCGTGCTCTTCTTCCTGCGGCAGCAGGAACACGCGGCGCCCCTCGAAGCGGCTCCACGCGCGCGCGGCGGGCCAGTACTGCTGCGGATCGTCGCACAGCAGGCGCTTCGTGTACGCCTTCAGCAAATCGCCCCGTTCCTCGACGGGAATCGGCGCGATGAATTCGTCGTACAGCTCCGGATAGAACCACTGCACGCCGTACAGGAAGAATTCGATCTCGGCCGGCGTGCACAGGAAGATCCCGCGCAGGACGAAGCCGAGGCAGCGCTCCGGGTGCGCCTGTCCGTAGGCCAGCGCCAGGGTCGAGCCCCACGAGCCGCCGAACACGAGCCAGCGCTCGATGCCGAACATGGCGCGCAGGCGTTCGATGTCCTCGATGAGCAGCTGCGTCGTGTTGTTGCGCCACTCGCCCAGCGGCGTCGACTTGCCGGCGCCGCGCTGGTCGAACAGGATCACGCGGTAGGTGCTCGGGTCGAAGAAGCGGCGGTGCTGCGGCGACAGGCCCGCGCCCGGACCGCCGTGCAGGAACACGACGGGGATGCCGTTCGGGTTGCCCACTTCTTCCCAATAGATCGTGTGCAGGTCGTCCACGGCCAGCATGCCATGACGGTTCGGGAGGATGGGCGGGAACAGCGACGGCGGCGTGGCGGGCATGATCGGTCAGCGAAAAAACGACAACCGATTGTAGCCTACCGCCCGGCCATTCTAGAAGAAAGTGTTGAGCGCGAAGCGTACCGCGTAGTCGTCGTCCACGGCCAGCAGCAGCAGCCAGCGGTCGAACGTCGTGCACGGATGCGAGATGCCGCAGCCGACCAGGTCCCCCACCGCGAGCATCTCGCGCACCGGGCCTTCCGGCAGGCGCAGGTACGCGTGCTGGTCGTTCATCTTGACGATCTCGCAGCCGTCCGGCAGCGCGTGCGCGGCGCCGGGACCGGGCCGGTGGTGCCACAGCGGCACCGGCAGGCCGGCATCGTGCGACGCGTCGCGCTTGCCCATCGTGAGGATCGCGAGGCCCGGTTCGGGACGCGACTGCACGACGCTCCAGATCTCCAGCGCCGGCCGCAGGCCCGCATCCGGTTCGACGCCTTCGCGTGCGTCGAGCGCGGCGATGTGGCGCTGGTACATGCCGTGGTCGCTCGTCAGGTAGCAGCCGCTGCGCAGCACGGGCACGAGCGGCAGCGACAGGCCGTGCAGCTCCTGGAAGCCGCGCGCGACGAGGTCGAAGTACGACGAGCCGCCCGCCGTCACGAGGATCTCGCGCGTGCCGAACAGGCCTTCGTCGTCGGCCTCGCGCACGAGCGCGCACAGGCGCGCGACGAAGCTGGACACGGCGCGCAGGTCGGCATCGTGGTCGTCCGATACCAGCAAGCCTTCATAACCTTCGAAGCCGGCCAGCACGAGACCCGGCGCGCGCTCGATGGCCCGCGCCACCGTCAGCGCTTCCTCCGGCGTGCGGCAGCCCGCGCGCTTGCCGGACAGGCCCAGTTCGACCAGCACGGATAAAGGACGCGTGAGCGGATGCGCATCGACTTCCTCGGCCAGGCGCGCCACGCCCGCGAGCGAATCGGCCAGCACGACGCATTCGAAGCCCGGATCCTCGTGCAGCAGCTGCAGCACCATGCGCACGTCGCTGCGCGCGACGAGCTGGTTCGCGACGAGCACGCGGCGCACGCCGAAGCGGTGCGCCACCCGCACCTGCACGGCGTTCGCCAGCGTGATGCCCCAGGCGCCGTTCGCGAGCTGGGCGCCGAACAGCTGCGGGCACATCGTCGTCTTCCCGTGCGGCGCGATGCGCACGCCGTGGCGGTCGCAGAAATCGCGCATCCACTCGAGGTTGTGGCGCAGCGCGGATGTTTTCAGTACCGCGACGGGAAAACTCGTATCGCCATGCAGCACGTTCCAGCCCTGCACGCCGATCGCGCCCTGGCGCAGCGGCGCCGTCAACGGCAAGCCCTTCACGCCGGGCTGCAGCATCTGTTCTTCGAGGCTGGACAAGGCCAGCGCGCCGTGCGGCAATGCGTTCATGGTGTTTCCCTTCGCAACTCGTCCTCGAGGTCGACGCGCAGCAGGCCCGGCGTCGGCATCACGCCTTTCGAACCGGGCGTGCGGAAGATGCCGGGCAGGAGGTCGTCCTGCTGCAGCTGGGGCAGCAGCTCGGATAATAGCTCGTCCAGCGAAAAGGCTTGCGGTTCATAGCCATCCCATTCGAATTCCGCGCACAGCCGCGCGAACTCCTCGTCCGGCCACATCGCGAACACGAGCGTGCCGTCGTCCTTCTTCGCCAGCGCCCAGCCGTTGCGGTACAGGCCCCACACGGTACCCGACGCGGCCACCCGCTTGACGAAATATTCATAGCGTTGCGGCGCCGGCAAGCGCACCACGGCCTTCACTTGTTCAGCATCGATCATTCACTTTCCCCACGCGCGCCCGGCGGCGGCCGTCGGGACGAGCATACGACACCTTGGCCCCTGCACGGCGCGCAAGCTAGCCGGCTTCATTCGGGGTCAGAGCACTTTTTCGAAACATGGTCTGCAGGGAAGATTGTCCCCTTGATGTGCTCTACTCGATGCGTACGTCACGGGAACGATGCAACCTCGTCGCTTTTACACATATGACGAAAAATGGCTCTGCCCCCGACTTTCAGAAAAAATGTGCTCTGACCCCGAATCTGGTCATTAGTCGTCGAGCAATTGTTGCAGGCGGCGCGGGTAGTGGTTCAGGAAGTCGCGCGTGACGGCGTAGTGTTCCGTATCTTCGTAGCTGATCTCGGCGATGCCCGTGCCGTCGAAACTGAGGATCTTCGCACGCGGGTACGCGAGCAGGATCGGCGAATGGGTCGCGATGATGAATTGCGCGCCCTCCTTCACGAGCCGGTCGATGACGGTCAGCGCGGCCAGCTGGCGGTTCGGGGACAGCGCGGCTTCCGGTTCATCCAGCAGATAAAAGCCTTCGCCTTTGAAATCCTGCAGCACGGCCATGAACGCTTCACCATGCGAGCGCAAGTGCAACGAAGGCCGCCCGCGGGGATCGGGCCCGAGGTCGTCGAGATAGGTGAACACGTTGAACAGGCTTTCCGCACGCAGAAAATAACTGTTGCGTGGCCAGCGCCAGCCCCTGGCGACCTTCAGAACGTGCTGCAGCGGCGACACGTCCTGCTGCTCCCGATACACGTTCTTCGTCCCGCCCTCCGCAGGCAACCCCAGCGCCACGGCGATCGCTTCCAGCACAGTGGACTTGCCCGCGCCGTTCTCGCCGACGAAAAAAGTGACGTCCGGATGCGGCTCGAGCACGCCCAGCTCGCGCACGGCCGGAATCGTGAACGGATAGCGTTCCAGGTCGATGTCGGCCTGCGGATCGACCTGGACGGAACGCAGGTAAGGCTTGGCGGTAAGCGGCGGCATGGTTGGTCCGGATCGGGATAGGGGCGGCCAGCTAGTCTGGCCGATCCCCTCCCACACCACCCGGCATGCGGGTCCGCACCGGGCGGTTCGAGAAGTTGAGGTTATGTGAGCCGTGGCATGCCCAGGCGATCAAAATAGGCAATGGTAAAGATGCTGTTGAGCAGGTAGCGGCTGTTGCGTTGCCATCTGCGGCTGTTCGCCGCGATTCGATGGGCTACAGCAACCGGAGCGCCCAAGGCCAGCAGTTCTCGATAGATCGTGGTGCCACGCTTCCAGTGCTTGAGCTGGATAGTTCGCATCCTGTGGCGCATCCACTCGTCCAGCGTGCGCCAGAGTCGCGGCGTTTGAACCATTCCGAAGTACGCTTTCCAACCCAGTACTTAGGGGCGCAGACTTTCAACCACCTGCTCGATGCTGCGTCCGCCAGATCGGCGGGTAAGCTGCCTGATCCTCTGCTTGAATGTCTCCAGCGCCTTCCGGGACACAGCGCGTTTCACCTCATTCTTTCCGGTCTTATAGAGTTCAAAGCCCAGAAACTTACGGCCAAACGCACTGGTCACCGCACTCTTCGATTCATTGATCTTCAAGCGCAGTTTGTCATAGCGGCGCCGGAGCAGAGCCATCACCCGCTCACCAGCTTTCCGGCTGCGCACATATACGTTGCAGTCGTCGGCGTAGCGGGCGAAGCGATGTCCCCGTCGTTCAAGCTCGCGATCCACCTCGTCGAG